>NC_009922.1:624711-937067 GCF_000018325.1 Alkaliphilus oremlandii OhILAs | reverse complement strand
TTAATAAAAGGTGTAAACTCTCCACTTCTAGATGCGATCGGAAGTGATAACAGTCCTGCACCAATCAATATAATGGTAAAAAACGTAATGGCACTTAACTGTGCATAAGTTAATTTAAATTTTGTTCTTATTCTTGTTTCCATCTTCCACCAACCCCTTTATCATTCCAAAAACTTTGTCTATATCATCATATAACAATACATTATGAACGCTGAATTCTTTATACATTTTTAAATTTTCTTGATTGTTGCATAATGCTGTGACATTTGAAATAGAATAAATTTTGAAGCCAATCGAACTAACCGTCAAATTATCTGCATCATTATAGGATAGTGCAAGTAAACACCGATATTTAGTCTCCGGATCAATATAACAGACATCTGTTATTTGCTGATATTCATATCTTTGTGAATTACAATAATCTTCTACCAACTCCGTCAGTTCATTTTTTCCATAGATTAATATCCTATTTTTTTCTTCTCTATCCTTAACCTTTTCATGATATAGATTCTTATTTGAAATACCCACGTTATTTTGTATGAATTGATCAATATGATCCATTATATAATAGCCCAATATAAAAAGAACTATCGTACTAAGTCCTACTATCAGAGTCATAAAATTTGCCTCCTTTCAATAGTAGTTTAATGCTATAGATATAAATTTTGTATTAAGATTTGTAAATTCAGGTTAATATTCTGTTAATACGAAATGGAGATGCTCCGCTTTTAATTGCATCTTCATAACGATTATTTAATCTTGCTATATATAAATTTACAAGATATGATAGTTAGTATAGTTTAAATAATATTTAGACTATTGAAATATTTACATATATATTATGCAGCTTGTTATGCGAATTAGGAGGTAGAGATATGGCAAATTTAAAGGATGTATTTGCTCCCAAAGATTTAACGGAAGGCACACCGTGGAAACGAATTACAGAGTTTGCAATTCCAATGCTCGTTGGTAATATAGCACAGCAGCTTTACAATACAGCAGACTCTATCATTGTCGGTAAATATGTCGGAGACAATGCACTCGCAGCTGTTGGCAGTGCCATGCCCATATTAAACCTTCTACTGGTGCTCTTTGTTGGCATATCTGTAGGGGCAGGTATTATGGTATCCCAATATTTTGGTGCAAAAGACAGGGAGAAACTTTCGCGCGCCATCGGAACCTGTATCACACTGACGGGCATTGCCTCCGTCATCATCATGGTCATTGGGCCCATGGTCGCTCGGCCTATGTTATCTTTCTTGAATACACCGGATAGTATTATTAATTGGTGTACCAGTTATCTAAATATTTATTTCTGGGGAATTGCAGGCTTTGCTTACTATAATATTCTAGCAGGAGTTCTGAGAGGTCTTGGAGATTCCGTATCTGCGCTTATATTTCTCTTGATTTCTACAGTATTAAACGTAATTTTAGATCTCTGGTTCGTTGCAGGCTTTCATATGGGTGTGCCCGGCGTTGCCCTCGCTACTATCATCGCTCAAGGAATCTCAGCAATCCTTTGCGTCCTTAAATTACTTAAAATGAAAGAAAACTTTGATCTCAACAGTAAAATGTTAACTTTAAAGAAGGAATATTCCCATCGATTAATCAAACTTGGACTCCCTTCCGGCGTCACACAAGCGATCTTATCTCTGGCTATGATCGTTGTCCAGTCTCTAACCAATAGCTTTGGAGAAATGGTCATCGCCTGTAACGTGATCGTTATGCGGGTCGATGGATTTGCTATGATGCCCAACTTCTCCTTTGGAGCTGCAATGACCACCTATACGGGACAGAATATCGGTGCTAAAAAAATGGATCGTGTCGATGAAGGAACGAAGCACGGCTTAATACTTGCCCTTAGCGTATCTACCTTAATCACTATTTTAATTTTAATCTTTGGCAGATATCTGGTCAGTGTTTTTACGGATACAACAGAATTGATCGATTTAAGTGTTTATATGATGCGGATTCTTGCGGTAGGATATATTGCAATGGCAGTAACACAGAGTCTATTTGGGGTTATGCGTGGTGCAGGTGATACAATGACGCCCATGTGGATCTCTATGATTAATACCATCATCATTCGTGTCCCTATCGCATACACCATTGCTTATCTAACGAGGAGTGAGGCTTACCCTACAGGAAGACCAGAATCTACCTTTATTTCTCTTCTGGCTTCTTGGACACTGGGTGCACTCATCACTACCTTTTTCTTCAAAAAAGGGAAATGGCGTCAAAAAGCCTTTGCAGATATCTAATAGGAAAGCCATATACAAAGGAATTCACGATTCCTCGTATATGGCTTTTTATCTCGAAATTAATCCTGTTAAAATCTCAGTAGATTCCTATGCCTTCTCCTCTATTTCCACATTGGATTTTGTAGGCTGTATCTGCGTAATAAGAACGGCTGCAAGCATTAGGATACAGCCTAAAATTTCTTTTAAGGACATACTTTCTCCTAAAAGCACCATTCCGGATACCACAGCAAATACAGATTCCATACTCAATATAATGGCAGCAACCGTAGGGTTGGTTCCTCTCTGTCCAATGATTTGGAATGTATAAGCTACACCTACAACGACGATTCCCGTATATAAAATTGGACCTGCACTATTTAAAATAGCAGACATTTCAATAGTTTCCGTAAAAAATGCAATGATTAAAGACAGAATTCCTGCAGTAAAGAATTGGATACAGGACATTTTAAGTCCATTGACTTTCGGTGCAAAATGGTCAATCACAAGAATATGAATCGCCCAAAATACAGTGCCACAAAGTACGATGAGGTCTCCTTTTGATATAGAAAAGTCCTCTGTAAAACATAGTAGATATAAAGCCATTACAGCTAAAATTAATCCGATCCATACATTTTTATCCACTTTCTTCTTTAAAAATAATCCAAGAAGCGGTACTAGGACAATATACAATGCAGTAATGAATCCGGCCTTTCCTGCCGTCGTATATTGAAGCCCTGCTTGCTGAAAGGATATTCCTGAAAATAGGGCTAAGCCACAAGCGATTCCACCGATAAGTAATTCTTTTCTGATTCCAGTCTCAGCTTCAGTCTTATTTTCAGTTTTATTTTCTTCTTCCTTTTTGTTGACCTTATCCGTTATGAGGATAATCGGAATCAAGGATAATGTTCCTACAAGAAATCTCGTCGCTGTAAATGTAAATGGTCCTATGAGTTCCATACCAACACGCTGAGCAACGAAGGAAGTACCCCAGATAATTGCTGTTATAATTAAAAGTATTTCGCCGCGAATTATTTTATTGTTCATACGTCTTCTCCTCCCTCTGTAATTATCCCGTTTATATGATTCGTCCGGATGATCATTACCTTATTATTTTACTATAGATCGCTCCACTTTTCTTTGTTTAAAATAAAAATAATATTGTGTTTTTTTGTATTTTATCCAAGGTGTACTTCGTCCCATTATATATGATATATTTTATAAAGCTTGATTGCCATAGAAAGCTGCTCATAAAATTCTAATTCCTTGTCTTCCATGTGCAGCAATTCTTTTATTTTACCGATTCTATATCGAATCGTGTTTTTGTGTAGGAAAAGACGTTGAGCAGTATCTATGATTTTCCCATCATTTTCAATATAGTTCAAGGCTGTGTGAAACAATTCTGTATGGTACTTTTCATCGTAGCTTTGAATGGGACTTAGTATTCTATTATAAAAATCTTGAATCCAACCATTGTCTGCATTGGGCATCAATATACTGTAAACACCAATATCCTTAAAATAGTTGAAACTATTTTGAGATAATTCTCCTGTCCGTTGGGCAAATATACTTTCATTGATCCCATTCCCCAATTCGCTTAAATCCACATGGACTGTACTTACGCCGATATAATACTGTGAAATATCGACGCCCATTTTTCTCAATAAAGATGGCACATCATGACCAACGGTTTCATTCTGATTCTTATGGAAGGTGTATATCATTAAGATACTGTTTTTATATTTTAATATGGTGCTACTCCGATTCATAATGCTGTTTTTCTTCAAGGCCTCAATCAATGGAATGATTCGACTCTCATCAATCAATCGTTTCTCTTTCATAGAGATCACAAAAAAAGATTCCTTAAAGCTACTATTTATTTCAAGTGCCACTTCCCTCGTTACGGCTTTATTGATATTCATCTTTATGATTAAATCCACTTTACTTTCTAGCAGATCAAAATTCGATATGGACTTTATTTTATCTGCAGCAACTGTAATGATATCCTCAAAGTATACACTGGTATCAAAGATAAAAATGGGTAGGGACTTCCTATTTGCATAATCGATTACCTCCATGGGCAGATCGTCATAATAGATATTTTTTACAGCGAATCCAGAGATATGGCTTTCCTCTAAATATTTTAAAGCGTCTATGATTAATTCTGGCTGTTCCTTTGCAAATAAAAGACTGGTCAGCACAAATTCACCCTTTGTAAATTCACTATCCACAATACGCCCTTCTATTTTATTGGTAAACTCCCAATCCAATATTCCGATTTTCTCTACCGGTTTATCGAGGCCTCGTTGACCTGCAACCAACTTAAAATTTTTAAATATGTCTAACTTTATGAGCTCTAATACCGTCAATCCCATATCCCTTCTCCTTCTGATATTCTGAATTAAAATAATGTCGTAAAAACCACAGGATGCACTTCTATTCAAACTCTAGCATATCATATGGTAAAAGCATATGGAAGGAATGAATGCGATGTATTATAATTATCCCCAATATCCATGCCCATATTACGGTAATTCTATGATCTATGACCCATATTACATGTATACTTACTATCCTTACTCCTACTGGAGTACCATGCCCAATCATCCAGTGCCATGTGAACCACCTAAAAAGCTAAAGGATTATGGGCCGAATCCTTTCGTCACCAATATCGACAAAGCCACTGAGCAAAATGATTATTTTCGTATCGCCCTATGGACAGGAAAATACTTTCAACTCACCTTAATGAGTATCCCTGTATGTGATGATATTGGTTTGGAAATGCACCCAGACGTGGATCAATTTCTCCGTATTGAGCAGGGTCAAGGTACTGTTATGATGGGAGATTGCAAAAATCAGCTGGATTTTAAAGCACAGGTTTCAGAGGATTGTATCATTATTGTGCCTGCAGGCAAGTGGCATAATTTAATTAATACAGGCTGTATCCCTCTAAAGCTATACTCTATCTATGCACCGCCAGAACATCCTCATGGCACAATTCATAGAACGAAAAAAGAGGCTGAAGAAGGACACTCTCATTAATTTTTGTGAAATCCATATACAAAGATACCTTAGGCTAAATTATAAAAACACCATCAGTAGACTGATGGTGTTTTTATAATTTAAAAGTTCATATCGCCAAATTTACCGTTGTAAAAATCCTCTTGAGCCTGCCTTAGTTCCTCTGTCGTATTCATTACAAAAGGTCCGCCTGCGGCAATGGGCTCATTTATTGGCTCACCACTCAGAACAAAGATTTTTCCACCGCCGGCAGGGGCCTCTAAATTGATTGTTCCCTCTTCATTATGAAATAGGACAAAATCACTTTCATTATGAGATTCTCCATTTACATGGATATCTCCATTTAAAATCAGAATTCCCACATTATAATTGCTGGGCTCATTTAAACTAATTTTTTCACCCCCATTTAAATCAACGATATAAATGTTCATGGGACTAAAAGTTTTTGCTGGTCCAGCTACGCCATTGAATTCTCCTGCTACGATGGTAATTGTAGCACTTTCATTATCCATGACCACCTTTTTCATATCTTTATTTACGATCGCTTGATATCGTGGGTTTGTCATTTTATACTGTTTAGGAAGATTTACCCATAGCTGTATCATATGAAAGAGCCCACCGGTTTTATTAAAGGATGCTTCGTGATATTCTTTATGCAAGATGCCCCCACCTGCTGTCATCCACTGAACATCGCCAGGGTAGATGATGCCATGATTGCCTTGGTTATCATGATGTTCAACAGCACCCTCTAAGGCAAAGGTGACAGTTTCAAAGCCTCTATGGGGATGGGCACCTACCCCTCTTGGGGTTTCGCTGGGGAGAAATTCCAAGGGTGCATTATAATCCATTAAAATGAAGGGTGAAAACCTTTCTAGTAAATTTGCTCCAGAAGGAAAATAATTGCTTACATGAAATCCATTGCCTACCCAATGGGTTCCAGGCTTTTTTATACTCATTTCTATAGATCTTGTTTTCATACAAAACCTCCTAAAAATTAATTTTAAAATCTCTTTTTCTTTTGAGCCTATTTCGGCCAGCCCTTTCATTTCGCAGTGCTGTGGTTTCTAACTCCTATCAGTCTTACGCTTTACTTTCTATTTTTCATCCAGCTGTCCAATGGATGGGATTAAACCTAAAGGCATCGTCAAATTACACTACTTCCCATCAATGAAAATACACAGCCTAATATTCAGGCTGAATTTGTTAAGCTTCCTTCCATGACGAAAATAGATATAATAATTAATGGAACTCTATTCTTAATAGTACCCAGCATCCCTAAGAATAAACCATGGAGGAGCATTCCGACTGTATAAGTTTGACATAGGGTAATGCTACAGCCAACACTACACCAGCAGCCCCAATCATCAAATTGACACCGGTCATAATCTTCCCTTGATCATATGGATCTACCAATACACCAATCGTCCCCCTAATAATTCGTCGTATTTCTTCCACCTTTCAATTTTTATATGGGTTCAATAGAGTTCTATGAAATAAAAAAAGTCGATCCCATCTAAGATGGGATTGACTTTATCATTCATCACTTTTATTATCTTTGTGCTTCGTATTGTCTTAAAAGAGTTACAAAAAGTTCAGGAATCTTCGCCATATTTTCTGGTGACTCAACGAAAGAAATTCTGAATTGAGTGCTTCCAGGGTTTTCCTCTCCAGCCTTAATGTCATAGAATCCTTTCATTGGCGCTACTAACAATGTTGTCTCAACGCCATCAATTACAGCAGAACCTTTTCCTGCACAGTATAAAACGAATTCAATTGAATCGAATCCAGGTTTTACAACGTTTCTTACATCAATTACTGAATAGATGGAAGCATCTGGACTTGAAACGATAAGTCCTGGTTCTTGCTCTTTCAAACCGTTGTATACTTTTACGATTTGATCTTTGTAGTAATCTCTTTGTTGTTTGCACCAAGCAAGAATATCTTCCTTGCTTTCGTGAGCTAAAGCTCCAAATATATATTGACCGATTACGTTTGCGCATAAATTTGCTGTATACTCAGCAATTGAACGGTTGCTGAACTCTGGGCTATCTGTGATAACAGCACCAATTCTTAATCCGCAAGCATTCCATACTTTTGAAGCTGTTTCAATACTGATTCTTCTTCCTTCAATTCCTGGAACCTCAGCATCGGTTAATCCCCAAATACTTACTAACGCTTCGTTTTCATCATAATATAATTCACGGTATGCCTCGTCACTTACCATCCACATATTGTATTTAACGCAAAGTTTCGCAAGGTCTCTAAGAATATCGTATGTATAGTATTGTCCTGTTGGATTATCGTAAGGAATTACTAAAAGTGCACCTGGGTTATTTGCTTTAATCATTTCTTCAACTTCTTCCATGCTAGGTAAGCTGAATTTACCGTCTTCACCCATTTTACGCTTTATTGTTGCAGTTTTACGGCCAACTCTTTCAGCAAATGAAATGTAGTTTGTATAAGCAGGATCGATCATCATCAGTGGTTTTTCATCTGTTCCAGCTGGTCCACAAACACCTAAAATTAATAACTCCATACCAGAAGATCCACCATCCGTTACTTGTACATGAAGCTTACTTGTATCGAATCCTTCACTTTTAAGAATATTTTTAAATGCATTTTGAGCTTCAACTGTTCCTGCTGTACCTGAATATCTTACAACACCATTTGCGAATGGACTTTCTGGTGCATTAAGCTCGAACATTCTTTTCATCATGGCTGGATTTGTAGGTAGAGATACGTTTCCGATACCCACGTTGATTACTGCTGCTGGCTTAACTTCGCGTTCATCGTATTTCATTTGGGCCAAACGAACATCAGAAGGTGTTCTAGATTCAAAATGTGCTGATAATACTGGTTTACTCATAGCAATTCTCCTCTTCATGTTATTTTTCTACATATCAACGGAATGTCTCTATGTTTTTTTATAAAAATGTGTTTTACGTAATCAATCTTATTCTATCACAATGTTAATTCTTTTTCATCCAATTATTGAATTATTTATATAAATAATTTAAATGCTATGAATTTTTACATTAGATTCAATTGATTTAATTATCTATCTTTATATCCATGTTTTTTCTGTAGTAATTTTATCTTTATCTGAGATAAAACGATGCTAATGCCCCAGGAGCTCATGAAGATTATAGTACTTTTCACAAGAAATAGCCCGTACAAAGGTACACCATCCAAGGTGACATAACCTTCTAACCATTGGTAGCATTTCATCAAGAAAGGATGAACCAAATAAATAGAAAATGAGTGGGCACTCAAGGACCCTATTAGTGGATGCCGCATCCATGGAAGATTATTTTCCTCAAGTTTTTCCAATAGGATATAGAGCAGACTACTGCTAATAACACCATATACCATAAAAATATACTGAAATATTTTCGGTGAAATCGGTGGCGCTCCTATCGTAATCCTATAATGATCCACTACATAATATACCGCTGCCACTATATAAGCGATTCCCCATAACATCCTTCCTATTTTAGAAAATTTTCGACCTTTTAGGCGTAAATCTGCAAAAACAAATCCAGCTATAAAATAAATCAAATAATAAGGAAATAAGCGATCCCGTAGCGGTAAATTCAGATGTCGAATGAACACCAGATTCAAGATGCCACAAAAAATGAAGGTGATCATGGGCTTATCTACTTTTTTGTAGATCCGTAGCAAGACAGGAAATATGAAATAAAATTGAATGATAATTAGCATAAAATACAAATGATAGCTGGATAATCCCAACAGTGCCTCTTTGAAAAATTGGCCCCACTGCATTCCCACGGAAACATTTAAATATTTTCTATAATTGATTCCTGTGTAGAAGAAACTCCAGAGGAGGTAAGGTATCGCTGCCTTGACCATACGCTTTTTATAGAAAGATATAAAAGAAAATTCTCTTCTTGAATAAAAATAGAACAAGGTAAATCCACTCATAAAAATAAAGCTTGGCACAGCAAATCTAGAAATTGTATTGAGTGCTATTATCCATTTGAAAGTTAAGCTTTCCTTTTGGGGGTATATCCAGAAGGAAGCTGTCACGTGAATCATGATTACCAATAGACAAGAAATTCCTCGCATCAATTCAATTCCATAAAGTTTTTTGTCAGTAGACTTTTCTAAGGACACGGTCTCCACTCCAATTCAGTCGCATAATTTTAATTCCATTATTAAATCCATTATATAATACGAATAAAATTAATAATAGTAGTAGTTTAGTGCCTGACATTAGTAATTTAATCCCATGGTAGAACTAATTTGAAGAGGAATGTACACCTGATAATTCCAAATATGGAGACTGATTTTTTATTGATCGATGTTGGTTATGGATTGAAATCTACACTATAACATAACCTTCTACCTTCTTACCTGTTTGAAAATCGTAAAAATAGGTAATATTATTTATAATAAGGAAAGGAGCTGGTATCATGAGTGGTTTATTTGATTTAAAAGGTAAAGTAGCCTTGGTTACAGGTGCTTCCTCGGGACTTGGTGTACAATTTGCCAAGGCTTTAGCAAGACAAGGGGCAGATGTTGTAATTGCTGCAAGAAGGGTCGAAAAGTTGGAAAATGTGAAAAAAGAAATTGAAGCCATGGGAGTTCGCTGCATGGCGATTAAATGTGATGTATTGATTACCTCTGAAATCACTGCAATGGTTTCAGAAATCAAATCCGCATTTGGAAAAATCGACATTCTGATTAATAATGCAGGCATCGGCAAAGGGATCCCAGCAGAATCCCAAACTGATGAAGAATGGCGGGAAACCCTTCGCATTAATTGCGATTCTGTTTATTACGTTGCAAGAGAAGTCGGAAAAGTTATGATTGAGCAAAAGTATGGAAAAATAGTAAATATCGGTTCTATCCATTCCATGGTAGCAATGCCAGGTTCCCCTATATCGGCTTATTGCACCTCAAAAGGGGCAGTTTTAATGATGACAAAAGCTTTGGCTAATGAGTGGGCTAAATACAACATCACTGTGAATGCTATCGGACCTGCTTATTTCCCAAGCGAAATGACGAAGGATGTAATTGAGACCGAAGGACTTTTAGGTGCGATCCAGATCCTATGTCCAATGGGCAGACCTGGAAGAGAGGGCGAACTGGACGGCGCCATTGTTTATTTTGCTTCCGATGCATCCAGCTATACTACAGGACAGTACCTGGCAGTGGACGGCGGATGGACCGCTATTTAATTGGAGCATAGTTGTAATACCCCATCAATTAGATTTTAAAATGATCAACAGCTCCTTTACCATACATAAAGGAGCTGTTTGTATTTTACGAACTTATTTTGGGATATGGATTATTTTTTGTAATATTTGAGTAAATAAGTGTCTCTCATCTTCCGATAAGAAGGATAAAAACTTATGATTCATTTCACTTACAATTTCTTCAATGTTATGGCGGATATCATCCGCTTGCTCTGTTGTAGTTACAACGATTGTTCTGCGATTATTTGGATGTATGTTTCGTTCTATTAAATTATTTTTCTGCATTCGCTCAAGTATCCCAGAAATAGAAGATGCCTCCAGTACAAGAAACTCCCCGATTTGCTTTGGTGTAAGCTCTCCATGCTCCCAAAGACAGTTCAACACCCCATACTGCGCTGGCGTAATATTGTACTGAGATAGTTTTTGATTAAAATATTGAAACACTGTATTTTGTGCAGTACTCAATAAAAAGTTAATACATTGATGTAGTTCCATGTTTGACCCTCCCTAAACTTATTGACAGTATACCATATTTTTGTTAAAATTCAAGCATGAGAATTATTCGTATTAGGAAATATTCTTAATCAGAATTAAAGTGGAGGGAATTTATATGGAGCAATTTAAGGCAGTCGTTGTGAGAGAGGAAAATGGCATCGTATCTCATGCTGTAGAAAACATTACATTAAATGATCTAAGCTTAGGCAATGTTACCATTAAGGTTGCTTATTCTTCGGTGAACTATAAAGATCATTTGGCCGTAAAAGCAGGGGGTGGCGTTATCCGCAACTATCCTATGATTCCAGGGATTGATTTAAGCGGAACAGTAGTATCCTCTACTTCAGAAAAGTTTTATGTTGGTCAAAAAGTTTTGGTTACTGGTTTCCAAGTGGGTATGACCCATACGGGAGGTTTTTCAGAATATGTACAGATTCCAGAACAGTGGATTGTTCCATTGCCTGAGGGACTTTCTTTAAGAGATGCAATGGTCATCGGAACAGCAGGGTTTACTGCTGCAATTTCTATTGATGCTTTAGAAAAAATGGGGATGAATGTAACCAATCAACCTGAAATCCTCGTGACTGGTGCCTCTGGTGGTGTTGGAAGTATCGCGATCAGATTATTATCCAAATGCGGCTATACCAATGTATCTGCCTTTAGTCGTAAGAAGCAGGAAGAACAGCTGATCCGATCCTTCGGTGCAAAGACAGTACTCTATCCAGAAGACCTTATTCCGGAAAAAGCAAGACCGCTGGGCAAGCAACGATTTCACTTTGTATTAGATGCCGTGGGTGGTAAAGTAGCATCGGCGCTGATCCCACAAATCCATTATGGGGGCAGCATTAGTATGTGCGGCAATGCGGCAGGAATAGGCCTAGAAACAACAGTGCTCCCTTTTATCCTACGAGGCATTAACGCACTGGGAATCGATTCTGTAAATTATCCAATTGAGGGACGGTTGAATATTTGGCAGCGTTTTGCAAAAGAGTGGCACATTATGGATCAGCTTCATGTTCGCGAGGTTGATTTAGATGGCTTAGAAGAAATTTTTTCAAAAATGCAGCAAGGAACTCATGTGGGTAGAACCATCGTTAAAATCAGTTAAAATATCAATTTTAATTGTCAGACAAAATAGCAGGAGATTATCGGATTTTCCGATAATCTCCTGCTATTTTGTCACCTTGTTGATATTTTATGCATTTCCTAAATAATACAATCTTTATCATCTATATTTCATTAATTTCATATAAAGTTCAACTTAAGATTTAAGCTCTACTCATAATCTCTTTCATCAATGCCTCATCCATATTGCCCCCAGTAATGACCACAGCAACATTTCTACCTTTAAAAAGATCCCCCTTCTTTTTTATGGCCGCCACACCCACAGCACCGGCAGGCTCTGCTACTACCTTTTCCTTGGTGAGTAAGTGTTGGATAGCATCATAGATATCTGTTTCTTCTACGACGATGATATCATCAATGCATCGCTTGGACATTTGGTAAGGAATGTATCCAACGCCACCAACTAGGGCATCGCATATGGAGTCTTCCGTAGGATATACCTCATAAAACTTTTCATCTGCCATTGCTGCTACCATTGCAGGGCAAGCCGCTGTCTGTACACCTATAATTTTTATATTGGGGTTTACAGCTTTAGCAGCAATGCTAATACCAGTTATGATACCGCCTCCGCCGATTGGCACTAAAATCGTATCGATGGAAGGCTCCTCTTCCAATATTTCTAGTCCAATACTTCCCTGTCCTGCTATTACGACCTCGTCTGAGCAAGGATCAACAAAGATACCACCATGAGCCTGAATTCTCTCTACTCCAATTGCATGGGCTTCATCATAGTTTTTTCCAACTTTAACTACCTCAGCACCGTAGAACTCTATTTTTTCAATCTTGCTGTCGGGTGTGGTTTCAGGTACATATACTGTAGTTTTTTCTATCCCCATTAGCTTTGAAGCATAGCTTATGGCAGCACCGTGATTCCCAGAAGAAATAGCTACAATTCCTTTATTGATTTCATCTTGGGAAAGGCTTGTTATTTTACTAAAGGCACCCCTAGCTTTAGCACATTTCATTTTTTGCTGATTTTCCAGTTTGAGATATACCTTGGTATCTTGGTTACTTAAATACATAGATTGATCTAGTGGCGTTCGATAAACATAGGGACGTATTCTCTCGTGTGCCTTTTTGACATCCTCATAATGAATCATTTTTTCATCTCCTTAGAAAATTAAATGAGCAGCTATTACCACAATCGGCAGCGTAATCAAAGTTCTTTCCACGTAGATTATAAATAGCTCTAAAAAGGATATATCGATTTTGGAGCCCAATATTACAGCCCCCGCCTCAGACAAATATACCAATTGCGTTACAGAAAGTGCAGCAACTACAAATCGTGTCATTTCGCTGGGTATTGTAGAGCCAATCACTGAGGGTAGGAACATATCTGCAAATCCCACCATGATGGTTTGAGAAGCCTCTACTGCATTTGGAATTTTAAACAGTTCTAAAAGCGGGATAAATGGCATTCCCAGCCACTGGAACACTGGCGTTGTTTCGGCGATGATCAACCCTATGGTTCCAAAGGCCATGATTGCTGGTAGTACACCCAGCCACATATCAAAAACAGTTTTAAATCCATTGACTACAAAGTTTTTAACGTTGCCACTTTCTTCTGCCTTTTGAATTGCTAGATGTGCACCCCATTGTGTATTGGTAAATCCTTTTGGCACATCTTCTCCTAAATCCTTTTTAACACCATTATAATAGGTTTCTGATTTTTTGGATAGAGGTGGGATTTTAGGCATAATAACAGCTGCAACCATACCAGCGATTACTACAGTTAAATAATATGATCCAAAAAGGTGTACCAATCCTACTTGACTTATGACGACCAAGCAGAAAGTAATGGATACTGCTGAAAAGGTCGTTGAGATAATTGCGGCTTCTTTTTTTGTGTAATACCCTTCCTCATACTGCTTATTCGTTAAAGCAACACCGATGGTTCCATCCCCTACCCAAGAGGCAATACAGTCTATAGAAGAACGACCAGGCAACTGAAATAAAGGTCTCATGACAGGGGTTAAAAGTGCCCCTACAAATTCTAACAAACCAAAATCCGTTAAAAATGGAAGTAAGAATCCTGCAAAAAGAAACATTGCAAATAATGTAGGGATTAAGCTATATAAAATTAGTCCTCCGACATCTTCTGACCAAATCCATTCAGGTCCTATTTTGAAATATGCCATTGCTGCAAAAGCGACACCAAGGAGTCTCACAAGGACCCAGACTGTTGAAACATTAAAAATGCCCTTTAAGAAACTATTTTTTTCGATTATTTGAGGTTGAACAAGCTTATATACTAAAGTCGTGATTCCCGTAAACGCTATAAAACCTAATATAATTGCAGGCAATACAGATTCTAAGGCAGCAGTTAATTTTCCTGCTAGTAACGCAACCACGATGGTGGTTTCACCTTCATATTGAAACGGAAACATCAGTAATAATACCCCGATGATAGACGGTATTATAAATTTTAAATAATCATTAAATCCATACTTTTTCTTTACCACTGTATTTTTCATAGTATTCCTCCATTCTTATTAAAGCTCTATTTACTAGAGCATTATTTTAGATCGTAATTTTGTACCCATTCTCTCCTTTCTAATAAAACTGATTTGCTTACGCTTCCAAGATTTATGTCGGGCTCAACATTAGGGTTTACTTCGCAGTTGAAATATTCCAAATAAAAAAACTCCCATACCTAAGAAAACATTCCTTAGGAACGAAAGTAGATTCGCGTTGCCATCCTAATTTGCTTATATTTCACAATATAAGCCTCTTCAGGTACATCAAATATGGACTATACCTTATCACTATAACGGGTGAATCCGTTGCAGCCTTAGCATGTGCTTCGGTGCACGACTCCGAGGTCCTCTTCACTGTACAAAACTTTGTTCCCTTTCACCATCGGAACTCGCTGTATAAGCTTTCGTAAAGCTACTCCACTCATCACTGTCTTTGTATGATTACTTATAACATTGTATTATTATACATTATAATTTATAATTCCTTAAAAGTAAAGAGAAATTTTAACCTTATTGAAAATCTATCCGCTATCTATTTTATGCCATAAAAAATCCTGCCCCGTGATTTCATCAAGCCAGTTGAAGTTTTCATGGAAAACTAAGCTTAATCCTATCAAAAACCATCTTGAAGTTTTATTTTTCTAATATGCTATAGCTTCAAAAACGAAAGAGCTTCCATTTATTTTATGGAAGCTCTTTCAATCATCTATTGATTTGCATAGTTATCGAAGTATCCTTGAATGAAAACTACTGGCGTTCCTTTATCCCCACTACCACTGGTTAAATCACAAAGGCTTCCAATTAAATCAGTCAATTGTCTTGGCGTTGTTCCCAGACTCTCAAGAGATCCCATCAATTCTGAATTTTTATTTGCAATATAGTCCGTCATTGCACGACGAAGCTCGTCCCCGCTCAAATCAGCAAATTGATTGTCTGCTAAATATTTCAATTTCAATTCACTTGGAAGGCCTATGAGCCCATCTGTGTACCCTGGCGATACCACTGGGTCTGCTAACTCCCAAATCTTGCCTTGTGGATCTTTAAAGGCCCCATCTCCGTATACCAAAACTTCTATATTCTTACCTGTCGCTTTTTTAAGAGCATCTGCTAACTCCTCTGCAAATTTCTGAGAGTCCCGTGGAAATAATTTTACTGTCTCCTCTGTGGATTTGTTGGAGCCCAATAAGCCATACTGTGTATTATATCCACTACCCTCTACGCTTTCAGTTAGAATATCATCCAGCCCTAATATAGTTTCTGCCCCTGCATTTTTTAACAGTCGTTTGCTTCTTTGTCTGGAATGAATATCCGCACAAAGAACATGGGATGTATATTTCAACATATCTGTTGCATTATTTGAAAAAATAATCTCCACTTCGCAGTCTTCTTCCATAATCAACTCTTTATAGTACTTCACGTAGTCTACTTTTGTAAAAGGATGCTCGTTGCTTCCAAATAATTCTCTATACTCTTCTTCATTTAGTAATGTACTCCATGGATTAACGTTTTTTTCATCTAATTGATCCAGGCTGATCAAGTGGTTTCCAACTTCATCCGATGGATAGCTAAGCATTAGAACAATCTTCTTTGCACCTCGTGCAATCCCTTTCAAAACGATGGAAAAACGGTTCCGAGAAAGGATTGGAAAGATAATTCCAATAGTTTCATTCCCAAATTTATGCTGAATATCCTTTGCAATCTGATCACAACTTGCATAGTTGCCTTGTGCTCTCGCTAAAACAGCCTCTGTTACTCCTACTATATCTCTATCATGAACAGTAATATTTTCTTCTGCAAATGCTCCTAACAGGCTGTCTGTTACAATCTGTACAAGATTATCTCCCTGTCTGATAATTGGAGTTCTAATCCCTCTGGCTACAGTTCCTATTGTTCTTGACACTACATCCACCTCCATATATCTGTAAAACATACTTACTACTTATTGATTTTCTCATAAAAACTGTACATTGTAAAGGAATAATTGATTAAACCTTCAATACTCTATGAACTTTTTTTCGTATTTTAAAAATTCTGTCCGTCATAAATTCGGGATAATCTTTAAACCATTTCATATTTAATGGAGATGGATGGGGTAATATATAGGCAGTTTTTCCATTGATGATTCGATCTTCAAATACCAAGGATGAAAGTTTCTCTCCTGGGAAGAAAAATTCTGCTGCAAATCCGCCGATGAGGATATAGATTTCATTCTCCACCAGTTCCAGTTCTTTACGAAGCCATTGCTCTGCACATACTTTGGGTGGTCTTCGATCGCCACCTTTTGGATTTTTTCCTGGATAACAATGGGCTATGGAACCGATATAGAAATTATCAGGATTATAAAAGTCTTCCTCCGATATACAGTACCATTCATTCCGAAGTTTTTTTCCGCTGGCATCATTAAAGGGTCTTCCCGTTTCATGAACTTTTTTTGACGGTGCTTGTCCAATCTGCATAATCTTGGATCGGCGGTTTCCTTGTATTACTGGCTGTGGCTCAAACCCAAAGGTATCCTGACATAATCTACATTGCAGTATCTGATTCTGTAAAACAGTCAAAGGATGGTCATTCTCTTTTTCTACCATAGTTTCTCCACGCCCTCCCCTCCATTTGTTGCATATCCTGTAAATTTACTTTTTTCTTGCTGAAATAATCAGCATCATAGACCTACAAGGGTCGTCCTTTACTTCTATAGCCGTATTCAATAAATGTTCCCATGGCTGAGGCTCTACAACAACCAGTTAATTCAAAGCTGCCTCTATTAACCCATTTAGAAAAGTCGTCATAGTTCGATGATATTTCACCATAGGCTCTCTACCTTGGATCATCGTGTGGATTCTCTTTTCTTTATACTTCTCTCTTTTCTATTATTCGATGTATCCCTATTTATTATAACATTTTATATTTTATATACAAAGATTTGCTTTATAGGGACTATCGGTCTTCACTGATAAAAATACACACAATTATAATTCTATCCATGTAGATCTCTATTCCTTTTTTCTAAGAGCTGTGGATATGCTTTTTAAAATATAATTGTTGTGTATTTTTATCAATTCCTTCTATTCACTTCCTATAGAAATTGAATATGCCTTGATACAGCCTCCCTATTTCTAGATTGCTTTATAGAGGATACGACGACGGTTCCAATATGTGAATATATTCTAATGTCATATCCGTGTTTCCCTGTATATGGCATTTCTGGCTCCTTAACTCCTTTAAATATGCTATAATTTCTTTTGTTATTACCTCTCCCATACATAGGATTGGAATCCCTGGAGGATAGGCCATAATGGTTTCTCCTGAAATCATCCCAATGGATGCCTCTATTTTAACGGACTTCCTAGGGCTATAGAATGCTTCTCTTGGATACACCTTGGATTCTGTAAAACTGGGAACAGGAATGGGATTTTCAAAAGACCTTTTAGTGTTTTTAAAAGAAATATCTTTAAGCGCAGATATTAATCGCTCTAAATCCTCTTTTCGATCTCCTAAACTGATAATATTGAGAATATTGTACACATCTGCAAGCTCCACTTGAATATTATATTGTTTTCTTAATATATCTTCTATTTCAAAGCCGGTATACCCTAGATTCATTACATGAATGCCCAGCTTTGTGTGGTCAAAGTCAAAGCAACCAGGAGCTCCAACAAGATCTTCTCCGAAAGCATAGACGTGATTGATTTTATTGATTTCCTCTCGAGCCCAGTTAGAAATCTCTAAGGTATGGGAGAGCATTTTCTCTCCATTTAGTGCAAGTTGCTTCCGCGCTACGTCTAGGGAGCACATCAAGAGATAGGAAGCACTGGATGTATTCATTAAATCTAGTACTTTTCGTACTCTATCTTTCGGTATTCTCGGACCATTCAATAAAAGGATGGAACTTTGCGTTAAAGAGCCCCCTGTTTTGTGGATGCTGGCAGCACTCATATCAGCCCCGGCGGCCATTGCTGTCAAAGGAAACTGTCCATGAAAATACATATGAGGACCGTGGGCCTCATCCACCAATACAGCCATGTGATTTCGGTGGGCCAATTCAACAATTTTTCTTAGATCCGATGTATATCCGTAATATGTAGGATTGATGATAAAGACAGCTTTCGCATGGGGATGTTCTTCTATGGCTTTTAATATACTTTTCGTCGTAACACCCATTGCGATGCCTAACGCTTGGTTGATCTCCGGCTGAACATAGATGGGCTTTGCACCGCTTAAAATCAAGCCCGATAGCGTTGAACGATGGGCATTTCGTGGAATGATGATTTCGTCCCCCGGCTGGCAAGTGCTTAATATCATCGCTTGAACCCCTGAACTGGTTCCATTGACTAGAAAAAATGCTTCCTCCGATCCAAAAGCATCCGCATAAAGCTTTTCTGATTCTAAAATAACGCCTGTGGGGTTATTAAAATAGTCTAAGTCACTCATTCCGTTAACGTCCATCTTCAATGCCATTTCTCCAATGTAATCTCTGAACTCTAAGATACCACGCCCCTGTTTGTGTCCCGGTACGTGAAAAGGAGTAGGTTGAGTATTGATATACTCTTTTAATGCGTCAAATAAAGGTGTTCTATTTTGATTTAATTTCAAGCGATCCATCTCCTTTTACTTTTCATATAAAATGCTCATCCCTATATAGTATTCAATGGATCGAGAATTGGTGCGTTTTTCGCCGCCCTTTGCCCATCGCAAATAAATATAGGATGCAGACAAAGAGCAGTATAGCATTCAGCATAAAGATACGCTGCAACGAAAAAATATGGATAAAAACATAAGTGCATAATACACCAAACAATTGACCCACATTGCTAATTATATCGTTGATGCTGAAGATTCTAGCCACATAATCTTTTTGTGAAATTGTCTGAAGCTGTGCATTGAGAAGTATTTCAAAAAGACTGAGGGCGGTCCCCTCTAAAAGCTGCAATACCATAATTAAAATTACGGTTTTTATATTTCCATAAAAAAACCAACAGGTGGCAACAGTAAAAAAACAAATGAACACATAAGCCATCGGTCTTTTTCGGATTCGTCCATGCAATCCGAGAGATAACCCCATGGCAATAAATCTGGCGCCATAAAATAGAGAGATCATGATGGCCCACAACTCATTGGATACTTTTAAAAAGTCAAAGGCAAAGCTGTAAAAGGTCATATTGACCGATATGGTTCCTAGTGCTAGTACGGTACCTGTAAAAATCCAAAATTTAATTTCAGGCTGATTTTTAAAATAAGTAAAACCAGTAGCAATGCCACCATGAAATTTTAGCCCCGCTTTTTTTTCTTTCCGTTGTAAAAGAAGAGAGCTTTCTCTGGTCTCTACCAAAAAAAGAAGGAATGCAGATAGAAGAGAAGCACTGCTATGGATATAGAAAATGGTATGGATACCAAAGAATCGAATAATTAATCCCGCTAATACAGGGCCGATGACATAGGTAATACCAGAGATCCCACTTACGATAGAATTTCCAGCCATCAGTTCGTCACTTTTCAATATACTGGAAATCAGCTTTTTCTTAGAAGGATTGTATAGAATTTCTATGGCAGAGATCAGTAGCTTTAAGCAATAAATAGACCAAATTTCATTGCTGAAGATAAATAAAATTCCAACCAAAGACTTCCATACATCTAACACGATTAAAACGTATTTTTCATTCAATCGATCTCCTAAGGTCCCTGCAAAAGGAGATAACAACAGACTGCAAATTGGCGTTAGCACCATGGAAAATCCTGCCCATAATCCATTGCCAGAAATATTGACGAGGAGCGCTGTTACCGCAATAAAATGAAAGGCACCTCCAAGATTTGAGATGCCTTGACTTATAGAAAATATAAGAAATGAATAATTTTTATTCAATTTTTGTGTACTCCTTGAGGTACGAATCATAAACATAGCCCCTTACATAATCTTTATAGTTATTGTTATTATGTAAGGGATTAAAATATGTTGCTTTGATTAATTTTTTTCATAGACATAGGGCATCGGTTTATAAATGCTTTTTCCAAGTTGTTTTTTCTCCTGGGTTCCATCTTCTCTGAGTATGGTAACCCAAGATTCCACAGCACCACCATCCATTCCCTCTACAACCATTTTTTCAGTTCCCTGCGGTAGCTCTGGGTTCGTATTATAAATTTTTGGTGCTTCCGTGATATAAAGTGTCTCGTGGTGCCATTCCACTTTAGGCGATTTTTTACTGCCATAGAAACCAATATAAAGCGTATTGTCAATTCCCACGGACCATATCAATATAGGTGAATCCGTATTATTTTTAAAACGAATATCTTTAGCTCCATAAGCTACAGTAGCATCCTGTCCATAGGGAACGTATGGCACGGGCATGCCATGATTATGTCTCTCTACAATCTGCAAATCACTTAATATTGCTACATTGTACAAGGTTGAAGCAATTTTACATACGCCGCCCCCTTCTGTTGTCGTCACTTTTCCACCTATATAGGTAGGACCTTCTTGATATCCTCTCGCCTTGGTATATGGTCCAATCCTCTGGTTTTGAGAAAAAGTTTCTCCCGGCTGAATAACTGTTCCTGAAAGTGTTCGAGCTGCAAGATGAACATTGTACTCCTCACCAGGCAATGGATCTAATAGAATGGTACGAAATGCCCCCATTAAGATTGGTGTGTTGTTTTTGACCAATGACTCTTGGAAATCTATATCATCTTCCCAAGGCAGGACAGAGATGGGTCCAGAATTTGTTTTGGCATTGAGTCCGCCATTCTTAGCAGGCTCATTTTCAGTATTGGGTTTTATGGGCGTATATCGAGCTGTATATTGGGATGCTTTATTTTCATTTTCTTCAGGTTCCTTTTCTAGCGGTTTCTCAGAACTGCAAGAAACAGAAGTAATACTGATAACGAGCATTAAAAAAAAGATATATAATCTTCTCACAAAAACACCTCCTTACGATATTTTGGATCATATGAACCTTCAATATTCAGGTTAATTTAGGAAGGAAATTTCAACAAAGTATTCTTCAAGTCTTTTGTTTGGTGATAAAAGATTTTTTCTTCGCATAAATTAATAAAAAGCTCGTAAGGCTAGCATCAGAGTTTTACATACAGGAGGAGTAAATGAATGGTCATCTTATTATCACTGATCGGTATGGTTTGCTGGGGAATTGCTCCTGTTTTTGCAAAAATAGGTTTGAAAAATATCGATCCCTTTACAGGTTTAGTGTTGAGAAGCTTTATTACCTCAGGAATCATTGCACTCTATACCAGCTCAGGTCATCCCATTATAAAATTTAAAGATATTACGATTTATGGGTTATTATTCATAGGGCTGGAAGCCATTTTTTCAACTTTAGTTGGAGATATTGCCTACTATGCTGCCATAAAAAAAGGCAACGTCTCTCTTGTTACGATGGTTATGTCCGCATCTCCAGTAGTCACTTTAATTACTGCAGCATACTTGCTGGGTGAGCAAATTACCATTACTAAAATCATTGGTGCGATGCTGGTGATCTTAGGTATTGTACTGATCGCATAAAAAGGCAGATCCATTGATAAAAACCAAGGGATCTGCCTTTTTATAAGTTTTATTATTTTAACATGGAACTAGAGTTTAAGATGGCAGTGTTGTAGATAAAGAGCACGTCCTGATCCTTAAATGTTACGTAATCACCGATTAAGTCACTTGCAATGTAACGAATATCAATCAAGGTTACCTTGGAATATCCCTCCAATAAAAGTGGCGCAATACTGCTTCCGAAGGAGTCCCTGAATATGATCAATTCTTTATTTGTTGTTGCCTTGGGATTATCGATGTTCAAAAGTGCTGCTGCTCCAGATAAATACACATCGTAAGGATCATTTCCTTGAATTTTCTCTAGATCGTATACCGAAGTAGTTTTTTTAGTCTCTTCATTATATACGGTACTGCCCTTAATGGCAGAATTTGTAAGGTACCTCAACTTATCCGGTTTCATAGGCAGAGCGGAATGCCCATAATAAACACCATAGAAAGGTGATTCTACTTCCACTATTTTGTATGCTTCTTCGTTCCTTTCAATTCCCAATGCATTCCCGATTCTATCCGCTACCTTCTCCAAATTTTCCTGTTTCCAATGAGTATCTGTTTTGTAATAGTCGTCGATTTCAAGAATCTCTGCGATAGAGATATGCTCTGCAAAGTCTGTACGCTCCTCCATTATTTTAAAAAGCTTATTGTAGTCCATGGAAGGATATCCATTTGCCTCCGATAAAAAATATCCCTTATCTGGAATAATGGTCAGATAAGCTTTGATATCGTGCTCCTTCATATATTTTTCATAAAGATATTGAAATTTATCTCCTGCCTGTTGAACAGAGGCTTCATTCAATGGATATTCCAGCTTTACAGCATAACCATCCTTCATATAGATATCGTTGTTATCCATCTGTCTGAATAGATAAAATCTGGTATAGGCTTTGATTTTGCGAAATAAAAAGCGGTTTGGAAATTGGTCCTTCGCATATTTTTCGAAATCCTCCATAAAATCTGCTGTAATCAAACTTCTGACAGTCAACTTAGGGAATTGAGTCAATTTTCGTCTTTCATTGATGGACATTTTACTAGCTGGCGTCATCCAAGAAAGGAGTACGAATGCGAACCAAATTAATCCCACTGAAATAACTACAACCCGATTCATTAATTTCTCCTTCATACATACGCCCTCCTTAGAACCTGAAATATAGAAATGGATTAAACGAAGCATCGATCAGATATGCTGTTGTCAATAGGAGTAACCCTATATACAAAATCGGCTCTCCTATGCTCAGTACCATTTGCCCTGCAGTTGATTTACCCATGCGATTTACAATTCTTTTAGGCAAATCTGTGCTTCCTACCATGGCCACAGCCAATACCATGCCATAGCTTTTGAGGTAATAGAAGGACTGTATACCAGCAAGAGGTAGACCGTTCATCCCCAACATAGAGCGAATTCGTTCCACTGCTACACTCAAAGCAGGCGCATCAAATATAACGAAGCTGATGATTACAAGTAGCATCACGTATATATGAGAAAAGAAATTCGGTATTTTTTCTAGAATATTACCGAGCCATAGTTTTTCTACCATTAATAATATGGCAAACAATACGCCCCAAATAACAAAATTCCACGCCGCCCCATGCCATAGCCCTGTCATTAACCATACAAAAAGGATATTGAATAGCCATCGTAGCTTTCCGACACGGTTGCCACCCAAAGGAATATATAGATAATCTCTAAACCAAGTTCCTAAGGACATATGCCATCTACGCCAAAATTCAGTGATGCTTTTCGATATGAAAGGATAATCAAAATTCTCTAGAAAGTCAAAACCAAAAAGTTTACCCAGACCAATTGCCATATCACTGTATCCAGAAAAGTCGAAGTAGATCTGTAGGGTAAAAGCCACTGCATAGAGCCAGTAGAACAATATATTTCTTTCTGGAGAATTGATAAAAATGCTACATAACGCTCCCAATGTATTGGCAATAAGAACTTTCTTAGAAATACCCAGTAAAAACCTTCGAATCCCCCCTCGAATATATGCCATACTGTGCTCCCTATGTTCAAGGGCTTGGACGATGTCAACGTATCTTACAATGGGACCAGCAATTAGCTGTGGAAAAAAAGCCACATAAGTGGCCAATGCTACAAAACTCTTCTGTGCCTTCGTGTTTTTTAAATACACATCAATGGTATAGCTTAATATTTGAAAGGTATAAAAGCTGATCCCAATAGGTAGTGTCACTTTTAACAACGGAATTCTCAGACCTGTAGCAGCATTGATATTTTCAATAAAAAAGTCTGCATATTTAAAATAGCCAAGCATTCCTAGAGAAAATACTACAGAAGTGATGAGGTATATTTTCCCCCACAAAGAATCTGAGTATTTCTCTATCAATAAACCTAAAATATAATTCACCAGTATAGAAATTCCCATAAACAAGATATACTTTGGTTCTCCCCATCCATAGAAAATAAGAGAAGCAACCAGCAATATGCCGTTTTTATACCTTCTTGGACTGATGGAATAGATCACAATCACGATTGGTAAAAAATAATATAAAAATGTTATACTTGAAAATACCATCCTCTCACCCCGTGGTCACCCGCTATTTTCTTTATGATTCCCTATTTTTTTCTGTGCTGATCTTCCATCCATTATTTAGATAATTTAAGATCAAAGTCCGCTCCCACAATTTCTCTAAAAGCATCCACAAGTTTTTGAGAAGTTACAACATCCTCCATAGCTGATTCAACCATTACAAGTAATACAACATCGTTGTAGGTAACGATTTGAAGATCATCAGCTTCAACACAGATCCACTTACGCTGATCTATACCTTCTAACATGCTTTTTGCGACCGCTTCTGCATCAGTTGCATTTTTGACACGAGCAAGTACAAGAGAATACGCCTGAGAGCCAATCATAGCTTCCGATACTGCCGCTTCTTTTATTTTAGAAGCATCCTCAAGGCCCATGTAATATTTAGGGCTATTCTCGTCATTTAAGTCAATTTCCTTATTTTCTACACGTAAATCCACACTTTCTTTTTCATAGATTTTTTCTATGATTGCAGATAAATCGCCTTCTAAAGCTGGCTTATCCTTGCTGCCGCCGGTACCATCGGTCTTGGTGCAGCCCACAAAAGATGCCATCAGTACTGCTACTAACATACATATTGATATTATTTTCTTTTTCATTATAATTCCTCCATTTATACTAAATTAATATATTTTTTATCAGGCACATATTCTTAAGAACTGAATCCCATTCTTAAAATACTTTATAGACACACTCCTTTCTTTAATTATTGCTCTTATTCCTTAAATTATTGCATCCTTTTTTCCTGACTTATCTAATTAGACGCAGATACGGTTATTTTAGTTCCATATTTCCATTTTTTGAAAAAAACCTTAATTTTTGTACAAAAAATAAAATTGCGTAGGAAGAGATCTACGCAATTTTAGAATTTTTATTTACTTTACAATTAAATTTATCCGTACGGTTCACTGGTTACTGCATATCACACGGTTACGACCCCTATTTTTTGCATGGTATAAAGCCTGGTCTGCTCGCTTATACCAATCTACGAAGAGCTCTGACTTAGCCCGTTCTGCAGCACCAATGCTAACTGTTTGTCGTCCTGTAATAGGATATTGATTGTTTTCAATAGCCATTCGTATCTTTTCAAGAACGATTTTTGCGTCATCGATATTTGTCTTTTCCATAATAATAACCAGTTCTTCTCCACCATAGCGCACTAAAAGATCTGTACTTCGTATAACCCTTAATATAGTTTTTGCAGTATGCTTCAACTGTTCATCACCAACGGGGTGACCCCAAGTGTCATTGACAAGTTTGAATTGATCCAAATCTAAAATTGCCATTGTCATCGGTTGATCTTCCGCTTCAGCCTTTTCTATTTCATTTTTTAAATAGGATACTAGAAAATGTCGATTATAGAGGCCTGTGAGTTCATCTCTAACGGCAATGTTTAAAAGTTGAGCCTCTTTTTCCATTTTTTCCGTTACATCTCTTGCAGAAGAGTAGGTATATCTTCCAGCCACGAACTGTCTGTACCATTCAATACATTTGTAGGCTCCATCTTTGCATTGATAGCGATTTGTGAAAACGGATATCTCCTCACTATTGCAAGAATTTCGAATTTCCTCAGAAGTTGCTAGAATATCTTCCGGATGAACAAATGATAGAAAATTTTTCCCTATAATATCGTCTGAAGTATACCCTAAAATCTTTTCAAACTTTTTATTAATCTTGTGAAAATTTCCATTTTGGTCGATAACGCAAAGCATTTCCATATTGATATTTAAAAAACTATCAATTTCCTTCTCTTGAAGATATTCTTTAGTGATATCTCTAAATGAAAAAACAACACCTGAAGTCTTACCATCCATAGACACTATGGCGCCCACTGTTCCAGAAATATATTTCTCAGTGCCATCTTTTGAAATTAAAATTAGCTGATCGAAGGTTTCTTTTTTCTTACCGCTTTTAAGAAGCTCCGGAACAATATCGGATCTTTTTTCCTTACTGGTACTACTGATACAATTTAACACCTGATCAATTTTTTTGCCTAGTGCCAGTTTTTTAGACCAACCAGTATATGCTTCAGCTAAATCATTGATAATCGTAATAGCACCCTCGTTGTCCGTTACGATTAATCCTTCATTAATTGAGAATAGTGTTGTTTCGAATAGCTTTCTAAGTTTATTTTCAGTAATATATGCTTCTTCTAATCTTTCCTTAATATCTTGCAGCTCTTCCTCATAATCGTCACGCTTATCAGCCCTTACAATAACGCAATCCACGGTTTCACCTTTGTTATTTTCACCCATGTTCCCAATTAAAAGCACAGACATTTCTTCCTTGTTTTTATTTTTAATCGTTAGGTATAGTTCATCGATTCCGCCCTTTAGACAAACTTGCGGAAAAAATAAGGAATGAAATATAATCTTGCTGGCAAGGGACAAAAATGACTCAAAATGCATTTCCAATAAATCTTCATGGCCGTAACCCGTCATTGCTAAAAACGTATAGTTCACTTCTTTGATAATACCCTGAGGCGTTAATTTTATATAACCACAAGGTGCAAAGTCCATTCTATTATCCATATTCGATTCCTCTTATCCAAATTATACTAAAATACGTTCTATATAATCCAGTATTACCATCGATGTTTCCTTTGGAAGACTCAATTGAGGGTAATGACCTTTTACTTCCATAACCTTTAATACACTATCTTTTATTCGTTCATTTATATAATGAGCTGCTTCAATTGGTACAATACTATCCTCTGAACACTGAATGATTAGGGAGGGCACTGTCACCTTCGCTAAATCCACTCTATGATCGGATAGAAATGTTGCTTCAGCAAAGTTTCTCATGATGATCGGATCTTCTGCGTGAAACGTTTCTTCAAGCTTCTTGGCTAAGTTCGGCTGTTCTGGTGCATTCATTAAATCTGCCGCATTGGCAGAGGCCCATCCAATAAAGTTCCTCTCCATTATTTTAAGCAATGCACGGATATCCCTTTCGTTAAATCCACCATAATATTCTGGTAAGTCATTCATATATCTTGCAGACGGTCCAATCATGATTAAGGCCTTAAAGAGTTCTGGTTTAGCAATAGAAGTAAGAAGCCCAATCATGGAACTGACAGAATGCCCTACGAAAATAATAGAATCCGTATTTAAGACCTCTAGAATTTCAGATAAATCCTGAGAATATCCATGTAGGGTACGATAGCGTTCTCTATCGTATGCAAAAGAATCCGATTGACCAGATCCTACATAATCAAATAAAACAACCCGAAAGTTCTTTAAAAAATAGGGCACCATATCTTTCCATATTTTTTGAGAACAGCCAAATCCATGACCAAAAACCAATGTCTGCTTTCCCTCACCCAATATTGTTACATTATTCCTCACCAGAATATCCTTCACGAAAACATCCTCCTATAAAATATATTATTCTTGTACTGATTCATATTCTACTATCATCTTAGGATCTAACACATTATAATTTTAGACACCCTATGCATGCCTGCCTTGCGTCCTCTTATTATACATGCTTCGGTACAATATTGCCATAATGATCCCAATAATCTATAGGATTAAACCGTTCTTTTCTACGGTAAGCTCTGCTCATCCAAATTTGTTCATTTTCAGAAATTCTGGGATCCTTTCCTTTGCTTCTTTCTGCGTAGCCTTCATTAAGATATCATTTATATTACTGGAGGTAATCTGCTAAAATCCTGTAATTCCAATTACTATATCTCATCTTTTTATATCGTCCTAAAAATTCTGTACATATTTATCCTCTAGCTCCTCTAAATGGTAAAATATATGAATTAAATCTTTACCAAAATCAAGTAGCATGTACTGGGTGCCCTGATTTTCTACTTGCTTATGAATCACTTGTCGATCCATCAATATAAATAATTTTCGATTTAATTCTGTATGACTCATATACGGAATACTTTTTAAAATATCACTGTATCGGTGGTTTCCAAGATCGATGGATTTTAATATTTCAGGAACCCATCTCAGCTTAATTAAATCCTGTACAATTTCAAATCCACTGGACACTTTATTTTTCATTTTATCACCTCTACGAACAATTTTGTCCCTTTTTGTTATCTTTATTGTATCATATAATATAAGTAAACAGAGCACAATATAAAGAAACTATAAAAATTCTAAGGAGGGATTTTATGAAACACTTAGATTTATTACAGCGGTATTTATCAAACTTAGCTGTACTAAACGTAAAGTTCCACAATATTCACTGGAACGTTGTAGGAAACCAATTTATGCAGATTCACAACTTTACGGAAGAAGTTTATAACAAATTTTTCGAAGATTTAGACGAAGTTGCAGAGCTGTTAAAGATGAAAAATGCAACCCCACTTTCTACGATGGCCGAATATCTAGACAATGCAACCGTAGAAGAGGTCAAGGCAAAAGACTTTTCAATTAAGGAATCTTTAGAAGTGGTGAAAAACGATATGGTATCCATGAAAGAATTAGCATTGGAAATCAGAAATATGGCTGATGAAGAAAACGACTTTGAAACAGTTGCAGTCTTCGAAGGATACGTTGCTTACTTTAGCAAAAATATTTGGTTCCTCAATTCTATGCTAAAATAAGGTTGATTCAAAATAATTTCAGAAATAGCTGGCGGAGAATTTTCTTCGTCAGCTATTTTTATAGAGTTTATTATCCTTGAACTTATTTATTTTTGATTATTTCAACCAAGGCTTTAAAGCTCGTTGTTTGAAATTTATCCTTATGAAATACTATATGGTTCATGTTCACTAACTCAAAATCTTTTACTTTGATCTCTACTAATTGACCGCTAGCAATTTCTTCCGCTACTAAAATTTTAGGCAATACACTGATTCCTAAATTTTGTTTTACTGCTTGAATTAGTGCTTGTGAATTGGTACTCGTCCAGTTTGGATTGACACTTATATTATGAAGAAGTAAAGCACTATCAAAAACATCCCGAATTGCGCTTCCTTTTTCCCGAAGTAGCAATCTTTCTTGTATCACCTGATTGATATCTATGGGTCCTTGCTGGGCAAATTTGTGCTTTGGCGAGCATATCATTACCAATGGATAGGAGGAAAATGGAATTTTTATCAACTCCTCATTATAAATAACACCCTCGATTAAGGCTAAGTCAATTTCATTATGTTCTAGCATCTCTTCGATTTTTCCAGCGTTTCCAACGATAACTTTTGTTGGCGTATTTTTATACATTGTTTCAAATTCTACGATGGATTTTGGCAAAATAAAATTTGCAATTGTTATGCTTGAGCCAATTCGAATCGTTGCATTCTCTTCCAATTCCTTTACATTTTTCTCTAAATCTTCGTATAACTCCAGTAGCGTTATTACCTTTTTTAGAAACAATTTACCGGTTTCATTTAAATAGATTCTTCTTGAAATTCGATCAAACAGACATACTTTTAAATGATCTTCTAATTCACTGATGGCATTCGACACTGCCGGTTGTGTCATAAATAGCTTTTCTGCTGCTTTCGTAATACTCTCTTCTTCGCATACAACTTTAAAAATACGTAAATGTCTAATTTTCATATGGAGCTCCTTTTTAATAACCATTTGGTTATATATTTCATAAAATTATACTATTATACCTATCTTGAATCAAGGTGTATACTAATCGTGTTGGCATTTAAAGTTATGGAGGTATTTTCCTATGAATATAAAAAAGTTTAAACGATATGGCTCGCTTTTCAAAATCACATTTTCTATCAGCGCTTTTACTTTCGGAGGTGGATATGTTGTGATCCCCATGATGCGTAAGTATTTCGTCACTGATTTGGAGCTCTTTAGTGAGAAAGAATTGTTAGACATGGCTGCCATCGCCCAATCAACACCGGGTGCTATTGCAGTGAATATTGCTGTATTGATAGGGTATCGTATTGCTGGAATTACAGGTGCCGTTATTAGCTGTCTTGGGACAATCTTGCCACCTTTACTAATATTATCGGTCATATCTTTTTTCTATAAATCTTTCCGGGACAATCGGATTATTTCTGCAATATTAAAGGGGATGGAAGCAGGTGTCGCTGCTACTATTGTGGACTTGGTAGTGGATATGGTTCAAGGAATTTTAAAAGAAAAAAATTGGTTATTTACATTCATGGCTCCTACTGCATTTATAGCCAGTTTCTTCTTTAAGGTTCATGTCCTATTTATTATTCTTTCCTGCTCTTTTTTATGTTTTGTGCAAACTTATATGACAAGGAAAGGAGGAACGACGCTCAATGACTAAAAATATACTTACATTATTTATCGCTTTTTTACAGATCGGTTCATTCAGTATTGGTGGCGGATACGCTATCATTCCCCTCATCCAAGAGCAAGTGGTGAATTCTTACAATTGGCTGACCCTCCAAGAATATACGGATATTATCACAATCTCCCAAATGACACCAGGACCTTTGGTTGTGAATACTGCTTCTTTTGTAGGAATACGACTGGCTGGTATCTCTGGGGCAGTTGCGGCCACCTTAGGAAGTATTCTAGCAGGATTTATTATTTCTATACTCTTATACAAATTCTTTCACAAATATAAAAATATCCATAGTATTTCCAATGTATTAAAGGGGCTACGCTCCAGCTCTGTCGGGTTGATTGCCTCTGCTGCATCGACCATTATTCTAATTGCCTTTATTGGTAGTGATTCCTTAGATTCTAAAGGAACCAGCGTCAACATTGCCGCAATCATTATGTTCACACTATCCATGTTTTTATTGAGGAAATATAAATTAAATCCCATGCTAATTATAGGGTTGACTGGTGCTGTAGGTCTGTTTATTTATTGATACCCCCTACTGTCTGCTACATTTTTTACGACCAGTGATTGCTTAATATACCGGACTACTTTGAGGAAACAGGGGCTCGTTTTTAAAATTATCCAGGAATGTAAAAAGGATATATCATAGACACACAATATATCCTTTCTTTTTAAATTTTATTGTTTACAAAAAACAAATGACCTATAGATCGTCTCTGTATACTCTATGGGTGACTTATAAAAACATTAGCAATCTCTCCATAATATTCATTGAGTTTTACTATAACTGAGGTATCGGGAAATTTTGCGTTGTCTTTATTTTCACTGGTATGTTTGATTATGATTCCTCTGCCGTAAGCTTCGTCTGGAACAACTTCTAAAATTTTAGGTAGACTGCCTTCATTCACTATAAAATACACATATCTTTCTTTTCCTAAGTCAAATCCTCCACTAGCGTTGTAACCTTCATTTGAATAATGCTTTGGGTTACGCTCTTCATGCCATCTCATTCTTTCTTGAACTTCCTTCGGTGCATTTTCAAAGGAAATGATTTCATAGCTCAATTCCTTATTTTCTTTTCCACTACAGCCTATAAAAAACAAAGTGCTATAAATTATTAGAATCATCCCTAAAATAATATGCTTCTTTCTCACAATATCACGCCTCCATATCAAATTATTTGGCAATCTTAGATATTTAGGTAATACTTTGAAGTGGAATATTGAACCTAAGAATCCTTTTTTATTTTCTATGAGCTACTTTTTCATAGGCCCCTTGTTGATAGTATAAGCTATTTACTGCACCATTCTCTTCAACAATAAAATCCATACTGGCATCCACTACCATGAGCTCAAACTTCGTCTGAGAAATTGGACTCAGTTCCATGGTTCCTTGCCCTGTTGGTGTTAAATACAGGATTCCATTTTCTAAAGTAATCTTTAGATCAAATCCTTCTTCTAGTTCATAAACACCTACATAGTTCTTTAATATTTCTTCTTCTATGACAACTTCTTCTTTTTCATATCCTTCTTTATATCCTTTAAAATCCATTCCCATTTGGGTAAACACAATTTTATGGGCGATGCCGTCCTCACCCAATTCAAAGATCATATGTGCATCCATGATTTTAGTGAAAAATTGATGATTTCCTTTTGAGAATATCTCTACGATCTCTTGTTCATCCACTTGCAGGAAAAGCTGATCTTCTTCTACAAATACATCCATTACCATGTTGTCCATGTTCAGTGGATTCAACACATTGTATCGCCCTATATATCTTTCATATTCCTTCGGGTTCATCTCTATTGCTTCTGGCAGTTTAGGAATTTGGTTGTCTTCTATATTTCCCCCATTTAAAATAACCTCTAAGGCTGCTGCAATTTCATACACCTTCTGTAGCCTTCTATTGGCTAATATAACGATGGTGGTATCCTTGTCTACATGCTTGCGAGAAAGTGCTGAAAACCCTAAAGTTGATCCATCATGTTGATAGAACTGTCCCCCTTGGTCTTCCCCCACCATCCAGCCGTAAGCATATTGTAGTCCACCCATTTCCGCATGGCCTTTAAACAATTTCTCTTTCGCTGCCTTGGATAGAACTGTTTCTCCTTCTAAAGCTTCATTCCATCGATATATATCCTCTACCGTAGAATATACGTTTCCTGCGCCATAAGCATTTTCTAAGAGGGGTTGGTCATCAACCTCATAAGTTTCTACATACCCTTGATAAGGCGTAGCAATATTAAAGCCTGGACGCTTTCCATAAGAAACACCCGTATTTTTCATTCCAGCTGGTTCAAAGAAATGATGGTGGAAATAATCTTCCATGGTCTCTCCCGATACTTTTTCTAAAATCATTCCCAATAAAATATAGTTCGTATTATTGTATGCAAATCGCTCACCCGGATTGAAAATTAAGTCCATATCCTTCACTAGATTTACGATTTCCATTGGTGTAGATTCTGTGAGCTCATAGAATTCTAACAATTCTGTAGCATTGACAAGACCGGATGTATGGGTCAATAAATGATGAATTGTAATTTTATCACCATGCTTTAATCCTGCTACATATTGGCTGACCTTATCATCAAAATTTAAGAGACCCTTCTCTTCTAGTTGAACGATTCCAGCACCTACAAATTGCTTCGTGATAGATCCAATTGCAAATTTAGTTTGATTGTTATTTCTTATCCCAAGAACTTCATTACTATATCCGTAGCCATCATTTAATAAAATCTCATTTCCCCTTGCCACCAATACACTGCCTTGGAAATTTTGATTCTCTGTATATATTTTCATAAAATGCTTTAGTTTATTTTTAAGGGCTTCATCTTTAGACTCTGTAAAGATCCCCTCCGTAGATGGTCTTTTCTCATCGATGGATATTTTGGTATAGCCATTGCTGAAAGCCACAATATTCTCTAAGTAATTGGAGAATAAATCGATTCCTACGTATACCCGATCTTCCTTTACTACAGGAAGATGGTATAGGGTAAGTGCTCCACCATTTAAGACGATCTCATTTGAATCTACATATAATTTTAAACTTTCGTTATTTCGGGTTAAATCCACAGCACGACGATTTTCATCCCATTTGACCTCGTAACCTATTTTCTCTCCGATTTCCCTTAGGGGTAAGAATATACTATCCTCCCAAACAAATGGCATATTTTTCGGTTCATATGCTTCGTTATTAATCTCTAATGGAAATGGACTGAGACCATTTACCATCAATGGATTTATACTGGTAACAAACAGCATAATTATCAGTATTATGGGTAATTTTTTCTTCATTGGATATTACCTCCTTTTTATGTGGTTGATCATACTATATCACATGGGTTCTTCCTCCACAATAAAGCTTTTTTCCTAAATAAAGGTATAATAAATATCTTTATTTCGTTATAAACATTAAATAATGGGTAAATGTTATTTAAATGAATATTCAGAATTATTCTTCATAAAGGAGGGCTACGATGAGTACAACCATCATCCAAGATCGTATTAAAGAATTGAGAGGTTTGATCGGCAATACACCTTTGCTCGAAATTAAATTTAAATATAAAGGTGAAGAACGTCGAATATTCGCTAAGGCAGAGCACTATAATCTGACAGGTAGCATTAAAGACCGAATGGCGATCCATGTTCTCAGTCAAGCTTATTTAAATGGTGAGATTCAACCGGGAGATTTAATTGCGGAGGCCACTAGCGGAAATACGGGCATCTCTTTTGCTGCAATCGGTAGTGCGCTCGGTCATAAGGTCACAATATTTATGCCCCAATGGATGAGTGCGGAGAGAAAAAATCTAATCAGAAGCTATGGCGCAAATATCCAATTAGTTAGCCATGAACAGGGCGGTTTCTTAGGCAGTATCAAAATGACGGAGGATTTTGCAAAGGAAAACAGAAATGTATTCCTCCCCTGTCAATTTTCTAATGAATATAATGTTGAAGCGCACTATCGAACCACCGGTCCAGAAATTTGGCATCAGCTTGAACAAATCAATCTAAAGCCGGATGCTGTGGTTGCAGGCGTGGGTACAGGGGGCACCATCATGGGGCTTGGGAAATACTTTAGAGAAAAGGACCCGAATATCAAGGTTTATCCATTAGAACCTTCCAATTCCCCTACATTAAAAACTGGCTCTAAGATTGGCATACATAGAATTCAAGGTATTTCAGATGAATTTATTCCCCCCATAGTAAAGCTGGATCAATTAGATCCCATCATCGATGTTGATGATGGAGATGCCATCATTATCGCTCAAAAACTATCTGCTACATTGGGCTTAGGCGTTGGTATTTCTTCCGGTGCAAATTTTTTAGGTGCTCTTTTAGCCCAAGAAACTCTAGGAAAGGACGCTATCGTTGTTACAATCTTTTCCGATGATAATAAAAAATATCTGAGCACCGACTTGATGAAGAGTGAACCGATCAAAGAAGATTTTCTTTCTACAGAGATCGAACTGTTAGATTTAAAATGTCATCTTGCTCGCCCTTAAGGCTAAAATTTTTATTTAAATCGTGGTGGTTCTTATCATTTTTTTATAATTTAGGCGATATGTATATAGAAATAAAATCAAAAGGAGTGAAGTTATGAATACAACGGTTCTCGTGATTCTCAATATTATGATCATGGCTGGTCTCATCTATGGCTTGCTATTTTTAAAAAAGAGAAATGTTTCCTTCACCACAAGAGTTCTTTTAGCCATGGGGATCGGTATCCTTTATGGAGCAGCCTTACAAATCCTATTTGGCTCAGCGTCCGATGTCGTCAAAGAATCCAATGCATGGTTTAATATCATTAGCAATGGATACGTTCGACTACTTCGAATGATCGTAATCCCGCTCATTTTTGTGTCGATTACAAGTGCCCTCATCAATCAAGAATCTAAAAACCTAGGAAAGATGGCAACACAAATCATTGCAATCCTTGTTATTACAACTGCAATTGCAGCTTTTGTTGGTGCTACCACATCCAGTGTATTTAAGCTAGATGCAACGGGTATGCAAATCGGCCAAAGTGAAATGGCCGCCGGTGAAAAATTAGAAACTAGACTAGAGGATTTTAAATCGAAACCGCTTCAGGAACAAATCGTAGAGATTATACCGACCAATCCATTCTATTCCATGACAGGGCAAGGTAGTTCCTCTACTCTATCCGTTGTTGTATTTGCTTCATTTGTATCAATTGCGGCTATTGGCATCCGAAAGTCAAAACCGGAATCGGCAGTGTTTTTTTCTAATTTGATCAAATCTCTTCACGATGTGGTCATGCGAATTGTCACAATGATCTTAAGAATGACACCTTATGCCGTATTGACATTAATGGCGAGAATGGTATCCACAAGTAACTTTACTGAAATTCTCAGATTGATCAATTTCGTAATCGCTTCTTACGTTGCATTATTCATCGTATTTGTAGTTCACCTTATCATTCTAGCAATCTTTGGCATCAACCCAATAACCTATATAAAGAAAGCTGCAACGCCTTTAATGTTTGCATTTAGCTCTCGTTCCTCTGCTGGTACACTACCCATCACCATTGAAACTCAAATAGACAAAATGGGTGTTCCTAGCGGTCATGCAAATCTTTCCGCTTCTTTGGGAACCAGTATCGGTCAGAATGGTTGCGCTGGTGTATATCCAGCAATGCTAGCAATCATGATTGCACCTACGGTTGGTATCAATCCAATGGCTCCAGCATTTTTAATCAAGCTCATCATCGTAACAGCGCTAGCCTCCTTCGGCATCGCAGGTGTTGGTGGGGGAGCTACCTTTGCCGCTTTAACAGTTCTCTCCGCAATGGGATTGCCTGTTGGTTTGGTTGGGCTCTTAATCGCCATCGAACCACTCATTGACATGGGCAGAACCTTGGTCAATGTCAGTGATTCCATTGTAGCAGGACTCGTTTCCAGTAAACTTATGGGAGAACTTGATATGGAAGTTTATAATAGCGAAATTAAGATAGAAAGTTAGGAGGTTTTATATTTGAAAATTACACTAGAGCCAAAGGCAGTAAAGTTTATTCAATCAAAGGGTGAAAATGCTATCACCGCATGGTTAGAAGGATGCTCTTCCTGAGGCGTGGGCGAACCACAACCATCAGTTAAGATGGGAAAACCTATAGAATCAGAGCTTTATAATGAATATGTGGTCGATAACATTGTTGTTTATGTTAAAAACGATGTTCAAACAAAAAATGATGAACTAAAAATCAAATATACGAAGCTGCTATGGAATGAAAAGCTGGTTGTTGAAGGCATGGCATTCTAGGCTTTTATAGAACATCAGCAGGAGCATCCTCAAAAGAGAGCTCCTGCTTTTTTATTGAATCTGCTTCTTCACAGATCTAAGAGTATCTCTATCTATTTTTACTGAAACTGAATTTTTACACTTACGATTTCCGACCGTGTGCCGATTCGAATTGGTGGACCCCAAAAACCGAATCCAGAGGTTACGATACTGTGCATTTTTTCTTTTTGAAGATACCCCCAATGGTTCTCATAAAGCCGACTTGTAATGAGCCTACCAGGAAAAACTTGTCCACCATGGGTATGACCGGATACCATTAGATCAATACCTGCTTGCTGTGCAATGTGAAGGTCATAGGGCTGATGCTCCAATAAAATCGTCGGCTTTGTACGATCTACGCCCTCCATCAATCGCTCTAAAGATAATCGTTCACTGTCCATTCGATCCTTCCGCCCAATCAGTGTCAATTGTCCTTGCACCTCTGTAATCTCATCGTATAGCACATGAATGCCGCCATGCTCCAGAGCTTCAATTAATTCCTCCATGGTACCATTATGTCTATCATGATTACCGAGGGATACATAAACCCCATAGGGTGCTTGAAGGTTGGACAGGATTTCATGGATTTTCTGATCAATAAATGGTTGAACATCATCATCCAAAAGATCTCCTGGTAGGAGAATTAAATCGGGACCCAATTTGTTCATCTCTCGTACTAAACGCTGTGCATGATTTTTGTCTGACAAAAGACCAAAGTGGGTATCTGCCGCTATGGCGATGTGAAGGGTATTTAAAGAAGAATCTCTTTTATCCATCTTAATTTCGTAGGTATGAACCACAGGGTTATATGCGTTATACATACCGTATCCTAAAAAGGATACCACCAATACTAAAGTGATGCTTCCCGCCCATTTCCTTGTGCTCTCCCGAGGTAACTTGGTGAAACGTAAAAGAATTACCGTAAGATGGGCAAGTGGAACTATCATTAGCAGTAGATAAAAACATGCCATCCAATAGGCACCCACAATGCTTAAAAGTTTGACTCTAGATATACGCCCTAAAATAAATGAAGTGGCTGCTAACACAATCATAACAGTATAGATTATTTTGAAGCGTCGGCTTGATGTTGTTGGTCTGAGCCACCGATACCCTCTCCAGCCAATATAGAATACCAACCCGCTATAAAGTAGTACGGTCATGATGATCACAGGAATAAATTGATTCATTTTTCGCTTGTTCAACTCCTTATCTGCCTATAGATTGATGTCCTTCTTACTTATTTTCCCCTTTACTTAGAAGTTTCAATCAAAATTAAAGTAACGTAGTCCTCTCTATTTTTTGTACCAATTTCAAAAATAAGATACTCTTCATAAGCATGCTTTCCTAATGGAATTCCGTGTTCTTCCGCATATTCAAGGATTCTGGTATACATTTCACTGATATTTTGATAGCTTCCTTTATAATAAACTTGAAGATACCATCCCTCCTTGCGAACTAGAGAGATATTCTCCCCACGGGCATTTTCTTCTTTCGTATATAAATAAGAGAAACTGTCAAATCGTTTCTCAAGGATATTATCAATGGTCAAAGTAGCACCTAAAAAATCAATCATACTGGCATTACTGCTGTTGCGAAAATCGCTTAAGGAGGACATAAAGTCAGGATAAGAATTATCTGTATCCTGATCCATCACTGGACTTCGCAGCGCATAGACCTCTTTGCCATGCACCAGCTCGATCTTATTATATTCTAAGGTCAGCGCTTCCTCTGTTAGGTTCTTTAAGGCATTGATTTCATCCTTGACCCGCTGTAGTCTTAGAAGCTCTTTGGTAACCTCTTCTGATTTTTGCTCCAGCAGGGATATCAGAGCACTGGGATTTCGTTCATCCATAAATTTTTTTATCTCCTTCAATGGCATTCCCAATTGCTTTAAAGCAACAATAATAGAAAATGTATCATACTGGCGGAAGGAATAATATCGGTATCCATTTTCTTTGATGATTTCAGGTTGAAATAATCCGATCTGGTCATAATGAAATAATATATGCTTTGGAATACTACAAAGTTTTGCAAACTCACCAGTGGTTAAATATTCTTTTTTATTTTTGGACATCTTAACCCTCCATTGAAGCCTTGATATTTTACGAATTTCCTTGACTATAAGATAACCTTATAGTTTATAATAATCCAAGTGTTCCTTAATGTCAAAGAATCTGCAATTAGATCTTTCAAACCATGTTATTTAAAGGAGGTTGTTTATGAAATTCATATTAAAATATCTTAAGAGATACCCCAAGTTAATTATATTCAATATCTTAGGAATATTTAGCTTTGTTGCCGTTCAACTAGGGATTCCTACCATCATGGCATCCATGATCGATAAAGGGATTGGTAACAGTGACATCGCTTATATAAAAAGAATGGGCATCCTTATGCTCCTCTTAAGTATTGCAGGTGGTGCAGGAACAATTCTGATCACCTATGCTTCTTCAAGAATTTCTACCTATATGATTCGTGACATCCGAAATGATGTTTTTGCACAATCACAGAAATTTGCCCATACGGAGTATACCAAATTTGGTGTGTCCTCTATGATTACTCGTACAACCAGTGATGCTTTTCAGCTGATGATATTCGCTAACTTACTTTTTAGAACTGCATTATTAGCACCGATTATGATTTTTATCAGTATATTTATGACCATCAAAACCAGCTTAAGCCTATCTCTAATTATTGGCGCCAGCTTTCCATTCATTATATTAGGGGTCATTATCGTTGCAAAGGTAACTGGTCCAATTTCTGATGCACAACAAAAAGGTTTGGATCGTTTAAATAAAATTTCTAGGGAAAACTTGTTAGGGATCCGAGTGATCAGAGCCTTCAGAAAAAGTGGCTATGAAGCAGAACGCTTTGCAGGCATCAATGAAGTTTATGCCTCCAACTCTAAGAAATTATTTAAGATCATTTCTTTTGCACAGCCTGCTTTCTTCTTTTTACTGCATTTATCCATGTTGGCAGTATTTTGGGTTTCTACTATTATGATTGGTAAAGGGACCTTGCAGGTCGGTCAATTGGTCGCCTTCTTAGATTATCAATTCCATGCACTGTTTTCAGTGATGCTGTTTTCCATGGTATTTGTAATGTATCCTAGAGCAAGGGTTTCTGCAAACCGTATTCAGGAATTATTAGATCAAGAGCCCTCTATAACAAACCCTACAGCTGGGATAAAAGAAACAAAAGGGAAAGCAAAGGTGGAGTTCCATCACGTTACATTTCAATATCCCGATGGTGAGCTCCCCGTCCTAAAGGACGTGTCCTTTACCGCACAACAAGGAGAAACGATTGCCTTTATCGGTAGTACAGGCAGTGGTAAAAGTACATTAATCAATTTAATCCCAAGGTTTTATGATGTTACAAAGGGCGCTATCAAAATAAATGATGTGGACATTCGCGATTATGATATGGATGTACTTCGTAGAAAGATTGGATTTATTCCACAAAAAGCATTCTTATTCTATGGAACCATCGAGGAGAATCTGAAATTCGGTAATCCAGATGCAACCTCTGAAGATATGAACCATGCCATTGAAATAGCACAGGCAAAGGAATTTATAGAAAATAAGCCGGACAAGCTACAAGAGCTTATCAGTGAGGGTGCTAAAAACTTCTCTGGGGGACAAAAACAAAGGATTTCAATAGCAAGAGCGCTGATTCGAAAGCCAGAAATCTATATTTTTGACGACAGCTTTTCAGCCCTTGATTATAAAACAGATGCCACATTGCGTCAGGCTTTGCGGCATGAAACCAAGGAATCTATCGTATTCATTGTGGCACAAAGAATTAGTACCATCATGGATGCAGATAAAATTATTGTTTTAAACGAAGGTGAAGTGGTGGGCATTGGAACCCACAAAGAGTTATTGAAAACATGTAGTATTTATTATGAAATTGCAGATTCACAATTAAGGAAGGAGGAATTAGAGCAATGAAAAAGTTATACCCCTATATCAAACCCTATTTAAAATTTTTTATCGCTTCAATTCTTCTTCTAATTATATATTCCGGGTTTTTAGCAGCGGCACCTATGATCGAAGGTTTAATCACAACGAGATTAAAAGATGATGTGGTCAATATCGCCAATAATGTTCCTGGTGCGGCCATTAGTTTTTCTTATATTGTAGGGATTTTAAAAATATTGCTTGTAATTTATATTGGAAACATCGCTTGTAATTTCTTATCTCAGTATCTTTTAACCATTGGCATACAAAATTCCATGCGTGATTTAAGAAATGAAGTGCAAAAGAAAATCACAAGGCTTCCCATCAGCTATTTTGATACCCGCACCGTCGGTGATATTTTAAGCATTATATCCAATGATATAGAAACCATATCCAATGCCCTACAGCAGACTTTATCGAGAGTATTCAGTGCCGTTTTATCCATCTCCTTAGCTGCAATTTTGATGTTCTATATTCATCCTACCATGGCATCCATAGCCATTTTAATTCTGCCGGGCAGTCTCTTTATTATGAGATTTATTATGAAGCGCTCTTCTCTTACCTTTAGAAATCAACAGCGTGCCTTGGGTACTTTAAATGGCTATATTCAAGAGAGGTATACTGGATTAACAGAGATTAAATTATATGGCAAACAGGAAGAATCTATTGAGCAGTTTAAAAAGATCAATAGCAATCTTTGTGAAAATGGTTTCAAAGCACAGTTTGTATCCGGTCTAATGTCTCCTTTGATATCCTTCATCACTTATATTTCAATGGTAGCCGTTATTTTTGTAGGAACCACCTTTGTAATTTCTGGTGCCATCACCATTGGACAGCTTCAAGCCTTTATCCGTTATATGTGGCAATTAAATGAACCACTGGAACAGGTAACTCAGCTATCTTCCTCCATCCAATCTGCCATTGCGGCCTCTGGAAGAGTCTTCGATTTTCTCGAAGCAGGGGAAGAAGTGCCAGAGAGAGCAAATCCATGTAGCATCCAGGATTTAAGAGGCAATGTGACATTTGAAAATGTGTCCTTCGGTTATACCAAAGATCATATATTAATTAAGGACTTCAATGTAGCAGTACAAAGTGGTCAAATGGTGGCCATTGTAGGACCTACTGGTGCCGGAAAAACAACGCTGATCAATCTTTTAATGCGTTTCTATGATGTAACTAGCGGCGCAATCAAGGTGGATGGTGTCAATATTAAAGATATGAGACGGGACGATCTTCGCTCCATCTTCGGCATGGTTCTACAGGATACTTGGCTGTTTAATGGCAGCATCGCCGATAACATTGGGTATGGCAACGATCATGCAACACGAGAAGATATTGTCAATGCAGCAAAAATCGCCAATGTCAACCACTTTATTAAAACCCAGCCCGATGGCTATGATATGATCCTCAATGAAGAATCTTCCAATGTTTCTGCTGGAGAAAAACAGCTACTAACCATAGCGAGAGCCTTCCTAGCAGACCCTGCAATTTTAATTCTTGACGAAGCTACGAGCTCTGTAGATACAAGGCTAGAGCTGATGCTGCAAACTGCCATGAAGAATATTATGAAAGACAGAACCAGCTTCGTGATTGCCCATCGCCTTTCTACCATTCGAAATGCAGATTTGATTCTCGTTATGAATAACGGAACCATTGTGGAGCAAGGTACTCATGATGAGCTGATCTTAAAGAAAGGCTTCTATGAAAATTTATATATGAGTCAGTTTCAGCAACAAGCGTAATGTGGACATTTAATAAAAAAGAGGTAAAGTCTATGGAAATTTCCAGATCCATGACTTTACCTTTTTTCACATTTAATTTTTCATAAATCCTACTTGCCATTCTCCTTTATTTATTCCATCCTTTTAAGATACAGATCCATGCCCTTTTCTGTTTCAAAATGTCCATAAAATCCTTCTCCATATTCATAATCAAAGAGGATACACTCCGCTAATATTTCTTCTTTTCCATTGGCCAACTTAATTAAGCTATAGTAGCCATTGCCCTGATACCTCGCAAATACCATCTCTTCTTTGGATATGCTGATTGGCATAAAGTCAAAATCTTTGACCTGTCTTTAAATCGTAGTCGTAAATATGATGGGCCTTGTTTTTCCAATCTTCAAAGGCTTTGCTATAGTTAAAGCTCATGGATTCGTCTATAGCCTCAGTAGCCGAATACAATAGCTTTTCGCCATCTTTTGTAAAACTTGGTGTCATTGCAACGAAATCTTGCTCCATACCCTTAATCTCTCTATAGGTTTTATTTGGATGAATCTCCAATAAAACAATTTAACTGAATTCGCCTCCTTCATGAAATCGATGTTCCTCTTTCCCATTTAAATAAGAATAATAGAGCCCATCTTCTTTCATATAGACAACAAAAGAGTCTTTTTCTATGCTGCTCTGATCCGATACCACACTACAAGCTATGGTTAGTCCAGAAGATACGATTAAAATCGATACTACCAAGGAGGTCATCCATGTCCATTTTATGAACCACTTTTTCATCGATGGAGTATTTACAGTATTTATCGATTTCCTTTAACTCTGGGTTGTTTTCTCTATATTTTGGGTTCCTTCATTTTTAACAGATTGATTCCCAACAGGAGGCTCTTGAATTTCTATTGTAGAGATATTGGGCATTAGATTGATAGGAATTCTTACAAAGTTTCCGATGGGTACCATAAAGAAGATTAAAGCTACAATCAGCATTTTATAATGCCAAAAGGAATTAAAATACTTCTTAGTGAGGGGTCTCATCAGTAAAAGTAGGAGAAATACCGTACTTCCAGTGATGCTGATTTCGTGTCCCATAGCCCCACTCTGCCATGAATGCTAAAGGCATTTGATATTTTTTATTCTTCACTTTCTATATTTCACTTATTTGTTCTTGCAATTTTTTTGGTGAGCTTTTAATTTTTTCATAGCCCAATCATAATGACTGGAAGTTGCACTTACAAAATATGAACCCAATGTACTTCCTCCTACCCATTGATATATTCCCTTAGAAAACAATTCATCATTTGTAAAGGTTTCTGCCAAATTTAAAACTTCCTCATGGGATCTTTGTAGAATCATAGCTGCTGCTTCTAACGATGTGGTTTGATGTTTCCTCCAAAACTCTACATTCATATTGCCATAGGTTTTCCAGTTATATGGTTCTGGAATAAATGGTTTATCTATACCATTCTGATTTGAATTTACCCAATTAAGAATAAGCTGATGCCATTCGTAAAGATGGACTAAAATATCTCTAAGATTTTTATCTCTTTCCCAATGAGCCTCTTTCTTTTTTTCATCTTTTGAAAAATCAAGAGATGTCTTTAATTCCTCGTCACTTAATTTTGAAATAAGCGTATTTAGCTTTTCGTAATTGTCTTTTGCTGCACTTATTAAATCTAGCTTTGTTGTAGGTCTTGACATAATAAATCCCTCCTTGTGTCTTGTTGCTATTATTATATAAAAGAATACTTGACACAAGCTGTCAAGTTATGTATTTTTGTGCTATTTTATTTATCATATCTTTAATTTGGATCCGGATCTCTTTTGGTTCTAATACTTCAGCACCATCTCCAAAGGAAAGAATATAATTGTATAGATTATAATCCTTTGGAATTTCTATTTCTGTATATAAATTACCCTCCTCATCTTCTGTAATATCTCCACTTAGTTCATCGTATACTCTAAATGCAACTTTTCTATCAAACTTTACTTTTATGCGTACTGTAGTTTCGTACTGCATCTCTTTTTTCAATGTTATATTGTCGAAATCGTCTTCAAAATTTATTGACAGTATTTCTAACTGCTTAATTCGAGAAAGCTTAAAATACCTAAAATCCTCTCTCAATAAACAGAAGGCATATAAATACCAATCCTGACCTTTAAATAAAAGCCTGACTGGTTTTACGCTACGATTTGTTTCTTCCTCATTACTACTGAAGTAAGAGAAAGAAATAATGTTTTTGCTTATAATTGCAGACTTTATATCATTAAATATTTTTTCGTATATTTTATTATTTTGCCAATTGGTAAAGTCAATCTCTATCCAATTTGTATTTCTCATTTTAAACAGTGCAGATAACTTTGTTATAAGTTCACTTTCATATAATTTACTTGTATTCTCTAAGCCATGAAGTGCTGCCATAATCTGTTCTTTTTCATTTTCAGTGAGCAACGATTTACTCAATACAAACTCATCAGCAATTTCTATTCCTCCACCTTTACCTTGGGTGGCATAAATTGGTATTCCCGCACTACTAATAGAGTCCATATCCCTATAAATAGTTCTTACTGATACTTCAAATTTATCTGCAAGCTCATTTGCTGTAACTTTTCCTTTTTCTAAAATATAATACAGTATCCTAAATAATCTATGATTTTTCATCGTTTTAACATCTCCTGTTGTTATTATACCATAATAACTTGACATGATATGTCATATTATTCTTGCACACCATTCGTTCATAATATTTAAATTGGTGAGTGTCTCATCCGGTTGGTCCAACAGGAACAATAAATTCCTCCTTCAAAGTCAAAATCTTTATTCCATAGAGGAAATTATCATTTATATATGGATCCCTTCTATCCTTTATCCTTAACTGTACCATAAACAAAACTTTCTTTCATGGTTTCTACAGACCTATATCCAACGAAAAAACCAGTATATGGAAATATACTGGTTTTTTCATTGAATATTTTATATCTTTAGTACAATACTGCATTACATATCTTTGCAGACATTCCCTTTGTATAAAGGCGCAAGATGGCTCACAATGGTTGTATTGACTTTATCCTTAATCAGCTGAATTGCTTCGTAAACCTTTTCAATCTCTATATTTGTTTCAATTCCCATTTCACTTAACATATAATATAAATCTTCCGTCGCTGCATTTCCTGAAGCGCCTGGGGCAAATGGACAGCCTCCAAGACCACCTGTAGCGGATTCAAATTTAGTAATGCCGTATTGCATCGCAGCTAAGGTATTGGCAAGGGCAAGCCCTCTTGTATCATGTAAATGCATCACAAATTTCTCTGGGCCAAATTCGTTTACTAAAGTACGCATCACTTCCGATACTTTTTTAGGGTTTCCAAGCCCAACAGTATCTGCCATCAAAATTTCTACAGTCCCAAGATCAAAGGCCCACTTGCACATCTCTTGTATCCGTTCAATCTTAACTTCATCCCCAAATGGACATCCAAATGTGGTTGCTAAGCCAAGACGAAAATCAATATCACCTTTGTATTCCTTAATTAAAGCTTCATACTGTTCCATAGATTCAGCAACAGTACGGTTTACGTTTGCTTTATTATGGCTCTCACTGGCACTGATTACATAGGTAATCTGATCGACACCAGCTGCAATGGCAGATTCTACCCCCCTTGCATTGGGTACAAGTGCCACGAATTTGATATCCTGATCTACCGCGTATTGTTTCGCTGCAGCTACAACTTCTTTCGTGTCTGCCATCTGAGGAATTGCTTTTGGACTAACGAAGGAGCCCAGCTCAATTCTCTTGAAGTTGGCATCAATCAACCTTTCTACGATGGCAATTTTATCTTCTGTGGCAATAAAATCCTTTACGTTCTGGAATCCATCTCTAGGACATACCTCCAATATCTCTACTGATTTTGGAATAATCATCTCTACCTCTCCTTTTATTGTATCTATAATTTCAATTATCAATATTGTTTATTTAGAACATACCAAATACACCTAAAAAGGCTAATGTGGCTATTAGAATAAGTGCAAATACAGCCCAAAGGAAAAGTGAAACAAAGACCTTCCCTTCTTCTTCTTTTGTGAAATTTTCTTTATTACTTGCTAATGCAGCAAGAATTAATGCCCCACCAGTGGATGCTGGACTAATACCTGCACAAGATCCTCCGGCTGCAATAGCCGCAACTAGTTCCGTTACGGTTACACCACCTACACTTTCAACAATACCACCAACTGTTGGGATCAACGTTGGGTATACAACTCCAAGAGCTGAACTTACCCAAGAAAGAAGACCTGCTGTTATTCCCATAATAGGGGCAGCTGTTCTCGGTCTCATAATAGAAGATAAGACACTGGATAATAAATCTATGCCACCGACCAAGTCTACAATGTTCATCAATACACCGACGCCAAGAACTAACATTACAGTCCCCCATGGGATGTTTTTTAATGAAACGCTTTCATCTCCTATTTTAAAGAATATTAGGGTTGTAGCAACAAGGAATGCAGCTAAACCAACATTCATTTTTACAAAGATGATTAGAAGAAGCATAACAAGGATTCCTGAAAGAGATATCAACTGATGCGCCGTGAACTTTGGCGTATCCGAAAGCTTTAAACCTTCACCATTCTGCTTTACTCTATAACCCTTATACACAATATAAACAATGCAGGAAAACGTTACCGTCATTATGATGTTGGATATCAAAACACTAACGATGACATCATCTAATCCCTGTGCTGTGAGGATACCGGATATTAAAGTTCCTTCCGGTGTTATTGGTGTCATTCTACCAGCCATAAGACCGGTCACACCGATTAGAGAAAGCATTACTGGGTGATACCCAACCTGAAGTGCTAGAGTAACTGCGATTGGTGGAATAATAGCCAAAGCTGGAATTGCACCGGGCCCAACAGCCGCAATTATAAATCCTGCCATATAAACGAAAATTGGAATCAACCATATTTTCTTTCCTACTAAGGAAACAATTTTCTTTGCACCTAGCTCTAACGCTCCGGTAGAATTTACTATGGTGAATAAAAACGTAATCCCTACTAGTGTAGTGAATAGCGATGTACTGAATCCACTAATAATTACTTTATCCTCAATATTGAAAAAGCGTCCAAGTACAACTGCTACAGCAATAGAAAGCAACCCCACATTCATTTTCTTAAAAAAAGCAATGATAACTACGGTAACAAAAATAATTAGAGCAATAACGTCTGTACCCATATTATATGATACCCCTCTCCTTTAAGTCTTTTAATGTATCTGCGTCCATACCCAACAGTTCCCCATAAATTTCTTCATTGTTGGCTCCTAGTAATGGCGCTGGTGATTTTATTTCTGTCTTTGTTTCCATCAACTTAACAGGGTTGCCGTTTACTCTCATTTTACCAATTACAGGATGCTCACAATCAACGAACATTTCTCTTACATGAGCTATGTGCTCATTTTCAGTAATATCTTTTAGTCCCATAATCGGAGCAGCAGGTACACCCGCACCTAGAATGGCATCTACTGCTTCTTCAATCGTATAGTTACAGCTCCATTTTTCAATCTCTTGTTTTAGAGCCTGATGGTTGGTACAACGTTTATCATTTGTATCGAAGCGAGGGTCCTCTAAAAGATCTTCTCTTTTTATTACTTTTTTACATAAAAGCTCGAACAACTTTTGATTTCCACAGCCAATAACAAACTGACCGTTCTTTGCTATAAAAGAATCGTATGGAGATGCAGCTGCATATCGATTTCCCATAAGCTCAGGCTCTTTCCCTGTAACCATATATCGTTGAGTTCCTGTTTCAAGAGAAGCTACAACAGAGTCCACCAAAGATACATCTACCCTTTGTCCTTTCCCAATAATATGTCGAGCATTGATAGCAGCAAGAACACCAATGGTTAAGTTCATACCACCCAGCACATCTCCCATTGCATTACCAACTCTAGTAGGAGCGCCTCCTGCTTGTCCAGTAATGCTCATCAGTCCACCCATTGCTTGTGCAATAATATCATAACCCGGTCTATCAGAATATGGACCGTAGCAGCCGAATCCTGATACAGCAGCATAAATGATCTGATCATTCACTTCTTTTAGCACATCATAACCAAGTCCCAGTTTATCCATAACACCCGGTCTATAGTTTTCAACTACAACATCTGCATTTTTAACCATATCTAAAAAAATCTTTTTTCCCTCAGGAGACTTTAGATTTAGGGTAATTCCTTTTTTATTTCTATTGACATTGGCAAAATACAAACTATCTCCGTTCTTAAAAGGTCCCATGCCTCTTGTATCGTCACCTCTGCCTGGCACCTCGATCTTAATTACATCGGCCCCCATATCCGCTAACATCATTGTACAGTAAGGTCCAGCAAGTACCCGTGTTAAGTCAAGAATCCTTATATTCGCTAGTGCTCCTCTGTTCATTTTATTGTCCTCCTTCTACATTTTAAGATATAAGAAAAGCCAATCATCTGTACGCAGCCTTTCTTATGTATTCTTAATTTGCAATAGGCGTGCCAATCTAAATGATCTTGTTAGAAATTTATTAATTTTTTTGATTATTGCTTGTATTGACTGAATTATTTTTTTTATTTTATTTATTTAATCCATCTACCCATGGATTTATATGCTCAAATATTTTCATCTTATTTCAATATCCATTCGAATTATCATCATTTTATTTCACAAACACATCATAACAGATTCAAGCTATTATTTATAAAAAATCCAATGAATTTATTATTAAAAAAAGTTGATTTCTATTTATACAAAATCAACTTTTATCCTGGAGCCCTATTCGCCTATCAGTATATATCCTTTTAATTTGTACTTTTTATAGTAAATACCTAAAACTTTGTTGAAATATTGAATTTCTTAATTCTTCTCCAAAGTGTGGATTCGCTAATACCTAAAATTTTAGCCGCTTCTGCTCGATTTCCTTTGGTAGAGATCAGTGCATTTTTAATCGTTTCCATTTCTTCCTTTTCAAGCTGCATGGCAATATCTGTATTCGTATGGAATTGGGCCTGATAAATTACTTGTCTCATGACCTCGTCAATGTCTTCACTAATCATTCCACCATTTAATAAAATTGCAAATCGCTCGATTATATTTTTCAATTCCCTTACATTTCCCATTAAAGAATGGTTTTTCAATTGTTCTAATAACTGCTGTACGATTACTTTATTTTCACTATACAATTTCGGATACTTTTTACTAAGAAAATCCCTGGCTAAAACTTCTACATCCTCTGAACGCTGCCTTAATGGTGGTATTGATAGGGTCAGTGTATTTAATCGATGCAATAAATCCAGCCTAAAATTTCCCTTCTCCGCTTCGTGGATTAAATCCCTATTGGTAGCAACAATGACTCGGACATCAATGTTAATCAGGATATCACTCCCTACTGGATGTACTTGTTTTTCCTCAAGAACCCTTAAAAGCTTTGATTGTACTGGAAGTGGTAATTCACCTATTTCATCAAGAAAAATTGTTCCCTTGTGGGCTTGCTGAAACAATCCTTTTTTTCCGCCTTTTTGTGCCCCTGTAAAAGAAGCTTCTGCATATCCGAAAAGTTCGGCTTCAAATACGGATTCAGGTAATGCTGCACAGTTAATCGCTAAAAATGGCGCTGATCTTCTACTACTATTTTTATGGATACTTTGTGCAAATAGCTCTTTTCCCGTTCCACTTTCTCCCGTAATCAATACTGGTAAATCTGTCTCTGAATAAAGCTTTGCAGTTTTAACAATCTTCTCCATCCACTTACTTTTATAGAGGATATCTTCAAAAGAGTACCTTGCTGTTAATCCTTTTTGGATCAGCGTTTTTCTGATTTCCATTTCATTATCTTGCACTTCTTTGACACCTTGAAAAATAGCAACGGCTCCTATAATTTTATTGTCCGAAAAAATAGGCAGTCTCGAAACAACAAGATGTTTTCCTAATCTAACATCCAGTACATTTCGCTGTTCTATACCAGACTCCATAACTTTCACAAGTCTAGATGTTGGGAAGAATATCGTTGTTTTTTTGTACATCATATCTTCGATTCCCTTGAGACCTAAAAATTTAGCGGCCCAATCATTGATATAAATTATCTTAGCATTAGAATTTATAATAAGAACACCATTGCTGGAAAAATCCACAACTGCCTTAAGTCCTTCTATAAAGACAAAGTTATCATCATACTTGTTATCATCCATAGCTCTACGCTCCTTGTTAATAGATCAAAAATTTCTTTGAATCAAGTCACATCCCCTAGCTTTCCATTTTTTTGAAGAATTTTAAGTGCCCTGAATGTAGATTCAATCTCCATAGCGTTTTTCTTTCTCCGGTTTTCGCCTAAGCTCATATGGCTTCCTTTGATCCATACACCGTTTTTTTCATTTAAAGATTCTTTCGTGAATATAAATGTATTTCTATCTGTCTTGTATTTAAAAAATAGCTCAAAAGCTTCTTTACACCAATTTGATTCCCTAAAAATATTACTAAATGATAACCATTCAAGGAAATTTAATATTTCAGAAGTTATTGCACCCTTAATTTCAGGTAATTTACAATCCCATCCCATTACAAGATAACTTCTATTACCATTTAATAGGATACCATAACTTGTATCAAGCTTATTATATCTTTCATCAATAATGTACTCAATAATTGTATTTATTTTCATTTTATTGATTTCATCCAAAAATTCGTCGGCTAACGAAAAAGCATACAAGTCATAAATCAAGGGTAATGAAAATCTTCCCCCCCTATATAATTCCGGCTTGATAACTTTTTTATTTTTAAAAGCTTTAGGAATCCCTTTATAGTTCGTCCGCTCATCGTATATATCGTAGTTTTTGTGCCTTACGAAGTCATATATGTTCTCAATTCTCTTTTCAAGAAACTGTTGAAGATCATTATCAATATAGCCAGCCCTTATTAAAAACGGACACATTATGATCTCAGGAAATATATGAAACACATGATCTACAGGAAATATCCTCCTTTTAATCCGTTGTAATATTGGTATCATAATATCATCTAGTAAAGATTCTCCTGCTTTTATTCCACAATCTAGTATCCTTGGCAATGAATTTTCCAAATGAAAGTTTGTTGCCCCGTGTATACCGTTAAAATCATCGATTTTAGACACATCTTCTAGATTTTTCAATCTCTTTATTACTACCTTAGACTCAATTAATTCTCTATACAACTCATTTAGTTTTTCATCATTATAAATGTTTAACACTTCATTCACTGTTCTAAACCGAATAATTTCATCGCCATTTTCAATCAGATGTAAAATAGTATCTACCATAGCGCAGTCTCCCTTCAATAATTGGGACCTCTGAACAATCAATATTTATTAAAGATATTTAAAATAGATCAAAACTACAGCATCCATTCTTTCTTCAGCTGCCACAGCCCTGCCTGCACGCTCCCTACACTTTCCGTATTTCCCTGTTTTATATTTTCGTGATGGCGAAACAACCTTATCCAGCTATCCTGTACCTGACGCTTTAAATGGGGATAAAAGTTTGTGAGAATGATATCACTTTCCTTCCGAATGCCATAATCCCTTATCATTTGATGGAATTGTTCTTCATCCGCTTTCGTTTCGCCTATATACTGGAGGCATAATACCTTATTCCAATCATACATATCAAAAAATAGAACTTCATCCAAAGGGATCCATAGCTCTAAAGATTTGCTATCTGCTGGCTGATCCACACTGTGTTTATCGAGAAAGGCCCAATATGGATATTCGGCGCCTTTGGGCTTTGGAAGGTATTTTTCTGCCGCTGTAACAAACCAATCATATGCGGCTATAAAGATCGGAGCACTTTCTTCATATTTTTTTATTACATATTCCTTCTTAGAAAAACAAACACCATCTCTTTCAAGAATTTTTACAACAAGCTCTGACTGGGCAGAATACAGCCTTACCTTATGATCTGTGTGATCCATTCTTTTCGAACCTCCCATATGTTGCCGTATTTTTCATCGCTGCCAAGGGTAATTGAATCGTCAAACAATCGATGCCAGCTATCGATGATACGTCTTTTGATTTGAGGATAGAATTGAGACATATATGCTTTGGTATCACTGCTGACCCCATACGCCTTTAAAAGCTGTCGATGATTTTTAGCATCCTGCTCATCTGATGGAATATAGGAATAATTCAACATGGCTCCCCATTTATTAATATTGACCATAGTGATTAGGGCTGGGTCCACTTTCAATTCCAATAGGACGGTTCCTACACTGGGGAGCATCGTGGCCTCCCTTGCCAACGATACCCATATTGGATATTCAGCATCATATGGCTTTTGAGTCGTATTGGGTGTATTCTTCACTAGCCAATCATAAACCTCCAATACCAAGTGGGCATGTTCATCCAAATCCTTCAAAATATATTCTTTCTTCGCTATATATCGCCCTGTTTTTTCAATCTCTTTCAACACATTTTCATTCTGTTTCGTCCATACTGTAATTTTATTCATTCCCCTCATCCCCTTTCTTTTAGAATAATACATAACAAAAGGCAAATCAATGGGAGTTCATCCATCAATTTACCTTTTTACGTTATGATTGCCAATCTGCTGGATAGGTTACATAAATAAATCTTGCCTTGCCATCTACTGAAAACTGAATTTTTGAATTCCTTGGAATTAAAATCACTTCTCCAGCATTGGCAGTGATGCGACGTCCATCTATGATAATGGTTAAGGTTCCCTCAATAATATAGTCGATTTCATCATATCCTAGGGTCCAATCGAAGGTTGTATCCTCCATTACCATGAGTCCACAGCCTAGCCTTGGACTTTCCATAAGGGACACCAAATCCTTTGTATATACCTTATGATTGGGATTGCCAGTATCCAACCGATTCTCCTCATCTACAGAGAATAGTGGTAATGCAATGGACATGATACCACTAGGATCCACTTTCCTTTTTGAAGCATCATTCAGCTTCTGACCATATTCTTCCATGATAATGCCACGAACCAACTTTTCAATTTCTGATCTGTCTATATTCAACATCTTCCCTCCATCTATACTTCGATTTCTCTAATGCTTAGTTTATTCAATCCCAAATACACTTTTCGATAAAAATATAGCAACAAAAATGGCAGAAATACCGCCCACCAGCTTACCAATAATCATAGGTGTAATCAATTCTGGTGCAACGCCGGCAGTAAATCCTAGGTGATCACCGAATGTAAAGGATGCTGAAACTGCAAAAGCAATATTAATCACCTTGCCACGTCGGTCCATACCCTTTACGGTTTGGAACATGGCAATATTGTTTGCAAGAGATGCAATAAGACCTGCTGCTGCGATATCATTCATTCCTAACAATTGACCTAGCCGAAGCAATGGTTTTTTGAATATTCTTGTGATCAAGAATACCAGTCCGTAGGCACCGGCTAAAGTAATGGCAATGCTACCAACTGTTTGAAACCCGACTTCAAGGGTATCTTGATTTTCAAATACTTTGATACCTAGTAGTAAATCTAATCCACCAATTGCCAGTCCAATAGCTGCAACTGCAACGATAATCTTCCCAAATACGTTGAACCCTTTAATCATTCCTTCAGGAATTTTAAACAATCCAATTGAAATTAAAATGGCCACAACAATGATTGGTATTAAATTCATAAAGACCTTCACTGCAGGCATACCCATTACAACGCCTGCAACGAATGCTCCAATGGGAATCGTCACAATCCCACATAATACACCTTGTGCTAGATACTTCGTATCTTCACTGCTGATGATTCCCAACCCAACCGGAATGGTAAATACTAGTGTTGCACCCAGCATAGCTCCTAAAATCCCCCCTGAGAAAAGTACAATTAGTGGATCGGTCGTCATTTGCTGTGCTAAGAAAAACCCACCCATATCATTTGCTAAGAGTGTTCCTGCAAACATTGCGGGATCTGCGCCTAACATTTTATATAGAGGTACTACAATGGGACTGAGCCAATCGGATAACTTGGGCGCTATGACGATGATACCTGCCATTGAGAGTGCTAAGGAGCCCATTGCTAGTATTCCTTCCTCAAATTGTTGTCCTAATCCCACCCGATTCCCTATGGAACGGTCAATTGCACCGATGACCATAATAATTGCCATAATCCAAATTATGATCTCATTTATACTCATTCATTTCACTCCATTCTATTTATAAATAGCAGGTTTTATCATTTTTTAGGATAATCCACGGTGTCTATAATTCCAACAATGACCATATCCACGGGAATACCTTTCCCATCAAAAGATAAACGACCAGAGCTACCAGTGGTAATCAAAACAGATTCTCCAATACCAGCACCGACCCGATCCACTGCCACAACTAGATCTGGATCTGCTTCCTGTTCGTTTCGTTGTTTTTCAATGAGTAAAAACTTTAACCCATTTAATTTTTCATCTTTGCGTGTAGCCCATAGGCTACCAACAACTTTTCCAATGAACATAGCATGCCCCTTTCTATCGAATTTGAACCCCTAAATCACGCATATAGTCCCTAGCCAATGCTGTAATAATGGTATTCGGATCAGCTTCAAAGATGTCGCCTTCCTGTAGGTTCATCTCTCGCACTTTTGCTATGGTCAGCAGTTCCTTTTTACCACCTTTATGGGCTTCATTTTTTACATCATGGATCGTTTCCCTGCTCTTTTCAAAATTCTTTAAGGGAAGAATGGAAACACCGTATTTGACCAATTGTTTTTTATAGTGTTCCAGAACTTGTAGCAATGCTGGCGAGATATTCTGGCGACTGATATACAGTTCCATTCCTTCTTGTAGAACCATCACTTTCTTCTGTTTTAATAAACGATCCCAAATAATGATTTCATCTTCGCCTTGAGGAAGTCCCAGGGCGAGGCGATTCATATTTAAAATCGGCAGCTCCGTGACAATGACCTCATCCATTTTTTCTTGAAACGATACGATTCGATATCCTTTTTGTTCATAGTAGGTTCGAATACTCGTGTATTCTTTCCCTAAAAATGCTAGGGTTTTTCTAGGTTCTTCCTTCTCTAGCCGCTGCATCAGAATATCTGTGATTTTTTGCACGAATATTTCAATATTGTCCATTCCTATCACCTCGTAATAATACGTCCTCGTACACCTTTCTTATGACCACAAGCATTTGCTTCATCGTAATCAATATGCATATAAGTCTCGAACTTTGGGCTTATTCTCACGATCACATCATCAAATATCAACGGTCTTTCACTAAATACTTGTACAGACACTCGATCTTGATCTTTGACACCAAATTTTTTCGCATCTGTCTCTTTTATATGAATATGACGTTTTGCAACAATGACGCCTCTATCTAAAGCAAAAGACCTGGATCCGTTCATAATAACGACCCCTGGCGTATTTTCAATATTTCCACTCAAATGAACTGGTGCATTGACCCCTAGTATACGTGCATCTGTTATGGAAACCTCCACCTGGCAATGCTTTCGCTCTGGTCCCAAGATGATCACATTGTGAATTGTACCTTTCGGCCCCTTCACATCCACGCGTTCCTCCGATGCAAATTCCCCTGGCTGTGACAAATACTTTGATGGGCGTAATTGGTACCCTACGCCAAAGAGAGCGTCGATTGCTTCCCGATTTAGATGGATGTGGCGTCCACTTGCTTCTATTTCAAATGTTTGATCCATTACTTCATGTATGCGAGCAACAACTGCGTCCACGATTTTATCCATATTATTTTTAGTCATGTTTCCACCCCTATTCTACTGATTTTTCCTTTGACTGCACCATCAAAATCCAACAATAATCCTTTAAAATCGTCGCTATTGAAACGAAAAGAATATAGTCCTCCAATATCAAAATTTCTTTCATTTCTCTAGCGATAAAATGTTCTAGTTCCTGTAAACATCCATGCAATTCAAATAGAGCGAGGACACATTCTTCATCTTGATAGGTTGGCATAAAGAAGCCCTCCGGATAGAGGCTGGCCATATATGGTTTTTTGTCCTCTGACAGTCTTTCAATTTCCTGGATCTGATTCAAGATCTCTGGGGATAAAGTTTCCATGGATATTGTCTTGACTACCACTAAGATGGTATTTAAAGCTTCTACCAGTGCCATCTTTCCCACATGGTAACTTTTCTTTTGTATGGTCAGAATATGACTGATGATCCCATCTGCTTTCACTTTAAATAGATACCTTAAGTGGCTCTTCCATATTTCCTGCCCATTTCCATTCCGATATACCAAAACGTCTTGAATATTTTTTACACCCTTCGGCTCATTTTCCTTCAACCGGGTCATTGGGAAGGTTGCCTCTTGTTGCCTAGACTCATGCTCCTCTGATATATGCCTATATTCAATCACAATATCTTTTAGATATTCCTTTGCAGAGGGGGTAATTACGGTCCCAGGTTCTAAAACTAAGTGTCTTGTTTCTTTTAATTTCGTCGTACGGAGTAGTTTTTTTATTTTACTTTCTGTTAAAATCGTCATTCTGATTCACTTCCCCTCGATAAAGAAAAGGCTGGACATAAGCTTTTATTATGCCTCAGCCCCACTTTTTATCTTCCAACTTTAAGCATTTTGGGTGTCGTATTTTGGTAGGATTACATCTACCTCCATATGTGGACGTGGTATTACATGAACAGATATTAACTCACCAACTGCTTCTGCCGCTGCTGCTCCAGCATCTGTTGCAGCTTTAACTGCACCAACGTCTCCACGAACCATAACAGTTACCAGACCGCCACCTACCTGCTCTTTTCCAATTAAGGTTACATTTGCTGCCTTCACCATTGCATCTGCTGCTTCCACTGCTGCTACCAATCCTTTTGTTTCAATCATGCCTAATGCATTTGTATTCGCCACTATAATTACCTCCTAAATTTTTTATTGTTTTATTTTTTATCAATATTATTGTGTGCATCCTACTTACTTTAATCTCTGCAGAACACGTTCAACGAGCAAATCTACTAATTGCTCCTTATTAAATCCTGAACCTTCTAAATCTATAGCATTCCCTTCTGCAAAAACATCTTCTCCACGGATTTCTTCCAATGTTCGAACACCATAAACGACGCGTCGGAGATTGAATAAATTCTGTGGGCCAACATTGTCAGAAGTAGAGCTTCCTCCGATTGCGCCACAACCCAATGTCAAAGCAGGCATTAGGTTTGTAGTTGCTCCGATTCCCCCTAACGTAGCAGAACAATTGATGAGGAATCGTGAAACTGGCACCTTTAATCCAAATTCTTCTGCAATTTTATCGTTTGTTGTGTGAAGCACCATAGTATGTCCTGCGCCTTCAAAATTTAAAATCTGAATACTTAAGTCTCTAGCTTCTTGCCAAGTATTCACCGTATAGAAGGCTAAAATCGGTGACAATTTTTCCCTGGAATAGGGAGCAAGATTTCCAACACGTGTTTCTTCTGCAATTAAAACCTTTGCATCTTTTGGTACAGAAATGCCAGCCAGTTCTGCAACAACCTGTGCCGTTCTTCCTACAATATTCGGATTCATGGTACCATTTGGTCGTAAGATATATTTTTCAAGCTTTAGGGCGTCTTCTTTCGATAAGAAATAACCACCCTGCTTCTTGAATTCTGCTATGACTTTTTCTTTGCTAATATCTTCCACAATGATGGATTGTTCCGATGCACAGACTGTGCCATTATCAAATGTTTTCGATTCAATAATCAGCTCCACTGCTCTCGGAATATCGGCACTGCGTTCTATAAAGGCAGGTCCATTGCCCGGTCCCACACCAATTGCTGGTGTTCCAGAGGAATATGCTGCCCGAACCATTGCAGAACCTCCTGTGGCAAGAATCAAGTCTGTATTTTCATTTTTCATTAATTCATTGGTTGCCTGCATTGTAACCCTTGTAATTACACTGATGGCACCCTCTGGTAAGCCAACGCTTCTTCCTGCTTCATTGATAATGCGAACAGTTTCCTTGATGCAATTTAATGCACTTGGATGCGGTGAAAATACAATGGCATTTCCTGCCTTGATACTGATCAGAGATTTGTAGATCACCGTCGATGTTGGATTTGTTGAAGGAATGAGCCCTGCAATGACCCCAACTGGAACAGCCACTTCCATATATTTTGCCGCTGGATTGTTTTTGATGATACCAATAGTCTTCATATCTTTAATTGCATTCAATACATCTCTCGATGCAAAGGCATTTTTTAGAACTTTATCCTGCCATCGTCCAAATCCGGTCTCTTCCTGCGCCATTTTAGCTAATTTTACACGGTTGTCAAAAGTTGCCTTCGCTATGGCTTTGCAGATGGTATCGATCTGCTCTTGGGACAACTTGGCGATTTCCTTTTGTGCTTCTTTTGCTTTTTTCAGCAAATCCCTCGTCTCTTGAATCGACACAAGGTCTTTATCTATCAATCCCATTAATGTTCAACTCCTTTATCCATCAACGCTTCAATTAATATTGTTTTGTTCGCAGTTTTAATTTCCGATTTTTTTATGGTAGAAAGATCGGATTGATATGCAAGAGAACGTAAATCTGTCACTCTCATTTTTTCTAGATCTTCTTTATCAAAGGATGTACCTACAATTGTATTGATACTGGATTTCAAGTTTTCTTTCGAAATTTCTTGGGACCCATTGGAAGGTACTACTGCTTTGTCTGGTTTTTCTTCTTCAATTTTTCCCTTTGTTGTGGATTCATTGGACTCCTTTAGATCCGAAGGACGCTCTTCCTTTCTACCTAAGGTTTTCTCCAACATCCGCTCAACTTGGTCATCCAAACGAGGAATGACATGACTACTGATTAGACAATTTTTATCTGCCACCGCAACTACACCTGCCTCAACCGCCGCTTTGACCGCCGCAATATCTCCAATAATATGAATTGTTGTTAAACCACCACTGACGACTTCACTTCCTAGTAGCCTTACACTGGCCGCCTTTATAGCGGCATCTGCTGCTAGGATTGCTCCTAACTTTCCACGGACTTCAATTAACCCCAATGCCTTCGCCATTTTCATCACCACCTAATAACTGGTTGGATTATCAGCAACGGCTTCCACAGCTTTCGCAAATGCTTCACATGCTGCCCTACAAGCAGATTGTGATCCTGTTAATAATGCACCTGCATAGTTTGTTTCAGTTGGGGGTCCATAAAATACCTTCATTTTTACGGCAGAAGCCTTCAAAGCCGCATCAATAGCTACAATTGCCTCCAATGGTGGTGCAATTAAATAGGCAATTGCTTCTCCTTCTCTCACATTTGCTCCTTTTGAAAGATAAGAACCTGTTCTCGATACAGTATGAGCAAAATAAACTATGGAATTATCCTCATTTGCACTATAGAAGCTGGCTTCATTTGTGATAACCTCAACAGCACGATCTAGACCACTTCGTATTTCTGCTGGACTTGGACCTGCTAAAATTCCAATCACTTCTCCTGCTAATTTCGTAGAAGCGTTAGCAGCACCAGCATACATACTTTTTGCATATACAACAGCTACATCCGATGCCTTCGTGGCTTCATCCAATGCTACATAAGTTACATCATCAGAATCCGCTGTGATAATCCCTAAACTTTTTTGGTTCGGTGCCAAATTTAATTCCTTTGCCAATCCATCATCAACATTTGGAATGATTTTTACGCTTAGAACATTTGCACCTAATCGTTCATTTTTCATTAGGAAACCTCCTCTTTAAATCAGGCAGTTTTTATTTTGAACACCTAAAACTCTGAGTCTCACCTAAAGTTAAGTGCAACATAAAGCTTGTAAGCCTGAGCGAACAAACCTTATTTTGAGCACTTGAAACTCTAAGCCTCACCTAGAGTTGAGTGCGACATAAAGTTTGTGAGCCTGAGCGAACAAACTTTATTTTTCTTTTAAATCCAGCCCAGACGCCTTATTATCCAGCATTCGCTTGATAATTTCGGCAATATATGCACCCGCCTCTACTGCTGGCGTTCCTTGTCTGTGGATATTGGAAACGACTGTCCTTCTAGCCTCTGGCATACCAATGGTTGGTTTATAAGCGATGTAGGCACTCATAGATTCTGCTGTAACAAGCCCCGGTCTTTCTCCGATTAAAAGACAGACAACCTCTGCTCCCGTTGCCTCACCGATTGGATCCATAGCTGGTACACGACAATGTTTGATAAAAACAACTTCTCCAAAGTCCAATCCAAACATCTTCAGACCCTGTCGTAAGGAAGGTAGAACATCCTTGATGTTTGCCTCTATAGCTGCTGAACTTAACCCATCACCAACGATGACCTGCACCTTTTGATTGGGCTTCACGACCTTTTTAATCGTGTTGATCGCTTCATTTGAAAACTTACGACCTAAATCTGGCCGTGTAAGATATTCGTCTTTATCCTTGCATTCTGTAACCACCTCTACAAATCCCAGCTCTTTCACTAAATCCTCATCAACGTAAGAGAATACAGCATCTTGAGCAGCCGCGTGGTCAGCACGGAACCTGAGACTAGGTTCTGTCATATATCTTGGGCCAGCTCTCCATAAGCCTAAGCGAGCCGGTGTATAGGATTTCATTTTCAGATACCCTTCTTTATCGGCTGCATTGGGTACTAAAAATTGCTTCCGAATATCTACTGCTGTAATATCTGGTATGAACCTTTCTTCAACACCCTGAGGTTTGGTAGTTTGCATTGTGCCCACAGATCTTTCTGCGGTTGAATTACTATTTATAACGGCTGGTGGTGCTTCACCCACCATTTCATTTAAAATCGATTTGATCATTTCTTTTAAATTTAATTCGTCCATTCGTTATCCCTCCTCTTAGAAATATTTAACCCTTCAAGAATACAGATGCATCGCCAGCTTTGGAAGTTAAACGTCCATTTTCACTGAATCCCATTTTTTCTAACCATTGGTCAAATTCTTTAATTGTTCGTTTATTCAATAATTGACGAATGGATGCGCCTTCATGGAACCCTGTGGTTTGATAATTTAACATGATATCATCACCATTTGGAATCCCCATAATGAAGTTTACACCTGCTGTTGCAAGTAAAACTGTTAAATTTTCAGCGTCATTTTGGTCTGCCTTCATGTGGTTCGTGTAGCAAACATCGCAACCCATAGAAATACCTGTTAGCTTACCCATAAAGTGATCTTCTAGACCTGCACGAATAACTTGCTTAGAGTCGTACAGATACTCTGGTCCAATAAATCCAACAACGGTATTCACAAGGAATGGATCGAAATGCTTTGCAAATCCATAACATCTTGCTTCCATAGTCAATTGGTCTACGCCATTGTGTGCATCGGAAGAAAGCTCAGAACCTTGACCTGTTTCAAAGTACATCACATTTGGCCCTACTGCGGTACCTAGCTTCAAAGCCATATCCTTTGCTTCTGAAAGCATCTTTGCAGAAATTCCAAAAGCTGCATTACCTTTTTCAGACCCTGCAATGGATTGGAATACCAAGCCTGTTGGTGCTCCCTGTTCCATTGCCTCCATCTGAGTGGCCACATGAGCTAAAACAACGTGTTGGGTAGGAATTTCCCATTTATTAATAAAATCATTAAATTTATGTAGAATACGTTTTACGCTTTCTGTGGTATCATCTACTGGATTCAAACCGATAACTGCGTCTCCAGCACCCATGGATAGGCCTTCCATAACGGTAGCCATAATACCATCTACATTATCGGTGGTATGGTTCGGCTGAAGCCGTGTTGAAAATGTTCCAGGAACACCAATTGTCGTATTGGCAGTCTTCGTTACAACGATTTTTTGTGCGCCTACGATTAAATCTAAATTCGACATAATTTTGGCAACTGCTGCCACCATTTCCGCAGTTAGACCATTGGATATACGATGGATATCATAGTTTGTCGTATTGCTGTTTAGGATCCATTCTCTTAGTTCGGCTACGGTCCAATTTTTGATCCTTTCATAGGTCTTGAGATTTACATGATCAATAATGATCCGTGTCACTTCATCTTTTTCATAAGGCACTGCAGGATTGTTAAATAAATCGGAAAGCTTTAGCTGAGATAGGACAACTTTAGCTGCAACTCTTTCTTCAGCGCTCTCTGCTGCAACGCCAGCTAAATTATCTCCAGATTTTTCTTCATTGGCCTTCCCCATAACTTCCATTACAGATGAAAATTGATAGGTTTTTCCAAAAAGCTTTGTTTTTAAAATCATTGTACATCCTCCTTCTATCTTTAATTAAATACTAATGTTTTTACGACAACTGGTAAAACAGAGCCTTCTGCGATCGGTTTTCCAATATCAATGTAGTCTCCATTTCGTACATAAACACTATCGATACATACAAATGGATAATTCTCAGGAAGATGTGCATACAGGCTATGACCCAGTGCCTTTGCCATATCCTCTTTGACGATAATCACCAATGGCAATTTTTTCTGAATCAATAGATCTAAACCTTCTATGATTTCCCTTGCTAAATTCTGAATCAACTGGAAGGAAGGGTTATGGACACCCTCTATCCCTAAGCCAACCGTTTGGACTTCTCCATCTACCATAAACCATTTTACTTTTTCTTGAATAATGTTCCCTAAATTCCCACAATTATTCGCATCTTCATCATCTTTTGATAGCTGCAGGATGGGGATATTCTGAAGTGGCAGGATTTCTTTTTTATAGGTGATGGTGCTCCCTGAAACGTCGGTGGTATGGGACCCTGCTCCAACTACAGTGGCTCGGATGGTCTCTACTGTTGGAATCACATTCAGAGCTGTCATTAGAGAGGATTCCCTTATTTTCTTACCTAACAACAGTCCGATATCGCCATATTCAAAAGGATTTTGTACCCCCTCTTTCGTGATCCCATCTGCTACGCCACCTGAAAATGAAATACACTTTATTTGAAGTTTTGTAGTCAATTGTTTGTTGGTGATCAACAGTTCAAAATAAGGACTCCTTTTACCTATTCGAACACTGTTTTCCAGTACCTGGACAAATATATCTAAAAGTTTATCCAGCTCTTTCAGATCGACTTTTTCATTGAGACGAAGGTCTAAAGCTTCTTTTCTGATGATTTTCTCTACCTTTGGAGAAATATAACGAATGATACCACTGGAATCTACCTTGATTAATCGCCCCCCAATATCGAAGCAGGCTGTATCCTCAATGTCTCCATCGTTGAATACGACGAGGTTGGTGGTTCCTCCACCAATATCAAGATTCACTGCCGTCGTATGATGATTTTTAGAATAAGAATAGGTTCCTGCTCCTTTCCCTGCGATGATACTCTCTAAATCGGGTCCTGCCGTTGCCACAACAAAATCTCCCGCAAAGCCACTTAGAGCATTCGCAACGGATCGGGCATTTTCTTTTCGAACGGTTTCCCCAGTGATAATAACGGCCCCCGTCTGAATGGCGGATTTTGTAATCCCTGCTTTTTTATATTGCTCCTCTACAAATTCCTTTATCCCATCAGAATCGATCAGATTGTTTTCTAATATAGGGGTAAAGATAATATCGCTTTTAAAAATTACTTTTTTATCCGTAATGGAAATTCTTGGAATCGTAAAAACGGATGCCATATTTTCAATGGAAAGTTCTGATAAAATTAATTGTGTCGTTGATGTGCCAATATCAATACCGACACTTAGTAAGGTTTCCGCCATCTGATCCACTCCTTTTCAATATGTTAATTACTTTAAACCTAAAAAAATAAACGCTGAATAATAGGTCCATAATTGTCCCCTTATTAAGCGCCCTTGATTGGATCTACGACTTTTGATGTCATAGCTCTGTATTCAATTTTAAATGTACTTTAAGTGCTAGATAAGGGCACCACCGTAAAGTCTAAAAGACTTGCCATGGTGTCTAAAATATTTTCCAAAGCAATCTTCACAGAGGAAACATCTCCGATGATTACCACAGCGCCTGAAAATCGATCGACAAAACCAATTTCTATTTCAGCAGCCTTTGTTGCAATATCCACCGCGATAATGGAGGCTTCGCTGGGTGTTATGGTTAAAATCCCCACAGCCTCATTTCCAGATTGTACGATACCCATTTTTTGGTACAATTCGGAATCAGCCTTTGCAATCACATGGGCTACGGTGATTTGTTTTCCAGGAACATATTCCTGTATCACCCTCTCATTTTTCTCCAAGTCATCACCTCATTTATTCTTAGTTTATATAAATGATTTCCTTAGAATATGAATCACATCTTCCTTCGTTAGAGTAACAGGATTTGTTTCTGTACAACGATCTGCAAGGGCAGCTTCCGCTACTCTATTTTTATCAGATTCAAATTGTTCCTTGGTGATCCCCCATTCAGAAAGACTTTTTGGCATAGAAAGCTTCTTTTGGAGTGCAAGAATTGCGTTGACTAAACTTCGTACACCTGCTTGTACATTACCAGCGTTCAATTCCAAGAATTTAGCGATTTCTGCATATCGACCTGCAGCAAGGGTCCTGTTCTTGCCATAATTTCCTTCCACCATTCCTGCATTGTGACGGATAACGTGGGGCAATAAAATGCTATTGATTCTTCCGTGAGGTATGTGCCAACGTGCTCCTGCTGCATGGGCTATGCCATGATTGATCCCTAATGAGGTTATATTAAATGCCATACCAGCCATTGTTGATGCCATATGCATTTTTTCACGGGCTTCTTTATCCCCACCATTTTTATAAGCTCTCTCTAAATAAGTGAATACATAGCGTATTGCCTTTTCGCTTAAGGCATCGGAGATATCATTGGCATTGGTGGAAACATAAGCTTCTATGGCGTGGGTTAGAACATCCATGCCCGTATCGGCTGTTTGCTTTGGTGGTAAGCCTGCAATGAGACCAGCATCTAAAATCGCCTCATTTGGCAATATTTCCTCTGTAATCAATGGATATTTCGTGCCCTTTTCATCATCAGTGATGATGGAAAAATCCGTAACCTCTGAACCGGTTCCGCTCGTTGTAGGAATTGTAATAAATCGTATTCCACTGAATCGACCTGTCAATTTTCCGAAATAAAGCATAGCTTTTGCTGCATCGATGGCAGAACCACCGCCGATTGCTAGTAGAATTGTCGCCGAAAAATCCTTACTATATTCCAATCCAGCAACAATATTATCAATTGGTGGGTCTGGGATAACTTCAGAAAACACCAAGATTTCTGTGCTGGGATCCATATAACTTCTAATCTGTGGTAATAACGCTGATGAAGCGATAAAAGAATCCGTTACGATGAAGATCTTTTCGTTCTTAAAATCGGATAATCTTTTTAGACTATCTTCACCAATATATAAGGCTGTCCCAAATCTTATTTTCTGCATAGCACTACTCCTTTCTGACAAAAAATTTATAAAAAAATAGAACGACTTGTCAGTACCTATTAAAAAATATATTTTTTGTTATTGTAAATGTTCTTTTTTAAGCTCCATGTGAAATACCTTGCCGCTTCTTTCATAGAGCACATCTTCTATGCCTTCATTTGCATTTGCAACCCGTGCCACTGAAAAAAAATAATCCGACAAGCGATTGATAAAAATCAATACTTCTTCATTCATATCATTGGTCCATTGGAAGGTTACAATCTCTCTTTCTGCTCTCCTAGCAACAGTTCTGCAAATATGCAAAATACTTGCTGCTGGTGAACCGCCTGGCAAAATAAAAGATTCTACTTCCCGAGGAATTGCTACATGAGCATCGATACATCCTTCAATCCATTCTGTCAAATCCGGTGTGACCCGATACGTTCCTTTTCCTCTTGGCATTGCTAAATCGTTGCCACAATCAAATAAATACTGCTGAATTTGTATTAATTCTTTTTTCAAGGCATCATTATTCTTTATCAATGTGATTGCATATCCTACGAAACTATTGAGTTCATCAATGGTGCCATATGCTTTTATGCGTTCACTGTCTTTTGCTAATTTAGTGCCTCCGATGATCCTAGTGTACCCTTTATCACCCGTTCTAGTATAAATTTGCAAATTTACCCCTCCTTTTCCTTAGAAAGATAATCGATCAGTTCCGCTACGCCCTCATCTTTCATTGCTGAAAGACGAAAAATTTTGCTAACCCCTGCCAATTCTAATCTCTTTTCAGCGTTGATGATGGCTTCTTCATTCGGTGCTAAATCGATTTTTGTAATAATTCCGACACATTGTTTTGTAAAATTTTGTGCAAAATAGGGCGAAAATGTCTGTCCCGATTCCACCACACTACAAACGAAGCCAATGACGTCAGAACTAGCAGCCATCATCTGCAGGGCACTATAGAATCTTCTATGTAAGACAAACTCACCTGGCGTGTCGATCATCTGAGAATAAAATTCAACAGATTGTGTTTTTTTGTATTTGATACTCTCTCCTTGAATCCTTTGACAAAGGGTAGTTTTTCCACTTCCAACGGATCCAATCAACATAATTTTTTTCATTTTCTACGCCTACCTATTACGTTCTTGTTATTTTGGGAACAGTAAACCGCATCAACTCTCTTAAAGAAATCACAACCTGCTCCATAGCAGATTGTACAGCCGACACATCTCCTAAGATAAAGACAGATCCACTGAATCTATCGACAAATCCAATCTTAATGGGTGCAGTCTTTTTAGCGATATCTACAGCGATAATTGCAACCTCTGGTGGGGTTATGGTTAAAATACCAATGGCATGATACTTTTCATTATTCAATCCTAATTTTTCAAAGATTCGATCATCTGGATTCGCTATAATATGTGCCAATGTCACTTGTTTCCCTGGTACTGATTCAAATATTTTTCTTTCTAATAGACTCATGGACTCCCTCATTTCACTATCAGAGCACAATACCCATTGTTTGTACTATATTCTTTGCTTTATAATGCAACTTAAGTATTCCCTTTATAAGCAAATTCTAATCGCTTAGAATTTATTTTAGTTCTAAGTATACGCTCGGCTGCGATCTAAGAATATGAGGAGTAAATGATTAAATAGATACTTGTTTTTGAAATTACAAGAGTTCTATCTGTAAATAGGGCTAAAATAAACTATATAATAGTAGCTAAAAATAATATTGAAAGTATTGGATATCCCTATACCAATACTTTCAATAAATAATCAAATGATCGATAATACAACTATTCTTTACATATCAATTTAAATCCTGATGTAATTGCTCCTTGCTTACATACATCCTTACATTTACCACAACGAATACACTCTGGACTATTTATATTTCTTATAACTTCTACATTCATATTGCAATGACGCTGACAAGCTTTACACCCATTACATTTTAGTTTATCAATATGCATTTGATAAAAGCTAAAGTAATTGAAGATTGAATAAATCGCTCCCAGTGGACAAATATACTTGCAGAATGGTCTATAAATGAATACCGAAGAAAGTACTATTAGAATCAACAATGTTACTTTCCATCCAAACAAAACACCAAGCATGCTACGCAAACTTTTGTTTTTTAAAATCAGTGGTAACCCCCCACCTAATGTTCCCGCTGGACAAATCCACTGACAAAAATATGGAGGAGCGGTACCAAACTCATCTGTTAGAAATATAGGAAGTAAAATAACCAAGATTAGTAATAATGCATATTTTAGCCACCGCAATAGTTGATCCATCTTCTTTGGTACTTTCAACTTAAATATTTGTATCTTATATAGTATGTCCTGTATAAATCCAAAAGGACATAGGAATCCGCAGATAAACCTGCCAAACAAAACACCGAATAAAATTAATATGCCCATCACGTAATAGGAGAAGTTATACCTATTTCCACCTACAACGGCCTGCAATGATCCTATAGGACACGATCCAATCGCACCGGGGCATGAATAGCAGTTAAGTCCTGGAACACATGCTATCTTAGTATTACCCTTATAAATTCTTCCCGTTGCAAAACCGCGTAGGTTGTAATTTGTTAATATGCTAGCAACCACTTGTATCAATGGACGTTTTTTTACATATTCCCACAATTTTTTCATAGGATTACCCCAATCCTATACATTCAAGACAAATGTTTATAGCTTTTTCCAATACTATCAAGTGCTCTTTCCTAAGTATTCCTGTCAATACAAATAGAGTCGCTACTACAAGTGTGGAGTATTTGATATACGATTTGAAATTTAACATATATAACCTCTTTCCTACTTTGAAAATCTTTCAAGTATTTCATTCATTAAATTAAGATAGGCGTCGGTAACATCTTCTTTATTTTGAGATGGAGCACCAATTTGTTCTTCACCGATGATGTTCCCCTTACTATCTACAAATACGGTTGTTGGATACGCGTCTAAATAGTCTAGTAACGATTCTTCCAGCTTCTCGTCCGGAATTAATGTAGGGAATTTACAACCTTTTTTATCCAGTATTTCTTTTGCTAATTCCGCTTCCGTACCTGCGTTAGAACATATTGAAATCATGTTCATATTTTCTGGTAATTTTTCATATACCGCTTGTAATTCCGGCATCTCCTCTACGCATCCTCTACACCAAGTTGCCCATATATTTACCATTGTAATATCATATTTAGCAAAATCCTCTTGGGTAAAATTACCGCCATTTAACATTTTAGCATTGAAATTCTTCATGTTTTTTTCCACATTGGAACTAGGAAAAATGCAGAAATTATTTACAAAGCTGTCAAAATTAGAAATTAGTGCCTCTATATTTTTTTTGTCCTGTTCACTTAGATCGTCTATGGATGAATAATCTTCATTCCATGCAAAATAGTATGTGTGCTCTTTCAACGTAGCAACAGCTTTCTTATTGGAATAAGTATCCGTTAAGTATTTCATTGTAATTTCTCCTATTTCATCTTTCGAATCGTTAGGAATCTTATAGATTGCAGCGTAGTTAAAAAATGCTGCTGTTATATTAGGCATGTCTGTCTTCCCATCTAGTATAGATGGTTCCTTTAGCATTTTTACGCCATTTTCTGTTATATAGGAAAATGTATATCCTAGTCTAGGATTACGTTCTATTCCTAGTTGTTCTTTTTCCATCAATTCATTTTCTTTATCTGTGAGTACAAATCCAAGCCCGATTCCCTTATCTACAGTCCCTTTTTCGTAATTATATGGCTCACCTATTAGATTTACCATCCCTTTTTCTGCATATTTTTTGTTTACATTGGTACCATTGATTTTTTGCGAACATCCATTTAAAATAAATATCATGGTGGATGCTATTAGTAGCAAGACTGTGCCTAGTTTTATAATCTGTTTTTTCACTCTGTTTTCCTCCTTATAAAATAAATTTTCGACTTTCATTAGTCTACTGCTATTTTATTAAATTGTAGGTTAATAGTAGGTAAAGAAAAAGTCTCTGCTGAATTTTTTCAACAAAGACTTGATTGTGTTTTTTAGGCCAATGGTAATGTAACTGTAAATTTGCTCCCTTGTGGCTCATTTTTTCCATGGACGATGGTTCCTTTATGCTGCATTATGATTTCTTTAGTAATAGCAAGACCAAGACCCGCACCTCCTACTGTTCTAGAGCGAGACTTGTCCACCCTATAAAACGGTTCAAAAATGTATTTCGTCTTATCTTCCTCAATACCTATACCTGTGTCGACAATACAAATAATACATCGATTTTCTTCTGTATATGCTGAAACAGAAATTTGTCCACCATCTACATTATACTTGATTGCATTATTCAATAAGTTCGATATGGCATGCTTGATCATAACTGCATTCGCTGTTATATTACAAGGAACTGTGTCCATTCTAAATTTAATACTTTTGTTTATCATATCAGGTAACATCTCTTCTCTAATCTCTGCAAGTAATTTATCTATGGATACCTTATCATTTCTATTACAGGCATGGTTAGTCGAAAGAATCATTAAGTCATTCACCAACATCACCATTCGGTCCGTTTGCTTCTTCACAACACCAAGAATATCCTCTACATCTTCTTTGGAATGTGTTTCATCTAAATCAAATACATCAAGATTTGTTTTAATAACGGTAAGGGGCGTTTTTAATTCATGCGCGGCAGCTGCAGAGAAACGTTGTTCCCGATCAAAAGCTAACTGTAGGCGATCAAGCATTCCATTAAAAGAATTCGCAATTGAATTTAGTTCATCGCCTGCTTTAAAATTAGTGATACGTCTAGATAATGTATCTTTATTAATACAGGCAATGTCAGTAGCCAATTTTTGTGCAGGCTTCAAAACTAATCCTGATAAAAAATACATAATACTTGTACCTATTACTATAGCCACTACCATGAATAGGAAGCTAAATCTTGAGTATGGTCCGATTGTTTCTTCAATAATTATCTCATTCAAATTATCAAGCATAAATTCTGGTACTCCCTGCTCTGTTTGGCGTGCTACCTGGTCCATATCAATTCTTATGATCAACTGCAATGGGTCTACAACATTTACATTAAGATTATACATCCCCGAAACTGTAAAAGCTATACACAAAAGAACGAGTAGTATTGACGTAATAAATGTGAGCCTTCCCCTTAGAGAGATACCTTCCTTCATATTCCTTCCTCCTTAACAATTAAATACCCCTTTCCACGCACCGTAACAATATACTCTTTTCCGGAAGCTTCTCTTAATTTTTTCCTAATGTTGCTAATATGAACCTTTATAACATCGGTAAACATATTCACTTCACTGTCCCAAATATGTTCAATTAGAGTTTCTGCGCTGATAACAGTTCCGCGGTGTATCAGTAAATACTCAAATATAGCGTATTCACGAGGTGCAAGTGGAAAAATCACGCCATTTACTAATATGCTTTTCGCTCGTGTGTCCAGTATAATGTTGTCATATTGAATACTCGTATTATGTTGAATCAATTCACAACGCAGTAAAGAACGAACACGAGCATCTAGTTCAGCAAAATCAAAAGGCTTCGGCAAATAATCATTTGCTCCCATATCGAGTCCTCTAATTCGATCTGGAACGGTAGAACGAGCAGATAGAATAAGTACTCGCTGCATTTTGTCTTTCTCTCTTATAGTCTCAAGAACTTCCAAGCCATCCATGGAAGGCAGATTAAGATCAAGAATGATCAAATCATATTCATTGATGTGGTACAATTCCAATCCGACTTCACCGTCAACTGCATAGTCAACCGCATATCCTTTTTTAACAAAGCCCTTTTTCAAAGCATTAACTAAGTCAGTTTCGTCTTCAATGATAAGAAGCTTCAAAGTATATCACATCCTTTTTTGATAATCCTACCATATAAATGGTTAAGATAACGTAAAGAACATCCGCTTTTCCTTACAGTTTATCCTCAATAAGTCAATCCTGTGCGCTAGATATAAATACAATTTGTCAATATTAAAAATATCACATACTATATATTTCATACAGGTATTTTTTTATTTCCACCGTTTGAATGGAATGAATTCTCTATTAAAAGCAAAAGGATAAAAATTTGTTTCTATTGTATATTATGAAAACATCATGGATAAAAAAAATACGCATATGTGTTTCCAGCGTATTTAACAAGGATTTATACTGGTATACCATTCCATTTTATAAGATCTCAGACCAACCTACACTTCCTCTACGATACGATTTACGATCTTCTCTGCCAATGGAATAAATAAATTCGCCAATGGTACAGAAATGGCTGTGCCCACCAACGAAGACTTTAAAAATGCAATGAAGAAGCCTGCCCTAAATCCATAATTCATTAGTACCATAAAAAAAGCAATGGGTACAGATATAAATACAGCAGCAAGACAGGAAAATACAACGCCCCTATATTTCTTATTTATTTTCATAAACACCATCCCCCTCATTCATTTCTATTCAATGCTTTCATCGACATATTCTCTAGTATAGTCGATATCATTTTAAATTCCTCAGCATTTACATCTAATGAAATTAAATCATCCCAAGTTTTTAATGCATTATATATTCTATCTTTCACCTTTAATGCCTTTTCTGTGACTTGTATGCTATAGTATCTTTTGTCCCTTGGATTTTTTATTCTTTTTATATACCCTTTATCCTCCAGGCTTCTTAGGCTCCTTGTTATGGCTGCCTTATCAATATAATAGATTTCAGCTAAATCCTCTTGAGTCAACTCCTTATTTTCATAGAGCTTGATCAAATATATATATTCACCGGATGTGATCTCTAGGTCCTTCAATTCCTTATTGATAAATATCTGAAACTGTCGATACAGTATAGATACCCATCTGCCAAATTCTTCATATATATTGTTCATATTTATCACCATATTCATTTTATAAAATTTTAGTTGATAAGTCAACTAAAAACATGCATTGTATCACTTTGTACTTTTATGATTTTAGACTAACACCCTATATAACTTTTATATAAATTTAAGCCCTAAGAAAAATCATCTATTTTCTTAGGGCTTTTAAAGTTCATTATCTAATCATCAATTTCACAGTTGAATATATTTCCTGTAAATGCATTCATTTCTATTTCATATTTTATTCCATCTTTAAGAATTTCTATTTCATATTCGGCAGTATCATCATCGTATTCAAGTTCAATTTTAATAACTTTGCCATTTATTTTTTCTAAGGCAATTTTCTTTGCTTGCTCTTCGGAAATGACTTTATTGGTATGAATTGTATCATTATTATTCATTTCGGGATATTCTACCTCTATTTTTTTAATTTTACCGGTATATCCATCCATTTTTATTTCATATAAATTACCATCCTTAAGGATTTTTATCTCATATTCGGATGTATCGTTATGGCCTTTTATATTGTCAAGTTTCACTTTTATGATTTCACCATTGATCAAAGCTATGGCAATTTTTTTTGCTTCTTCCTTTGAAATAAGTTTTCCATTACTCATGTCTGCATCTAAATCTCCTACAGCAACATTTAATATTAATTGAATATCCATATTATTATCCCTGCTGTATTTAATCAATTCTTTCACAGTCATATTTAATAGCTCATTTGGTTTAATGGTCAATACTTTTTTAAAATCCGTTGTTTCCCTTTGATTTCTCATTGTCGATTGACCGTATGCATCCAACTTAGGGAGCCCTCCCATGCCCGTTGATAATAAAATTCCTGCAAGTAATATTACGATGGTTTTTTTTGTTTTTTTCATTTCAACTACCTCCTCTTTATAAGATAACGATTAAAGGAGCGTTTTTATTGCATCTATTTTTATTTTTTAATCCTCTTCATCAATATCAAATTCTAAAACATTACCTGTATATGCATCTAGCTCTATTTCATAGACATTTTTTCCCTCTGTTATTTTTATTTCATATTTAGCTTCATCTTCCTCATCATCTATATCTAATTCCATAGAGATTATGGTGCCACCCTTAGTCAAGGATAAGGATATTCTTATTGCTTCCTCTTTTGAAATTTTTTTCTTAGCAGGGGTTGTATTCTCTTTTGGTTGGATTTCATCCTCAAGATCATCGATATCATCAGCCTCTTTTAAGTCCTCATAAATTTCATCAGTATCCATATATTTAGGTATCCTACTGAAGTCATCACTGTGTACAATATCTTCTAGGTTTATACCGATCGACTGACTTAAGGTAATGAGTTCCTCTAAAGATAAGTCTACTAAATCCTCAATTTGAAGTTTTGAATTCAACTTTATTATTTTTCCAATAAGTGTCATTCTACTTAAAGATATTCCGTATTCATTTGCGTAATCTTTAACAGTACGATTATTTTCAACATCCTGAATTAGGATTATAGGACTAAACGCTTGCTTATTCATGTAGCTATGGATGGATGCATTCAATTTATTTTTCTGAAGATTTTGTTTGTATAAATTTTTATTATGTATGGATATTAAAAGATAATTATCCGGTGAATTCATATACTCTAAATCTATCATCTTTTGTAAAATTTCTTCTGTAACTACGACAATATCCTTTCCTTTAAAATGAATATCCTTTATTAACCTACTTCCATCTGAATTGTAAGTAAGAACATTTATAGCCTGCTCTCTTTTATTCGTTATTATTTCTATACTAGGGTTAAGATCTAGATAGATATGACTATCAGGGATTTTATACCAGTATTGCCATAATCCAATTGCTAGGATAAAGGTCGCTGCTAATGATGCCATCGGCATAACTTTTCGCGAAAACCTTTTCTCTTTAAATTGTCTAGTTATTTCATCATGTTGGATTATTCGAGGAATATTTTGAGCCTTTATATTATCTAATATATTTATGGGAGCATTATTTATTGATTTTTTAATACAATCTAATATTTTATTTTCCATCATAGGATATCCCTCTTTTCTCAAGGTTTTTTCTTAATTTTTTAATTGCCCTATGATATTTTGAAAGCGTTGTAGATAATTTTAAATCCAGCAGTACTGCAATTTCTTTATGTTTCATCCCAGATACTGCATAAAGTATAACTATTTGTCTCTCTTCTTCTGTTAAGATTCTCATGACTTCCTCTAACACCATTTTATCTTCTAAGTCTGTGATCTGCGATAAAGTGCTCTCTCCTGAAACTCCTATGGCCTCTAAGTTCGTTTCCCTACTAACCGTTTTGATTTTCGTATAATATAAATTTTTTGCGATCGTAAATAGCCATGCTAGGGGCTTACCCATTGGTTTGTATAAATGTGAAGCAGATATAAGTTTAATATAAGTATCTTGCATTATATCAATAGTCATATCATGATTTTTACTTAAAGCAAGAATATATGCATACAATATTCTCTCAGTATCACAATAAAATATATCTAAGGCTTCCATATCATCATTGCCTATTCTCTTTATTAAATCTTCATCTATATCATTCAAGTTATTTTGTTGTATGTGTTCATTCGCTTCAAATACGAAAGTAAACAGGAACATAAGTATTCCCTCCTTTGTACATATAACTCATTTAGGTACAATTTTATTGCATCTATATTAGATTTACTCGCACATACAGTTAATTTCAATTAGCTCTATCTTTCTAGCTGAACATACCTCCACAAAACCATAGCCTCCGCTAGCCCCAAAATACTTATTTAATTTCTATTCCATCTCCGATAGAGCAACTATTGGAAATAATAGCTACCCCTTCCACCACTGATTTTTCTTTTAATTTCGGTGATGTTGAAGGATTTGATGGATATCCATTTCCATTGAATTGCATTTTAACATAGGAATGCTCTGCGCCGCCACCAAATACTTGCATTATAATATCATTCCACCCATTTGTTTTCTCTTTACTAATTATAATAGGGTTCTGTACTAATGTAAATTCAGATATTATATCATAGTTTTCTTTGTCAACGATTAAAGCTGTAGATCCACCTGTTCCTGATACGAATTGCCCTATTAGATACACAAATATCTCATCTTTTCCATCTCCATTTAGATCAATATTATTATAATAATATACCAGCTTTCCATCTTCGTCTTTATTATATTTTAAATAATCTACAATAGCCTTTTCTAATTTTTCATCTCTTTGAGTTTCAGATGATCGATATTCCACTTTTGAAAAATCCACTGTACTCGATTTGAATTTCATCAGTTTATCCTCTTGATTTACTTGATTTTCTTTAGACTCTCCTTGCTTTATTGATTCTGTAATTGCTATTTTTTTCTCATCCTTCACCTTTATTTTTTCTTTTTTTTGGCAACCCACGCTCATAACTAGCGCTAATGTAAGCGTACTACTTAATATCGCCTTTTTATTCATAATATCCATATCCTCCCAAACTGTATTTATACTTTTCATCAAAGTATAGCATCTATAGAAGGACTTTTTCGTTAAAAACAATTTACAAATTAATTTCAATTTAGTTAAAACGTTCCGTTATTTTTTTAACAACAGTTCCACTAACTTCTATAAGGAATACATCTTACCTATATTTTTATATTAAAAAGGACATCAAAGTTTTCACTCCTATGTCCTCATCCCTTACCTTAAATTCTTTTTTATAAGGTTTATTTATTTTTTTGCATAGTTTTCTGCTGCAAAACAAATATAATAGCTTAAACCAGTCTGCTGCCCCTCAAGCATTTGCCTATGAAAATCGTCATTCATTAAAAATCGAGTTTGAGCTGCAAAACCTGCTGCATCAATATCCATATCCTTTTGCATAAACTTAATATGCTTTTCAATTGCCGTTAATACAGTTTTGTCCTCCACACTTATACCATTTTTTAAGGAATCTACCATAAATGACATAAACTCAGTTGCTTCTTTGGCCTTTTCATTCATTACATCTATATCGATTTCATTTATGTTAATTTCATATTCGTATTTCTGCTGTAAATGTTCATTTTGATAGGCAAGTGATTCCTCCCATTCCTTTTTATTTAATCCCTCAAACATTTTTTCTTTACTCATAGCTACTCCTTTCTCTTCGTGTTGAATGGTTTCCTCCAGCGTACATAAAATATTCCTAAGCCTTTGCTCTTGTGCTTTTAACAGTGTGTATTGTTCCAATAGACAATTCATCCGATTAGATTCGTTATGCAATGCTTTTTTTATGTCTTTTAAAGAAAAATCCAACTCACGATAAAATAAAATTTGCTGTAATGTTTTTAATTCTTTGTCGCTATAGTAGCGATATCCATTGGCGGCTATACTTTCTGGTATCAATAATCCAATTTTATGGTAATGGTACAAAGCCTTAATTGATACACCAGAAATTTTAGCTACCTTGTGTACTGTATATACCACTTAATATCACCTCACAATTAAGTATAAAGTCTTCCCTAAGGTTGGAGTCAATTGTTTTTTATAAAAAATCTACAAATCCTAGATTCATTGAATGCTTTATTCTTTTACCTTATATAAAACAAAAACACCAAGATGTTTTTATCCCGGTGCCTTTGATATTTAAAATTTGTTTGCTATGATAAAATGCATACTTATTTTACTTCATTTTCCTTTGAAACTTAGACCGTTTACAATATGCTATTTCAAGAAAATATAAAAAATCTACAATATGGTTAAATAAACCAATTCTCAAAAATCATACCTGTAAAAGCGAAAAAATTAGTTATTATATGAGCAACGGTTACAATTCCAATGGATTTTGTTTTGTATGCAACCCAGCCCCATAATAACCCCATAAAAAATGCACCGCCAACTAATGGAAGGAATCCGCCTTGATATACCATTCCTTTTGCAAAGTATAATGATATATGCCAAATACCAAAAAATATGGTGGGATATATGTATGATAAAAAAATATTATGATTAAAAAATTTATTGAAAATCCCACGCCAAAATAGTTCTTCAATCGTTCCATTTATGAGTGCATATAGTAAAGCAATGACTAAAACTCGGAATCCTGCTATTGGAGCAAAATTCTTAAATACAACAAAAAAAGTGGCTACACAGGGCATGAAGGCTATCATATACCATAACACTCTTTCTGATGTTTTAATGTCGGTTCTTTGAGAATAAACTTCTTTCAATCCATGAGGCCCATTACAGCTATATAAAGAAACAGGAAGGCAGAAAACAAACCAATAAATACAAAATCCCACCACATATCCTCCAGTTTTTCCTATTTTGTTGGTCAGTAGCGGTATGAATAATAACATTGCAATACAAAGAATTGGTGCGGCACAAAGTATAACAAATTGCCTTTTGTTCATATCTTTCATACAAATATCCCCTTTAATCACAAATTCATTGACCGAAATTCATTGATACCGATACTATTATATAATTCATCTGCACATCCATCAACCAACGATACCTCTTTTCCAATTTAAATTTTCAACCGATTCATTGGTACTATCTTCTGTTCTATTTTTTTGCCATACACTGTATTTAAATCGGAAACATCCAAGCTATATACCCAAGCATGTTTTTAATTTTACATTTAATGATTTGAGTATTCATTAATTCATTTATAATTATTAATACTTTTTACTGAGCCTTTTATAGATAATGATCCCTATGATATATTCAAATACTAACAATCCACCTAAGTATAAAACAATCAAACGAGTATCAGCCGTAATTTCTAAACTTCCAAGAATTGAGAATATAACTATGGAAATGGATAGTGTAATTAAACCTACGATATAGGCATATCTACCAGACTTATCTCGCAACATCGTCTTTCTTTCATCATATAATTCAATATTTTCATTTTCTAGCTTTTCTTTATGTTTACTTCTATTTTCTGGTTTCGACCAATAATAATGTTTCCATAATATAACTGTACCACTACTAATGCCCGCTCCCGCAAATCCACTTAATAAACTAGTTAATTTAGTTTTAAATAGCAATGCATGAATTAAACATGTTATACCAACTAACAACGATACTAATCCTTCTATAACCTTACGCCTCTTCATACGTATTCCTCCTTTTATAGATAAAAATTTCTTCAATTGGTTTTCCAAAATAATTAGAAATAATAAATGCCAATTCTAATGAGGGATTATACTTCCCTGTCTCGATAGAACTAATAGTTTGTCTTGAAACGCGGATTATTTTAGCAAATTCTTCTTGACTCAATCCTTTTTCCTTACGCAATATTTCTACTTTATTTTCCAATAAATTACGCTCCTTTTTTGACAAGTTTCCTTTACATTCAAAATAACACGCCTTTATAGTTTTGTCAAGTTTCCTTTACAGTATTATAGTAAAAAATGCGAAACTACTATTGAAAAGGGGCGAGTTTAATTATATTTTTGAATCTCTGCACTACCACTTAAATAACAATAAAAATGCATTTTAGTATTTTAGATATTTGTTTTATACATCTAGTTTTATCATCTCCAGCTAGGCTTCTCTATCGGTGAATACAAACTTTAGACTATTACTTATTTTTTTGTCGACGCATATATCAGTATATTATGGAAATAATACCTAGAGACTAATATAAATATAAAATTCGAATAGGAGGTGAGCATACAATGGATAGCTTAGCACTAATTCTTGTCATCATAGGAGCTTTGAATTGGGGACTTATTTCAATTTTCCAATTTGACTTAGTAGCGTCTATTTTTGGTGGGCAAGATGCTCTTTTAAGCAGAATTGTTTATGGACTTGTTGCACTAGCCGGCGTTTATTCAATAAAATTTTTAGCGGATAGAAACAATACCAGAGTCAAAGAATAGATTGAACTAATGAGGTTTAATTTGATTGTGTATAAAGGCCGTAATATAAAAATAATCCTCTGTATTATTTTTTATTACAGCCTTTTTCCTGTTATATGTGGTTGGAATTTTTATACGAATGTCTCTCTGAGTTGAATCTTTTCTTCATGCCATCTCCAGCCCTCAAGATTTACGTTCTGTACCCATGATTATAGCCTTATCCTAAGCTAAATGTAAAAATAATATGAGCTTAAAAGATACTTACTATTATATTTTTCAGAAAGTTTTTTAAGGTGTTTTTTAACAGCATTAATTCCAATTTGATTCGTTTCAAACTTCTCTAAATCTCTAAAAAAGTTTTCTTTCTCCTTATATGATGTTGAGCTTTTAAAGTATCCCCAAACATGTAAAATGGAATTTAGTTGACTGCCTTTGTTTCCATCACTCTTAAGAGATTCCTCCAGCAGCGTATAAAAAGTATTAGGTGAAATATTATTTTTATTTTTCAAATGTTGTCGAATCTGAAGATATTTGTTATGGGATTTTTCTAAAACCGTATATTTATACTTGCTCCATTCCTCTTCCAATCGACTGATCTTAAGATGAGGTGTGGTGCAATTGATGCACTTAATACATGATAAGTTTTTATCCTTCACCTCAAGCATGATATCTATGTCCTTGTCTATAGTATTGTAAAAGTTCATAAATTCATTTATAGCAATAAAGTTTGAGTGAGAGCCTGTCCTTTTCCCTTCTGCCTGCTGTGAATAATGAATCTTTTGGGTACCATCTTCCTTTTTCCATGTGTCTCTACATTTATTGATCCAATCAATTTCACTTCTTTTTATTTCTGGTGCATTAATTTCATTGTGAAGATTGTCGAATACCACAGGAATATTATTCTCAATTCCAATACTGAGCACCTCTTCTATGGTATAAATTTTATCATCATTTTCTATGATAAGTCTTTTCTTCACCTCTTCGGGTAGAGTTTTATAATTCTTAACGAACCTTTCTTTCGATAATATTTTACTATCGTATGCCCCTCCAATATGAATAACAATCTTATGCTCCTGATTTAATTCCATACTGTCAAGAATCCTTGTATGATAGATTAAATCATCCACCGCTTTTTTTACCACTTCTATTTTGTTTGAATTCAAAACAGTATACTGTCCAGGGTGCATTGAAACACGCATACCAGAATTTTTTATCTTTCCACCTATGTAAATCAACTCTTTTTGAAAAACTTCCCACCACTTTATATGATTAAATTCAGAAGAGCCGAAGGGTATCAGATCAGAACTTATTCTAAATAGCCTTATGTTGTTCCGTATATTATAATCAATAATATTACTCAGCGAATTAATGTTATGTTCCATTAATTCAGTTAGCCTTTCGTCGCTAGCATTTTTTAGTGTACAAGCTTTCATATCCGTATTCGGTACTCCAATTAATTTACATGCATAACCTATGCTCATATGAACCTACCCTATCCTAAATTATTTTGATCGTGTATCAAATATCAATGGCCCACTTTTCTTTTCTCGTGTTCTTGGAGCATTCATTTAACACGGCAACTGCAATCTTCAAATATGTAGCAAAAAGAACCCTCTGTGGATATGGACTCACCAAGCAGCTCATTTTACCTTGTGGCGATCCACTCCAAAATAGGCGTAAGATTTTCTTCGTTTACGCCATCAAAACCATTTTCAATAATAGAAATGGCTTCTTCGAGTTTTTCATCTTTTTCCTTGCGGCTTTTAAGCATGTTTACAAACATAATTAGCATGATTTTATCCATACCCTTTATCTCCTTTAAAGGAAAACATCCACCACGCAGATAAAAAAATGGGATGCTTTCGATCTTGTTCCTCATAATAACTGTGTCCGTATTCGGTTCAGCAGTTCGTCCAGTGCCCGATGCACAAACAGCTTTGACATTATATTTTCTTAGTTTATCAAGACCCTGTATCTTCCCAACCTTCATCCAACCCAGAAAGATTATTTCTTCATCGCGATTAACCTTTGAAAGCTCTTTTACCCCAAAAAAATTTAATCCTGTCTTCTTAGCAAGCATCTCGGCATACCGCTTTGTAAAACCTGTCTTTGATTCATAAACAATTACCACTTTCGCCTACCTCCTTTACCTGATTCCGGTCCTAATTCTATAATATTATCAGCAATCTTTATTACATCAATATCATGTTCAACAATGAGTATTGTATTTCCTTTATTTTTTAAATCGATTATTAATCTATTTATCTTTAATATATCTTCTGGATGCAGTCCTATACTAGGTTCGTCTAATATATATAATAAATCTACAAGACTATTTCCAAGCTGTTTTATAATTTTGATTCTTTGAGACTCTCCTCCAGAAAGACTTCCAGTATTTCTATTTAAACTTAAATAATCAAGCCCTACTAATCTAAAGTTATATAAATTCTTTAGAATGGAATCTATCACTTCTTTTGTGTTTTTATGTTTAAACCTTCTAAGTCAATTATTAAATTCTCTATACTCATTGTACAATAGTCGTAAATATTTTTATTATTTATTTTACATTTTAAAATATCTTCATTCAACCTACCCCCCGTTACACTTTGGACAGAGAATTTCTTTTGCACATTGATCGATCTCATGTTTATAAATCCGACCTTCTCTACTATCCTTCTTAAAAAAAGCTTTTTTTATTCTGGGTATTACCCCCTCATAACATGATATCCAACCTAAATGAGATGATTTCTAGCATAAATACCATCTATTTATTGGATCTTTTTATAAAAAATAATTGATGGATCTAACATCATCTATTTTTCAGCCTATGATTAAGGGTCAAAAACCGATGTTTTTCATCGATTTTTGACCCTTTGTTGTTCTTTAACCTTTCCACCCATCTTTTAGTATTCAGCAATACGTGCTTCCGCCCAAGCCCTTGCCAAAATTTCATCCACCGTTTCTTCCGGTGTTTGTTCCGATGAATCCAACCATAACCCGATTCTTGGCGTTTCTTCACGAAAAAGTCTATCAAATTCCGCAACACTCCAGCCACCATATCCTTTTTTAGGCCTTTCAGCCTCTCTTTTAGCTACTACTTCAGGGCGTGGACAAAGTGCTACTACAAATAAAGGCCTGTTTCGAACCATTCCTACAAAATTTTGAAGCATTTTTCCAATGATATTGTCTTGTACAACTACATTGAATCCTGCCTCAAAATATGCATCTGCTGTAGAAGCAGCCAGTTTATACCGAAGGTCAAGCTGATTCAATGCTTCCTCGGAAGGATTAGGTGACATTTCCTCACGTCCAGCAACAACCATTTTTCTGTAGATGTCTCCATGTACATGAACGCCCTTTGGAAAACGTTCTGCAAGAAGCTGCGCCACTGTTGACTTTCCCGATGCCATAATTCCTGTAATAATGAATATTCCTTTACTTTCAAGAATTAATTGTTGCGAATTGCATTTTTCGGTAATCATTATCCTTCCCTCCATACAATTAAATTTTAATTATGTTTAAAGATCACTGCCTACGTCTTATCCTCTAAAACCCTGACATACTAGGATATCTTTCATATAAGTATACCAACATCAATTTAACTTGTATATTTTCTTTTCATGTCTAGGGTATATTTTGTTATATTATCATCATATTTCGGATAAGTATAGTGCAGTTGTTTCGCTACCTCACCGGACACTTCCCTGAACAGTTGGTGGCATAGGAGCAATGCTTCCCATACTTTTTCATATGAATCCATTTGGTAGGTAGACAAAAACCTGTCCCACAGGTCTTGGCATATATATCGGTCAATAAACTTAAAGTTTTTGCCGACGCTTAATTTGAACCCTGTTTCGATGCCCACCTTCCACGATATCATCCTTAGGAGTTCATGACGAACAATCTGATTTAGATGGTCAATCGCAAATAAAATCTCCTTACGACACAGCCCCTTGACTACATAAGGCGTTGTATTCCAGAATTCGTTGCAGCAGTCATCGTATTCCCGTGCGCTGGGCTTATTTATATGGTAATCAATGTCGGTGGGAATAATGTGCCGCTGTATTCTTGCATCCTTGTCTAGGATAACCTTCATCAACTTGTCGCCATTCAAATAATCCTCCAGTTCTTCTAAGGGCAATAAGGTTAGGTCGATTTTATTATAATCGTCAAAATACATAATATAAGAGTATCCACTTTCTTCAGCCGGGAATAATGCCATATCCTCTGGTTTTTGCATCATTATAATATTTCCGAATTTTTTAAGCCATTCATCGTTTGAAATAAAAGATTTTATATCTATTACAAAATAGGTCATATCATAATCTTGGAATTCATCCTTAGGAATATTAACGTTGGTACGGGACCCTTCCAATATCATAATTCTAATGCGCTCATCCTGTTTTGCTATATCAAGCATCAAGTTCATTATTTCCTGCTCAGTTCTCATATCTTTCCCCCGTTCTAATATTATATATGTCCAGTTTTTTTCATCAATTAACTCTATCGTACCTTAATAATACATTGTCACTATTTTGGTCTTCACACACCTTTGGGATGCAAAAAGACTATGATAAAGGCATCATCCATCATAGTCTTTCTTTAGCAAGTACTTTATTTGTAATATTTACCTGTCCATTCTTTGATTTCCACCTCAATAACGCCAGTGCCCTTGACCATATTCTCCGGCAGGACTTCCCCTGAAAATTGAGGCGTATATTTATTTACTATTTTATTTAGTATTTCTCTTTTAGCCTCTGTATCCGTAATAAGTCTTGCATATCCTCGTATGATCACACTATTGTACTTAACATTTACATCACAGGCTACATCCATATCTTCATATAATAAGCCTAGCATTTCATGAACCTCAACACAAACTTTAGAATTTAGGTTAATATTATCCACTTTTTGTCCCTTTGGCAGTCCATGCATGTAAATTTTATCATTATAATATACAAAATTCATTGGTACGGCGTATGGAAATCCATCGCTGCCTTGCGTTGCTAGGACACAATCCTTTGATCTTTCTAATAAATCCTCTGCCTGCTCTTTGGTTAATTGATGATTTTTCATTCTAAATTGCATAAAATTCTCTCCCCTTTTTGAAACTCTGGTCATTGTTATGCTGTAAATAACCCATCTATTTACTAATCATAGCCTTTATAGTAACATTGTATCATATACTGGATATGCTTAAAGTGCCAGTTGGATACTAAATGATGGATACAGTTTTTGAATATGTTATGGGGTGATTTTTATGATTTATATTAATGAGAAATCTGAAATACCAATTTATCAACAAATCTATGCGCAGATAAAGGAAGATATTATTGGAGGTGCTCTCGTTGAAGGAGATAAGCTTGCTTCTACGAGGGTATTAGCAAAGGAATTATGTGTTTCTAGAAATACGGTAGAAAACTCATATTCCCAACTTTCTCTTGAGGGGTATGTTGAAAGCATCCCAGGATCAGGTTTTATTGTAAAAAATATAAACGAAGAGTTGTTCTTTCATCCAAGTAAAATTTCAGATAAGTTACGCAGCACTATAGAAGCCTATGATCGTGAGTCAGCTTTACTTAATGATGATTCTTTATTCTATAAATATAATTTCCAATATGGGAGTTTTGATGATTCAATATTCCCATATTCGCTGTGGCGGCGTTTGACCGCACAGGCTCTTTTATCTATTGATTCCAAAAAAATTAATTTTTATAATGATAAACAAGGTGAGTTAGATTTACGAATAGAAATTATGAATTATCTGAAGGGCTTTAGGGGCGTCTCTTGTACGCCTGAACAAATCGTTATTTGTTCAGGAAATCAGCATGCATTAGATTTGATATGCAAGATTTTTTCTAAATATAGTCCTAAAATTGCAATTGAAGAGCCTGGATATGATGGTGCTCGCATTGTATTTGAAAATAATAATTTTGAAATCAATCCGATTCCTGTACAATCCGATGGAATAAATATAGTAGAATTAGAGAAATCTTCAGCAAAACTAGTATATATTACACCTTCCCATCAGTTTCCTACTGGTGTTATTATGCCTATCCAAAATAGAATTCATCTCCTTCATTGGGCAACTCAAAATGATGGTGTGATCATAGAAGATGACTATGATAGTGAATTTAGATATCATTCTAGACCGATCCCATCGCTCCAATCAATCGATCAAAATGAAAGAGTCATTTATTTGGGCACATTTTCAAAAGCACTATCACCAGGACTCCGCATGAGTTACATGATTTTACCTAAATGGTTACTCTCTAAATACAATGAATTATTTAACGGGTATTACCCAACGGTTCCATGGTTACAGCAAAAAATATTAAGTCTATATATGTCCAGTGGTCACTGGGAAAGATACTTAAGAAAAGCTCGACTTTCCTATAAAAGGAAACATGATATCTTGGTACAAACCCTCACTAATTTAATGGGAGATCAGGTTATAATACACGGTAATAATGCAGGTTTGCATATCGTTCTAGAATTTGTTAATGGAGAGCATGAGGATTGGTTAATTGAGATAGCAAAAGCACATAAGATCAAGGTTTATCCCATCTCACCATTTTGGTATATAAAAGAAAGTTACTCAAACAATATGATACTGTTGGGATTTAGCATGTTAAATGAAGAAGAAATCATTGAGGCTATTACCCTCTTGGAAAAGGCATGGTTTCATCATTTTGGAAATCCTTTTGATGGTGATTCTAATGTTTCAGTATACTGTCACTATTGCAAATAACAGAAACTATTTTTACTTCAATATCTCGGTTTTACTTTTTCGCATTTGAATTTCTTGTTGTAAAGCAGGATCATTCTTTACCATTTTTTCTTCTTCTGGGGTTAATGGTTGACCCGAAATTACTTTCATCAATATGGACTGTACCTGCCCCATAAGCTTAAGTGCTTCTGCTTTATCCCTTTCATATAAATACGAATCCAGCTCTGGGTTACTTTTTCTTGCTGCCCAATAATAATCACTTTCTTCCTTTGTTGGTACCTTATAAAACCCTTTTTCATGGATTTTCATTACTTTATCAAGATGATAAGAGTTCCCTTCCATTTTCTTACTAATTTTAAGCATTTCTTTTCCGTCTGATGAAACTTCAAAATAATCCGAAGTAGGTCCTACCTTTTCAGTATTATGCATATTTTTTGCACTATGGTTCTTTGAGTTTAACGGGTAGCTTGTTTTGACAGAATTTATTTCAATCTTAGTCATGATGATGTCCTCCTTTTTACTCTTTATATACATATCGTCTAGAATAGGAAAGTCTTAAAGTATCAGGTTTAAAATATTCGAGTCGGCAGCCATACTTTCTAATCCATAGCAGTATTATTTATAGGGGCTTTATGTTTTTTAATAAGGTTAATTAAGACTAGAATCAAACCCTATTTGTAGTAAGCATATCTCTCAAAATGACAGCATTTGCATCTGGAAGAAAGATTTAATCCCTCTATCTGGTGAAAGTCCTCTCCCTTCAGCCAAACGAATAAAAATCTTTGATATAACCTATCATAGAGGGAAACCATTGCAAACCATTTAATTGTTTGCAATGGTTTCAGTATATATCATAAACTAAATAGTATTCGATATAATGTTGCATATGTCAAAATTCTTACTCGTATCCTTATTTCTGCATATTATTAGTTATAATTCTATAGCAGTGATTGCCTATCTTTTATCTGTCCAAAAGCTTTAATAATAATCAGAGCGATTATAGCGCCACCCACTGTACTTAGAATAAATGGATACACAAAGAATAAAGCCAATACTTCCTTTCCCATTATATATTTTGCTATAGGAAAAGCTACAAGCCCCCCTACTATTCCAGTGCCGAAAATTTCACCAATAGCCACCATATAATTATTTTTCGTCTTCTTATGTAGGATACCTGCTAAAAGTGCACCGATCATACTGCCAGGAAAGGCTAGAAGACTTCCAATACCCATGATATTCCTAATTAGTGAAATTAAAAATGCAATGCTCGTACTGTAAAAAGGTCCAAGCATAATTCCGGATAATATGTTTATTGTATGTTGAATTGGAAAGCATTTAGATATTCCTACTGGGATATACACTAGATTTCCAAGAACTACCCCTAAGGAAATAAACATGGCTGAAATTGTGAGTTTTTTTATATTCATTTTAATCCTCTGACCTTAGTATGTTTATATCTTTGCCTTCCATAATCCTATTCATATTCCTCATAGAACACATTTTTCCACACATTGTACAACTATCCTCATGCTCTGGACTAGATTCTTTTCTATATCTTCTCGCTTTTTCATCATCGATACTCAAGCTAAACATCTCTTCCCAATCTAATTTCTGTCTAGCCTTACTCATTTTTAAATCCCATTCATCTGCACCTTGTACTCCTTTAGCCAAATCTCCTGCATGAGCAGCAATCTTTGAAGCTATAATTCCTTCTTTCATATCTTCCAATGTAGGGAGTCTTAAGTGTTCTGCTGGTGTCACATAGCATAAAAAATCCACCCCATGGCTTGCAGCTATTGCGCCACCTATTGCTGATGTTATATGATCATACCCCGGTGCGATATCAGTAACCAATGGACCTAATACATAGAAGGGTGCTCCATGGCAGAGTTTCTTTTCCAATATGACATTTGCCTCGATTTCATTTAACTTCATATGTCCTGGCCCTTCTATTATAACTTGTACATTTTTCTCCCAAGCTCTCTTTGTCAACTCTCCTAATACCATTAACTCTGCAATCTGCGATGCGTCAGTACCGTCTGCTATACTGCCCGGTCTTAAAGCATCCCCCAGACTTATGGTCATATCATACGCTGCACATATCTCTAGTAATTCATCATAATATTCATAAAAAGGATTTTCTTTATTATTTAATTCCATCCATGCATATAGTAGAGAGCCCCCTCTTGAAACGATGTTCGTAACTCTAGTGTTTTTCTTAAATGTTTTAACAGTGTCCCGATTCAGCCCTGCATGAATAGTAACAAAGTCAACACCATCTTCTCCATGCTTTCGCACTACATCCAAGAATTCTTTTTCTGTAATATCTTTTAATTCTTTATCATAAAAGCCTACTGCATCGTATATTGGAACAGTACCGATCATAGCAGTAGACATGTTTACTAACTTTTGTCTAAATTCTTCTGTCTTGCCAAAAGAGCTTAAATCCATAATTGCTTCTGCTTTCATATCTATTGCAATTTTTACTTTTTCTAACTCTGCATCTACATTGGGGCAATCTCTAGATATCCCAAGATTCACATTGATCTTCGTCTTCAACCCACTACCAATTCCTTCTGGGTCTAAAGATTTATGATTTTTATTTGCGGGAATAACAATTTGACCTTTCGCCATTTTCTCCCTTAGTATTTCTATATCCATATTTTCTTTTTTGCTAACGATCTCCATCTCTTTGGTGATAATTCCTTTTCTTGCAGCATCCATTTGAGTTGTATATTTCATTTTCCTCTTCTCCTATCCTAATTTACTTGATATTTTTTACCCCTCCTAATACCCTGTTCCTATTTTTATTATTGTGAACATATGTATACTTCACCTCCTTTACAAAAACAAAAAAGCCGTATACTAACAAAAGTATACAGCAAAAATAAACATCTATCCTAGCTAAATCCCTTCGTTGGCATTATCCAAATCAGGTTCTTAGGGTCAGAAATAACATTTCTATCTCAGCTTATCAATATAGGCTCCCCTTCTAACTTAATATTCAATTTTTTGTTCAAACAAATAGAAGTATATCATAACATCGTAAGTTTTACAATCCCATCGCTCTCACTTCGCTGATGATTTAACAATATTTTACGTTGCTGAAGTAAAAAGTATTGTATCTATTTAAAATATTGATTGTTATTTTGAGTCACTTTCCGGGTTATTCGGATTTTCTCTATATCCTTCTAGGAGCTCATCATTCTCCATAATAAAAGGCTTCGCAGTCGGTTGATTCCAAGACACATCATACTTATTCATCAGATAATCATTCAATTCAACACGATTGTTAAACTTTATCACCTGATATGGTTCTTGAAAAGACAACTTTTCGAGAAATAAAAGTTTTCCGTCTTCGGCTGGAATTAAAACCCCTGCATGTCCAATAAATAAATAATTATCTAGGTCAGAATGAAAGAAAACAGAAATAAGAGAAATCTTAGCTTTATTTGAAAATCTAATATCCTTAGCTTTCCAATCTTCTTTTACCTTATTGAGATGAATCGATATATCTTTTGTCATTTCTGTTGGAACAAAAGAAAATAAAGTCTTAAATTCTTCTTGCTCTACTTCGCTCAATAGCTTTTTAGGACTATTTTTCAAAGCATCCTCATCCATAAATAATTCACTGGAGTTTTTTGTATTCACTTTACCAATAAAAATCGAATTTTTCATTAAATCAAAAGATGTAATTCTACAGTTATAACCAATAAACATAGGATTTTTAGTATCCCACATTTCCTGAATCGCCAACAAATCATACTCAGGTTCCAGACGATCAATAGTGCTAAATCCATCCACTACTAAATCTTTTTTTTCAATGGTATTATTAAAGTTATTAACACTTTGAAAAAAGGAATCCATGCTTTCAGCTGTAATTCCAGCTGATTCCATAGCTTTTCTTACCTCATCTTGACTTGATGCATCTGCTAAATTTGAGTATGTTAAACTCTGTTTATACTCTTCTTTCCCATTTATTGACGGACTCGCGCAAGCTGTTAGTGCTGTAAATGAAATTAAAGTGACTAGTAAAATATTCCGTGCTTTTTTCATAATTATGCCTCACATCTCCTTTTGATAGTGTATGTTTACCTATTCTAACATGGAAGCAAAAAAAGAAATTTACAATTTTATTACAATAACTTGAATAGACCATAATCCTAAAATTCAATATACTTTAAAGACATGGTTCCATTAGCTGTTCTAAGCCCCTCTCTGAGGTTAGCTTTTCAAGGTTATTGAATATTTTCTCCTCATCCCAGTTCCACCATTGAAGATCTAACAGAAATTCAACCTTTTCATCACTAAATCGCTTCTTGATAAACTTCGCTGGATTTCCACCATGTATGGTATAAGGTTCAACATTTTTTACTATAGTCGAGTTGGCGGCAATAATTGCACCATCACCAATCTTAACCCCAGGCATAATGGTAACATTCTGGCCGATCCAAACATCATTTCCGATTACTGTATTTCCCTTGAAAGGAAGCTGCTCTATTGTAGGGGTCACCTTTTCCCACCCACTGCCAAAGATGTTAAAAGGATAGGTTGTAATTCCATCCATTCTGTGATTAGCACCGTTCATAATAAACTTTACACCTTCTGCAATTGCACAAAACTTCCCTATGATTAGTTTGTCTCCTAGAAACTCGTAGTGATGCTCTATACGATCATAAAACTTCTCCGGAGACTTTTTATTATCACTATAATAGGTATACTCTCCAATTTCAACATTGGCCCTTTTAGGTAAATTGCTTATAAAGCAAACTGTCCTTATATTTTCATTTGGATAAAGTTTGCTTTTATCAGGTCCCATCATAAACATTCACTCCTTTTATTTTAAAAACAAAAAAACCTTTCCCAACTAAAAGTCTTGGAAAGGTTACAAGTATCATACATAAATTTAGCATCAAAAACTATTCCACAATAAAAATAGTGAATTAATACCCTATAAATTCTAGTTGAGTTGACACGATTATAATCCTATCCAAAACTTATGGTAATTTAAGCAACACTAAATAATATATCCTAAGCATCAAAAGATATATCAATTTTGCCTATATTACCTTAATTTCCAAAACCCGGATAAGATTATATGATCATTTTATCTAATCACCTCATGTTTATTTCTATACAATTAAAGTATAGTCCATTTAAGATTACAATTCAATAATTTATCAGTAAGTTTTTTATTTAATATTTTTATGCCTCTAATACTAGAACTTATTTATATCATTTGTTAAAAACAGTTTTTATATTCTGACCTACTGCCTTCAATAGTTCTTTTGGTAACTTTTCTACCTCTTCACCAAGGATGATTCCATGGGGCTCTTTATACCCTTCCCTCCATACAAATTTAAATACCTTTTCATTTGCTTCGTTGTTCTTTCCTATTTGGAATCCATATACCATAACATTCTTAGATAATAATTCTTCTACAGCCTCCTTTGCCATCCCCGGAAAACTGGATGCACCATCTGTAATTTGAAAAACTATCTTTATTTGCTTTCCTTTTTTAAGTCTATTTTCCTGTTTTGGTGTGATGGTATTGGATATTTCTTTTAAGCAGGCTCCATCATCTGTTGCACCATCGTTTCCATCTAAGCGTACAATTGAACGAATTATATCACTTTTTTCTTTTTCCGCTGAACTTCTATAATTAAATTCCTTAACATTATAACATCTGCTGCCAAAAAACCAAGTTTCTGTTTGAACCTCTATTTTTTGTTTTAGTTTTTCTATGTTTTTTTCCAAATACCTATTAAAATCATCTATGGATAACAGTGTTACTGCTAGGGCCTTTCTTGTGGCATCTATTTTTCTTTCATTCATTGAGCCTGAATTATCTATAACAAAAGAAATTTCTATTTTCTCTGGTAATACGTTTGTTTGAGATTCCAGCAGATATCTATTAAAAATTGGAAGGTTCTTGTAGTTCCCTTTTTTCTCAGCCTCTAGGAAATCTGGATACGAATGTATCAAATTATCTATATCCAGTTTCCCTTTTACTTGATTGTACTTTTTTATATTTATTTCTTTACTTGCATCCCCTATTAGTTTTTTCCAAAACCTCTTCATTTCCTCTCTTTCTTTCTTCATTTTATTTGAGTAAAATTGAAAGAGTTCTTGATCCGCCTGACTTACTCCATAGGGCTCTAGATTTATCTTGCCTTCCATAATACTTTCCATATGGGCTATTATATTTTCTTCTTGATCTGCTATTTCTTCTAAAATCTTTTCAACCTCTTCTTGGGTTGATTCCAGTGAATCTTGTATTTCCTCTGCCTTAGGTTGTTCAAAGATCCCATTGCTTTCTTGACACTTCTCTTCTTTTTGTTCTGTTGACCTGTGAAATTCCATTTCATCAATTTCTTGTTTCCACAGCTTCTCAAATGTGGGAAATACAAAAGAGCGGAGAAATGGATCTCTCTCAACAATTCCTTTCTCCTGATTTATCTGTCTAATTAACTCATAGCGAACAAATTCGTAAAAAGGCCGATTAAAAATTTTCTTATGGAAGGGATTTTCAATAGCTCCTTCTATTTCAGGTTCTTCCTTGTACAGCTCAATCGTTATAAAACCATTGATAAAACCCCTATGTCTAGGCACTTTAGTAATAGCCTCTTTGCTTCTTCCTGTTTGCTTCATATATAAAAGAATCTTTTTAAAGTTTTCATCATCCCTATATATAGGACATATCTGCAAAACTCTCAGAAAGGATACATACTTATCGAATAAATATAAAAAGTCTAAAATTTCCTTTTTTACATAATTTGATATCATACTAGGGCTATATGCTGGGTCTCCCTCCAGTCCATCTTTTCTTATTTTTAATAAAATATAATTGGACATATGATCGATTTCTTTCTGCCAGTCCTTCCGCCTGTTTAAATATTTTCTGGCTTGTTTCTTCCAATCAGAATATAAGGCCAATTCATAGTATATATGCCACATAATTTGATTTTCATCTAAATTTTTATTTAAAAAACTTGCCAACGGCAGATATAAAACGCCATTCGAAGAATTCAATACAAACCTTTCTAACTTTTCCTCTGGCATATATATTAAACTAGAATCTCTGGTAAAGGTAGCAAGGGATCTTTGCTCTCTCTGTAAAAACTCTTCACAGTGTTTTTTAGCTTCCTCAATTAAACCTTCTTCACCAAACATACCCCCACCTCCTATCGATATAACGGCATATTCCATAGATCTTCTGGTGTATGAAGTCGATCAATATCTAAAATATTTAGTTTTCCTCCCATATCCATCAGCAAATAATTTGCAGCAGTTAGTTTAAATACCGTTGTAAAAAACATATTTTCAATTGTAGCATCCTTATTCAAATACCATCGATCAAAATTTTCTTCAAATAAATATATTACGCCATCTTCACTTAAGACCACCGCTGTTCCATCCTTAGATTCAATATCGAACAAATTACCTTTTAAGTTATCTCCTTCTATTATTTTATATTCGCCTAGGGTAATAACTTTAAATTGCCCCTTATTTCCCACTACCATAATAGATTTTTTGTCTGCATCTTCACACGCTAAGGGTGCTATCTTTCTTATTCTGTCTCTAAATACATCTACTTGCCCTACAATATTCAATTTTTCGTTCTCATATTTAATAAAATAAATTATGCCATCTTTTGTTCCCACTACAAAAAAATCATCCTCTATTCTTTCCATAGCCGTCCAATCTAAAATAGTACAACCTCTATCCCAGTGATGGATCAAAGAATACTCTTTCTCTTTTTCTATTGCTTCAACTATATTTAGTTTATCTGTTTCATCTACTACTACAAAGATATTATTTCTAACCTCTAAAACACTTCTCGATCCCTTAAAATCGCAATTATGATGAATCTCTTCTATGGCTATTTCTTCATCTACATTTGGTAATTTATTAAAATCATCACTTGAAAGAACGTATGCCCCTCCCCTTACGCCTAAAAGCAAAATGCTTCTGTGATTCAATTTGTATATAATAGATATTCCCTCTTTTATTCCTTTTATGTCCTTACTCCACTCTACTTGAATTTTCCCCTTAGAAGAATCTATAGGAAAATTTATATAGAAAAACTTCACCTTTCCCTTTAGGCTGCTTACTATAAAAAGGTTTTCATTGATTCTTAATATATCCTGTGGAAAGCCATTAAAACTACAGCTTCCAAGCTCTTCAATGGGCATTAACTTCATGGAAGTTTTCTTTGTGTTAATTCCATATAGCCTATAATAGGGAATTAACTCTTTCAACAGCTCTTCTTCTATTTGTGAAAGTCTTTCCAGCTCTTTTTCAAAATCCTCATCTAAAATTCCCGTTTCCTTACATTCATTTAGCTTCTTCCTTAAGTCTTTAATCCGATCTTTATAATCCTCTCCATTAACAGACAAGTTTAATTTCATATGCCTTCCTCATTCTCCTCTAAATTCTCTTCTAAATATTCCAGTAGTTTTTTTGAATGCTCTAAGTGATATAATCGCTGGTCTAACTCCTGATATTTTTTACTATGAATTTTTGACACATCTTCTATAGTGGCTTCAAAAACTTCGATTAATTCCTCTGGTAAATTTTTTCTTCCAGGTCCTTCACCAAATATAAGGTGAACTATATCCAAATAACTTAAAGTCTCTATTTCTGGACGGACATATTTATAGGGACGAGTACGGATTTCCTCATATATAGTTGTTGCTTCCCCCACAGCCTTTGTTTCTACATCCCATCCTTCGCTTGCAGGAAAGAACCCAAAACGTACTGCCTGTGATAATATATAATTTTGATCATCGGCATAGGTGATTGAACTTATAAATCCATCCCACAAAGCTTTGGATAAGTCTTTATCTTCACCTTGATTCCAATTATCCAGAACATGTAAAATATTACGAACAGATAATACGGCTTCTCTTAACTCCAAATTTTCTATGGAAGATTCTCTTTGTACTCCTTCATCTTTCCATTTCCCCATGAAAACATTTTGGGTGACTCTACATAGTTGAGAAAATCTAAATAATTCTTCCAATGTTCTTTTAGAATCAGGAATATGAATATTGCCATTTTGATCAGCTAATCCTGTCAGTATTACTCTAAAAAGCTGATTTTTTCCCCGTAATTCCTGATCCTCTAGGGAGCCCGTTATACTTTGGGGTACATAATTATATTCAATAGTTACAAATCTTGATTTAAAAGCTGGATTTAATTCATTTGTTCCTTCATAATTTACCATTTCAGTAGACAAATTTCCTGTACCTATAAATCCAAATCCAGGTTTAATCATCACCGGGCCAACGCCCGTTATATAAGCTGTGCTTCCTGCATGGCGTTGCAATATATCATTTAATCCAATTAAGTTTTGCATTGCAATAGTGTTTAATTCGTCTACAATTACAGGGCGGCCTTCCTTTACGGCAGTTAAAATTTCTCTCTCTATTTTCTTAATTTCAGTACCAAAAGCGCTATTGCTTGCCACTAATAGATCAGAAAAGCTCTTCCATATTTGAATCTTTAACTGTAATTGCTCCTCGTTTGTCATTGCATCTAATTTTTCTTTATGCTCATCCATCCAATTATAAAAGTCCTCTATAATCATATTTAAATAATCTGCAAAGGAACCCTGTGAAAAGCTATGATTAAGGGACAAGGTTTTTTCTACAAACATATCCTCATAAGTCAGGTTATGGGAACCAGAAATAAACAGGGGTTGCAAAGGTTCTATTTCCTCTTTCCTTCCATTCATTAAAACATCTTTATAATACTGTTTCCTTTCCTCACTAAATTCTTTAAACTTCTCAACTGCATCCTTTTCTTCAGCATTTGGATTGAGAGAAAACCAATCATTCATTTTTTTCTCTAGTTCTTCTTGAATTCTGTTTTCTATGGTAAAATCTAGGGCTGCTTCCGTTGCCAATTGGGTCTTTCCACTTCCTAAATGCCCTACAATATATACAGGTACGCCTAAGTTCAATGAGTCTATTACTTTTCGTTTTGCCTCAGCTACATAAGGTACATTTATTAAACGCTGCCTTTTTTTATCTTCTATATCTTCTATTAACTGGCGTTTATAATAAAATTCCCATGCTTCTTTAGACTCTTTTAAAATTCTTTCTAATTCTTGTTCCAATCTTCTTATGGCATCAACACGATATCTTGTGGCCGAATTGCTACCATAATGGCGAGAGTTATTACCTTCCCTGTTAACTCTTCTTTCCCAGTTGAGAAAAAACCGTTCATATGCAATTAAGTTTTCGATTGCTTCTATTTCCCTTCCTTTCTCTGCTGTTTCTTTTTCTATATAATCTACATATCTTTGGTAATAAAAATCATTTTTTTCAGTTCCAGAAATACTTCTGATTTTTCTTTTATCCAATCTTCTAAATGCTCTAAAAAAATCGCCCTGATCCTCTACTTTTTTATTATTTTCATCTTCCAATGAATTTAAGGCTTTAACCCTCAGATCTTCTTTATACCAATCTTCCATTTCTTCTATCGTAGGGATATAATTTTCTCTTGGCACCTTTCCTACCATAAATGCATCCTCCTTGATCATCTAATATAAATTAAAATCCCATTTTCTAAAAAACGGGATTTTAATCAAATTATCGGATTTGGTTTTTATTAAATAATTCCATATTCCTTCAATAATATTTCAATTTCTGTTCCTGCTGCTTTTTGTAATATCATCTGCTTCATCATTGGTGATATATTGATTTCTGGTTTTTCACCGTCTAATAAGCATTTACCAGCATTTAATAAATAACGTATATCATATCTTGAAGCATAAACTTCAGGAACCCCTTTTTCAACCCCAGTTAAAACATATACTGCTTCCATAGCTGTACGTCCAGAATATTCAATAGTAAATACAGTATCACGTCCAGGATCATCTAAGGTTTCAGCAAATTGTCCCAAGAAAGCAAAGTTTACTGCATTCTTTGGTACAACATATGGCCTGTCTCCAGATTCACGTGGCATAAATTGAGATGTGATAAATGGCATCATAACAGGAACTGCAGTACAGCTTTTAGCTAGTTCTTCTATTTCCTCTACAGGTACGCCTATATGATATAGCCATTCTTTTGTGATTTCCTTACCAGTACAATCTCTCATCGGCTTTTTAATATAGTCTCCTGGAGTGTCTGAGAATAATCCATAGACCCAAACAACAACATCTTTTTCAGGCTGTCCATAATATTGTTCTTGACGATTTATTGTCCAGCTCATTAACCATGAAGAGTCTAAGGCTGTAACGATCCCCCCTGTTACAGTACGTCCACCATATGGTGAACGCTTTGTAATTTTTTCAATATACTCAGGAACACGTTCATCATGACAAGTTACTGTACAAGATTCCCAATTGGACTTTTCTGGATCTGTGCAAAATTTATCTGGCCTTCCAAATTCATCTGATTGCTCAGCTATATTTCTCCATAGTGTCCAGCATCCACCTGCCTCTTTGTTAAACGGAGCTGGCGTATTGTCATCCCCATATCCAGAGCCTTCAGTCATAGAGCCATTTGTTATAAATACCAGATCATTTTCTGTTAGATTAATGGAAACATCATTCCCCGCTTTATCTCTTGCAACGATTTTCTTAGCAACTTTTTTCTCTTCTGTAATTGAAAATTCAACATTATCAACGGTAATCCCATATTCAAACTTAGCACCATGGTCTTCTAAATATTTAACCATTGGCTTTACAAAGGAAGTATATTGGTCATGACGGGAAAACTGTAAAGCTGAAAGGTCTGGCAGTCCTCCAACATGATGGATAAAACGATTCATATATAGTTTCATCTCTAAGGCACTGTGCCAGTTTTCAAAAGCAAACATTGTTCTCCAATATGTCCAGAAATCACTATTTAAAAGTTCTTCAGAGAATATATCTTCTATCGTTTTATTTTCCAGACTCTCATCTGACATCATTACAAAGGTGGCTAACTCCATTGCCAACTCTTGGCCTAAATTAAATTTCCCATTGTCATAGCGTTCACCACGGTTTTTAGTAATACGGCAATTGCTAGAGTTTGGATCATCATAATTTGTATAGTAGAAATAATCCAATACAGTCATACTAGGATCTTCTGTAGAGGGTAATGAACTGAACAAATTCCATAACACTTCAAAATAATGTCCCATTTCACGTCCACCACGTGCTACATAACCTGCATTTTGGCGAACTGCCCCATCTAAAGATCCACCTGGAATATCTAATTGTTCTAAAAATGTAATCTTTTCTCCAGCCATATGGGCATCACGTATTAAGAAGCAGCCCGCAGCCAAAGCACCAATTCCTGTACCAATTAAATAAGCTTTTTTATCTTCTATTCCCTTTGGTTTTCTTGCATTTACTAAAGAATGATAAGTTCCATTTGTAAGCTTAAGTCTATTATCAAATGTTTTTAATTTCATAATTATCTCCTCTTTCTTAAATATTTAGCAGGCCTGCTTTCTATAAATCTATAATAAATCTTTCCCATATCCTTTTCATTAGATAAATAAACCGTAGTGTTAGAATATCCAACACTACGGTTTATTTGTCTAGTTTATAGGCATGATGATTCATATGCCTAATTTTTATTCAGTTTCTCACTTCTTTTAAGGGATAATTCAATGTTTCCATCAAAGAGCTCCCCTACTCTTCTAATGATAGTATCCGGATGTTCCTTCATTCCAGAGGCAATCCACCGGACTACCATTTCAGTCAAGGCACATTGGTAAAAAGAAACTATCAGTCGTTTATCTTCAGAGGATGCTAAAATTCCATCACTTACCCTCTCAACATATCTGCTCATTACATTGCCGGATACATTATATATGTAATTTACGACATCCTCTCTTCTCATAGAATTATATACGTGATAAATCGCTCTTTTATTTTCCAGAGCAAACTTGGCAGCTACTATAAAGCTTTCTTCCCAAGAAAGGGTATCACTGTATTCATCGATCACTGTCTGAAGTTCTGTCTGAAAGATCTCTGATAAAAGTGCATATACGTCTGTATAGTAATAATAGAATGTATTTCTATTGATTTCACATATTTCAGCAATATCCTTCACCGTAATTTTATTAAGCGGACGCTCATTTAGCATCTCTATAAATTTTTCTTGAATCATCTCTTTTGTGTATTGCTTTGCCAAATGCCAACCTCCTCAATTATCTAAACTTTTCTATAGCTTTCTTCCTAAATAGTATACCGCTTTTTTTGACTTAGCTTCAATAATCATTAGAGTTAGGTTTCCATCATCTTCACTAAATATTACGTTAAAGTCTTCTACTCTAAATCTATACTCTTGAGCACTACCTTTATTATGCCAATTGACAATGAAGCAGTATGGCTTATTTTATAACTTCGTAGCGAAGTTCTACAAATTGATTGAATCGGTTTATGCTATTCAATCTTAAAAGTGTTTGAACATTATTTTCCCTGAATAAAGGAATACCACTGCCCAACAAAACAGGCGCAATAGTGACTATAACTTCATCAACTAATTTCTCTAGGATAAAATCGGAAATTAATTCACTGCCTCCCATAAGCCAAATATTTTTTCCGTTTTTGTTTTTTAGTTCCTTGGAGAATGAAACGATATCTTTATTGACAAAAGTTACATATTCCGTATCTTCCCTTGGTGCCCTAGAAAAAATATAGCATGCCTTATCTTTGTATGGAAAAACATCTTCATGTGCCATAAGCCAATCATAAGTAGTTCTCCCCATCATGATCGTATCGATGGTATTATAAAATTCTGATATTCCGTTATCACCTTCACCCTCAACGTTAAAGAGCCAATTCAAGTTATGATCTTTTGTTGCAATGTACCCATCTAAAGTTGAAGCAATAAATAATACTAACTTACGTTGTTCCATTATCTCATCACTCCTTTTTAATTTATTATGTTATATACAGCATACCATAAATTGAGAATTCTATAAGCGTAACTTACCTGCCAATTCATTAAATCGCTGAAAAGTATGGCATATACTACTGATGATAACTATCCTACTACTTATACCCAATTGCCTTAAGCCAATTTGTAACCTGATTTGGTCCAGCAGTACCATTTATAGCAATACCGGGTAGAATGGTGGATTTTGAACATTCTCTAGCTATATCATTTTCAATTTGACCAAATCCGCCGCCTCCATGGGTACAAAATGGAATTACTGTTTTTCCTGTGAAATCATGTGATCTAAGGAAACTTAAAACTGGGGGTGCTAATGTTTTAAGCCAGTTTGGAGAACCTATAAATATTGTCTGATAATCTTCTATTGACTCATTTCCAGATATTAACTTAGGGCAAAATCCTCGGCAAATTTGATTTCTTATTTCTTTGGTAGCTGTATTATAATCAAAAGAATAATTCTTATCCGGAATTAATTCCCTTAAGATACCATCGGTCTGTATTGCTATTTCTAAGGCTAAGTTTTCTGTATTTCTAAAAAGTGAGTAAAAAACAATCAGTGTATTGTTCATATATGTTATTTCCTTTCATAAAAGTTCAATTTACCCGTCTGCTTTTCAGGATGAATACCGTATTAAAACATAGAGTATATCATCCAATCTGTTCTCAATGTCATATTGGTTTATCATTACAGATCTATGGTACACTATGACTTTACGTCATAGTCAAGTGCAAATTTTGTTCATCGCCTAGAGAATCTTCTAGCTTCAGCTTATAGAGTATTATATAATACAAAAATGGGGAAGTTAGATGGATATCATGGGCAATTGATTTACTGAGCATCAGATAAATTTTCACCCATCTTATACTATTAAGGGATTAGGGGAGCTTTGAAATGAAAACAAATTTTTTTACAGTTAAAGATATTGTACGTATCACTGGTGTCACTACCAGAACATTACATTTCTATGATAAAATAAATTTATTAAAACCAACTCGCTTATTGAATAATGGTTACCGAACTTATAGAAGAGAAGATTTGGAAAGACTTCAAACTATTTTATTTTTAAAAGAAATGGATTTGTCTTTAAAAGAAATATCAGATATTATACAACTATCCAAAGAACAACAGTTACAAATTTTACAGTTGCATCATCAAACCTTGCTAGCAAAACAGCAGCGCTTAGGTACAATTATTAATGCCTTAGAAGAATATATATCTGGAAAAGAAATAGTTAATTTGAATATCTTTAATAGCTCACCAATTTTGCCATTACAGGAACAATATAGCCGTGAAGCCAAAATAGTATATGGTGAAACAGAAAAATACAAAGAATATGAGAAAAACCTAGAAAAATTTTCTGATCAGGAAAAAGAAAATTTATCTTATGAGTTTGCAAGCAATATGGAAAAAGTATTTAAAAAATTAGCAAATCAAATTCATAACCTACCTTCTTCTAACCAAGTCCAGGAGTTAATTGTAGAATGGAAAAGTTACCTAGAGCAGAATATGAGTTGTGATACAGAAATTTTGAAATGTATTGCTAATACCTCTAAATCTGATCAGCGATGGAAAAACTATTTCAAGCAATTCAGTGATAAAGATTTGAGGGAATTTGTTTATCAGGCAATCATGTATTATTGCAACACTAATAAGCAGTAATAAAGCATTTCTTCACATAAATTTAACGCGTCGTGTATAATTATTTGCATTAAAACCATCTTCTTGCCGCTCAAATGAAAATGTGATGCCACTTATAGCAATCTCAATCATAGGCTATGACGTTACATAAGTATCAACAAGAAAGTTAATTATCTATTTGCGTAAAAATTAGATCTCCTAAATAAAAGTTCCCCCAAACCAATCAGTCTGAGGGAACATAAAACACACTTCAATATTTAGTTAAAAACCTAGAAGACCGTTGATCTATTTTAACATACAATCCTTTTATATTTCTAAATTCTTATTAGTAGCTAGTAAATTGCTCCATAGATTCTTCATATTATCCTCATCTAAAATCCTTGTTTCTCCAACCACTGTGTTAGTTTTCTATCACGAAATGAATGATCTTCGTTTCCATTATATTTTCCTAACACTAGCTCATCATTAATACTGCCATCCACAATGAAAATCACCCTGCTAGCCCTGGCTGCCACTTTTGCATCATGGGTTACAATGATAACAGTTGTACCTTCTCGATTTATGTTATTAATATTATCCATAACCTCTTTTGTAGCACTACTATTTAAAGACCCTGTAAGCTCATCGCCAAATAAAATATCCGGCTGATTAATAAGTGCTCTACAAATTGCTGCACGTTGTAGCTGACCACCGGATACCTTTTTTATATCATGGTTTGCAACACTTATAATTCCAATCTTTTTCATTATTGCTTCAGCATTTTTATTTATCTCTTCTCTGGAATACTTACCTGACTTAAATCCTGGAAGAACTATATTGTCACGAATAGATAAATTTTTTAAAAGATAGGAATGTTGAAAAATAAAACCCATTCTATTTAACCTTATACTGCTTAATTGGTCTTCATCTACCTTTGAAATATCTTCACCACTTAAGAACACATTGCCAAAAGTAGGTCTATCCATTCCACTTATATTATATAGCATCGTGGATTTACCAGATCCAGACTGCCCCATGATTGCTACAAACTCACCCTCATTGACCTTTAAATTTATATTATTTAAAACCTGTGTCTCTCCAAAGCTTTTACATAAATTCTTTACCTCTAAAATGGTTTTCATAGTTTCTCCTTCTATTCATTAATAATAGAAATAATATTATATTTTTTTATAGTTTTCATTAAAATTGCTGTTACAATTAGTATCCATCCCATTAATATTACAGGGCACAAGACAAATTCAACGAAAGAATTTGAAATTAATTGAACCTCCCTAATACCTATTCCTGCAATGCTTAAGGCAGTATTGACAATCTTTCCTCCTATTAAATTATTTAATAGGATTCCGGACAATATTCCCATTATGGAAACAACCCCTGTCTTTATCATGTACTGCTGTTGAATATCTCTTTCAAAAAATCCTATAGCTTTTAAGACAGCGATTTCAGACAAGTCCTTTGCAAGGCGTAGCTTTAAAAACAATACAGTTATTATTACAGCTATGCTTATTCCAACTACGGCAGTTGAGATCACAATAATCTTAAGCTGTCTGGAAACGCCTCCCAATGTTTGGTTTATAAAATCCTCCATGGGGTCAACGGTTATTCCGACTCCCAAGATTTCAGACCATTCCTTCGCTTTTTTTTCAATGTTTGCTTCATCTTTAAGATTTACTGAAAAAGAATATTTTTCAGAGTCTAAGCCATAAAAGTTATATGTAGATTTTGCTGTAAATCCTCCGCTGGTAACATCCTGATAAACTCCTGAAATAACAAATTCCTTTTGATTGCCGTCGAATATTAGTACAATCTTGTCCCCTGGGTTCTTTCTAATCTTGTCCGCATTAAAATAAGATATGGCAATTTCATTTTCTTTTTTAGGAGCAGCTCCACTAAGGTATTTTAGTTGGTTTCCGGAGTTAATACCACAATCAATATACAAATTCATTTGCTCATCATCTGAATCATAAGTATTTACACGGACTCTTCTATATTCCCAAAAATATTTTATTGAGCGATCATTTTTTAAAACACTTCTTACCTTTTCATATCCTTCTTCTAATCTCTCTCCATTTTCAACTTCAATAAGTATATCCTCTACAGAACTTCCCATATAGGTTATAAATTCAGGGGATTCAAATGTATTTAATAAATTTACAGGGATAAGAATCATTAATACAGCAATTATCAAGACTGCATAAATAATTATCCAATTTTTAAATTCATAAAATACCTCTCTCGTTCCTAAAAGCCAGTTTACAGGTAATGCTTTGGATTTATACAGTCCATCCCTTATACTTTTTGAATCTTTATCAAATCCATTTCCCATTGTGAGTGCATCAACAACAGTTACTCTTTTTAGTTTCTTTAATACACCCTTACAATAAACAATTATTAGGAAATACACAATAAATCCTACTACGAGAGATAAAATTACTGCAAGATTAGATATTTTCATATTGCCAAATGTCGTACTAATATGATTTGTAAAAATACCGCTCATAAAAAATGCCAAGATATACCCCATTATAACTCCAAGTACGGCCAACAACCTATATTTGTTCAGATAAATATTTCTAATATTTAAAAATGGAATTCCTATGGCTTTCATTGTTCCTATTTCACGAATTTCTTCCTCTAAAGAAGCCATGATTGTAAACCTAACACATATAAATGACACAATGATTAATAGTAAACTTACTAAAAGCATTACAAATACAGTAACTATGTCTGTTAAGGCACTTAGAATAAAAATCATAGCATAAGTTACCCCTTGACCATTTTGAGGTAAATTGGCATTTTCATAAGCTGTTTGAAAATTAGAAGCTTCACTTGTATCCTTAAAGTATGCCTCTATGAGATATTCATTTTCTCCAACGCTGTCTTCAATTTTTCCATAATCTACATCACTTAATAAAAACCTTGTGGAAGATGCCATTGTAGAATTCATCTGAGCATCCAAAATAAATTCAGTTACTACAAATTCCATTGAAATTCCATTAGAATTCAAAATAATTTTATCGCCTATTTCTATAGGGTGCATTCCCTTTAGAATAACCGGAACCCCTATTTCCCCTTCCTGCAATTCTACTTTTTCATGCTTAGCGTTCAAAAGCAAATCCTTTTCTTCGTTTTGCTTTACTAACCCTATGTCCAGGCGTATATCAGATAGATTGAATGTTTTTCCATCATTGACAACAGTAATATCTTCACCATATACATTGATCATTTTAATTGTTTGGAAATAGGTAATACCAGAATAACCTAACATAAAATCATCTATTTGTTCCTGATCAATTTTGCCTTTATGCATTTGTAAAAAATGTGGTGGTTGTGCCGTCCCATATAGGTTAGAAATAGATGTAATTGTTTGAGCTGCCATAATAACTGACAAAACCGTAAGACATGCAGAAAACATCATAAATAATAGCAGTGCAATGTTCATTATTTTATTTCTTTTAAAATCATTTTTAACTATCAGCCAATTCATCTAATGCTCCCTTCCATTTCATAAATACTTTTCTTCCAGCCAAAAATAAATGCGAATACAAACATAAGAATTCCAGCAATAATGAGCATAAATCCAATCCCACGTCCTTCTCCAGTTCCAATTAATTGTCCGATGTTTCCTGCAAATATTCCTCCTTCCATAAGCATAGGGCCAAACACATAGTCAGCTAATGCGCCACATACTGCATATGCCATAACAAAACCTGATTGAGTAATAACACTTATCATTCCCCATGCCCTTCCCTGTACATCATTTGGTATTCTCATACGAATCAATACATCTGCACAGGTATTAACAAATGGGAGTGCTGTGAAAAATAAAAAGCAGGAAACTACAATAAACGTTATATTAGTTGTTGTGCCTACCAATGCCATAAAGATTCCTGCTGCCATTAAAGATACCATAAGAATTTTAGGATGATTTTTTTTAATATTTAAAATGCCAATAATAATACTGCCAGTTAACATACCAACAGCACTTACAGATTCCATAATTCCAAGTTTTTTGGTATCAGCAAAAGATAAAATCATTGGTGTCATCAATGTTTGAATAAAAGCTATAAAGAAACACATGAATGTCATAAGTATTACCAAGCTTCTAACCCCTCTATCACTGGTAATACTATTCACTCCTGCCTCAAATTCTTTAAAAAAATTAAAGTTATGGGTAATAGGCTTTACAACCGCTATCCTTTTTTTTACCGATGCAACAGCAAAGGCAGTTATAATAATCGTTGCTATATCAAAGATTAAAATTGCCCTAATGTCTGAAACAGTAAGTATAAGTCCTGCAATAAATGGTGATATAAGATATTTAGATGTTCCTGCAATTTGAACTAAACCACTTGCCTTTGCATAATTCTCCTCTGAGATAATATCTGTAACTGTGGCCCTATAAGCAGGTTCAAGCAAAGATACAAATACAGAGTTTATGGTAACACCTATAAATATGGGCATTAATCCCCTATGACCAGTCTGTATGCTAATCAGCATAAAAAGAAGTCCCAATGCAGAAAGAGAATCCCCTAATATCATCATAAGCCTTCTATCATATCGATCCGCTAAAACTCCTCCAACAGGATTCAAAAGAATTGTTGGTAGAAAGGCAAGAAGTGCTGCTAAAGATACCAATGTTGCGCTTCCTGTACTTTGATAAACATAAATTGAAACAGCAAATGCAGTCATCCCACTGCCTATACTAGAAATTAACTGTCCAATCCAAATAATTATAAATTCTTTCATAATATTCTACCTTTCTTTTCCCCCAATATATTTACATTTTCCCGAAGTTCTCTATAAATAACTTCATAAAACAATCTTCAGGTACATTCAACATTTTTTCCAGCATTGATATCATTGCAGCCATAACACTCATCTGGGAATCAGAATCCAACTCAAAAATTCCTTCATCCGTTAATGTCAATGATGCTACTAGAAAAATTTGCATATACTCCAAAGGATACTTACAGCTCCAAACTTTCTCTTCTATTCCTTCTTCAATAACCTTTACCAGTATTGGAGTCATTGTTGTAACTAGTTGATTTAATGCTTTTTGATGAAGCAGAGCATTTTCAACCCTGTGCATGTTGTCAAGCAAGTCTTTGTCAATCTGATTAGTTACCTGCATAGCCATAAATGCACGCATAAGCTTTTCTACTGGATTGATATTTTCTATTAGAAGTATTTCTTCAGCATTATTCCTAACAATATCTACATATCGCAACACAATTGCATCTAAAACTTCTTCTTTTGATTTAAAGTAATGATAGAAAGTACCCTTTGCAATTCCAACTTCTTTAATTATATCCATGATGGTACATTTATCGTATCCCTTTATACGAAATAGCCTTTCAGCCGTATCAAGAATCTCTTTTTTTCTTTCATCATACTCTTTTATAACTCTCATAATTTCCCTCTTCTCCTTATAGACTGACGGTCGGTCTATATATTAATATCACAATCTAATTTATATGTCAACGTATTTTTTCAAACTTTAAAAGACATTACTAATATAAAAAAGACCAAGATTTTCTCTTGATCTTTTTTATATTAGGTCTGATGGAATCCTATATTTACAGTTGAAAAGGCTCTCTCAGGATCAATCGTATATAATAGCCTTTCCTTGCTCTCGTAACTTTTTTAAAGATGTAAGCATATGATTTATTTCCTCGTCAGTATGTCTTTCCCATGAACCTAATTCAGCTATTATTTTCAAAGGAGATTTAGACCGATAGGAACGTGTAGGGTTTCCAGGAAACTTTTTGTCCGTTAAGTTCGGATCATTTTCAAAATCACCTAATGGTTCTACAAGATAAATTCTTTCCTTTGATACAGATATTGCTAATTCAGCACCCCATTTAGCAGCATCTAATGTTGCTGTAAAATATATATAATTGGATTTTTTATCTTGGTAATTTGATAAGTGTTGTGGCTCCAATAAATCTCCAATTTTTAGTTCTGCTTTAGTACCATGAAAGAAAGGTCCATTATCTAAGATATCCTGTTTATTATTCATAATAATCCACCTCTTCTATTTTTAGATTTATGTATAACATTATAGTGTAGAAACTATAAAAAAAGTAGTCTATCTATAATATACAAATAATGGTATAATATATGTAGGGAGTGTGTTGTCGAAGGACTGTTACCTAGTGATGGTTTTATATATGATGTTCGTTAGCACAATACTAAATAATCTATTTTTCTGCAGTTTTTGCAAATTTATTCAGCTGATCAATATCCACCCAATGATCTGGATACTAAAAAAAGTTGGGTATGCTTTTGCACACCCAACTTTTATTAATTCTTTCCTTTTAATTTTTCATCATGCATCTCAAAATATTCTGTCTTTAATTTCAATACAGTACCACTTAATAAAATAAGAGCTATAAGGTTTGGTATTGACATCAGACCGTTGGCTGTGTCAGCAAGTGCCCATACAAACTCTAGTCCTCCAACTGATCCTATAACTATAAAAATAACCCACAATATTCTAATCGGTAGAATTACCCTAGGTCCAAACATATATTCCCCTGCTCTTTCACAATAGAAATTAGCAGAGATTAGACAGGAGTACCCAAATAAAATAGCTGAGGCCATTACAATATAACTACCTATATTACCTGGCAACAAGCTATTAAATGCTCTCATTGTGAGTGCTGGACCAGATACACCCGTTGTCCATTCTCCAGAAATAATTATTGCAATACCTGTTATTGAACTGATAAGAATTGTATCCACAAACACCTCTGCAACACCCCAGATCCCTTGGTCAACTGGATGCGTAACTCTGGCGCTACTATGAATAATCGGTGAACTGCCGAGACCAGCCTCATTGGAGAACATCCCCCTTGCAAATCCCATTCTGACTGTGGTAGCTAATGCAGAACCAGCAAATCCCCCTGTAGCAGCCATTGGTGTAAATGCACTTTTAACAATGGTTCCTATTGCTACAGGAACGTGTGTAATATTTAAGACCAAAATTGCAATTCCTGTCAAAATATAAAGGCCGCCCATAAAAGGAGCAATTATTTCACAAACACGTCCCATTCTCTTAATACCACCAAGTATTACAACACCTGCAAGGATTGCTAAAACTATACCACTTACCAAAGGTTCAATTCCCCATTGTTCATTTAAAGAAAGCACCATAGAATTTGTATCCACTATTGCTCCCACTATAAAATAGGTGATAATTACCATCACACTGAAAAAGTATGCTAAAAACTTGCTATTTAACCCCTTATCAAGGTAATACATGGCCCCACCGCTAAAGGTACCATCTTTTCTTCTTTCACGATATTTAATACCTAGAGCAATCTCTGAAAACTTTGTAGCCATGCCAAAGAATGCTGAAACCCACATCCAAAATATCGCTCCAGGACCACCCATTGCAATCGCAGTTGCAACACCTGCAATATTACCAGTACCTACAACCGCTGCTATAGCTGTTAGACCCGCTTGTCCAGATGAAATATCACCTTCACCTTCTTCTGACTTGTAAAACATCTTACCTAAAGTGTTTTTCATAATATACTTGAAATTTGCTACCTGGGGAAATCCTAATCTTATCGTTAGTATAATCCCAGTAATCAGTATAAGACCTATCATATAAGGTCCCCACACCAGTTCATTCAAGATATCATTCAATTTGTAAATTGATTCCATTTTTCTACCTCCTTATTGTTTTGACATATATTAAAGCAATTCCTATGCCAAAGAGAAAAAAGAAGAAAAATCGAATCTTTTGTTGAATTGATTGAATAGTTAAAAAATTATCAAGGGTTGTAAATCGTTAAAAGGAAATATTTTTCCGATTTTTTTGAAATTTCTTTCCAATCCATTACCTTTCAATTTCTTTTAAAAGATTATAGAGCTGTCTTCTGGTAATTTGAAGTATCTCTGCCACTTGGTCAAGATCTTCATTACAATAATGAATTGTAGAAATGATATGTTCTCTTTCTTTTTCCTTTCTAAAATCCCTCAGACTCATTGGCGTATAGCTCCTACAACTTGATTCAGATAATTTATCCTGCTTTCCCACTCCTTGTCCCATGCATGATAAAATATGCCTGTGGATCAAGTCCTCATCGTTGAGAACAACTATCCTCTCTATAATATTCTTTAGTTCACGAATATTACCTGGATAATCATAATTCAGTAAAAAGTCCATGGTTTTGTTGCTAACTTCTATTTCTTTTTTCTTCATTTCATTCTGATACTTTATAAAAAAGTACCTTATCAGATCTGGCAGATCTTCTTTACGTTCCCTTAATGGCGTAATCTCAATGACTAAAGTGTTGATACGATATAATAAATCTTCTCTGAAGTTATTATTAATCACTTCCTCTTCCAAATTCCTATGTGTTGCACAAATCAGTCTAAAGTCTACCGATATCTTTCTATTACTTCCCATTCTTTCGAAACTCTTGGTATCCAACACCCTTAGGAGCTTGGTCTGTACATACGGTGTAAGTTCACCGATCTCATCTAAGAATAATGTGCCTCCTGCTGCTTCCTCAAATCTTCCAATTCTTCTTTCGATAGCTCCTGTAAAGGCTCCCTTTTCATGCCCAAAAAGCTCTGACTCTATGGTGTTTTTTGAATATACTTGACAGTTAACATCGATGAAAGGATTATTTTTTTCCTCACTTAGCTGGTGAATATAATTGGCGAGAACCTCCTTCCCCGTTCCAGACTCACCATAAATTAGCACATTGGCCATACTCTCTGAAGCTTTTTCAGCCAATGTAAGCACATTCCTAAATTTATCGCTCTTTGTATCTAAATGCCATTGCTCCTTAGTAAGTTTTTCAGACATCCTTTTATTGGAAGCCTCTAGACTCCTCATCTTTACCAACTTCTCAATTTCTATAATTAATTCTTCTGGGTTATGACCCTTTATAAAGTAACCAAATGCCCCCTTACGTATTGCCTCCACTGCTGTTTCCACAGTCCCATATCCTGTAATAATTATTACAGCACACTCTGGTACAGTATCCTTCAATTTCTCCAGAAGCTGAATACCATCAATGCCCGTCATTTTGAGATCTGTTATTACAAGGTCCACAGGATTTTTTTCCACCATTTGTAGACAATCTTCTCCTGAAAATGCGGTATAAACCTCATAACCCTTGTCCCCTAAAATTAATTCATAAAAGTCCCTGAATTCGCTCTCATCATCTACTATTAATATCCTAAATCCCTGCATTTAAAATTTCCTCCTTAATTGGAAACTCCATAAAAAAAGTTGTTCCTTTATCCAATTGACTTTCTACCCGAATCTCTCCACCGTTTTTACGAACCTCATTATACACGATATACATTCCAAGCCCGATGCCCTTCCCTACATTCTTGGTAGTGTAGAAAGGGTGAAATATATTTTCCAGTGATTCTTTAGAGATTCCCTCACCCGTATCTGAAAATACTATTTCAATGGCCTTTTTCTTGTTGGTACAAATGATATTAATTTCTCCTCCCTCAGGCATTGCATCTATAGAATTATCAATAAGATTTAATAAAATATGATGAAGTGAGTAACGGTGCATTTTAATATTAAGGTCTTCTCCACAATCAAATGTTGCTATAACATTATTCATTTTTAATGTGGCTGATTCCAATGTAAGAACTGATTCAATCTGGCCTTTTATATTAATTAAGCATTTCTTGTCTTCTGACACTCTTGTATAATTTAGAAGCTCATCTACAATACTTCCCGCCCTTTCAACTGCATTATTAATATAAATTATGGATTTATCGATTACGCTGTCCTTACCTTTAAGGCGTGATTCCAAAAGATAATTATAATTTCTTATAATGCCCAGAGGATTTCTAATCTCATGAGCTACTCCTGATGCCAGCTGACCAATTGCGATCATCTTATTTTGCTGAATTAGTTGTACCTGACTGCTTTTTATATCCGTAATATCCTTTATTGATAAAAGTTTTGCGCCCTTTTCCTGTTCCATGTTGATTACCTTATAAACATAATACCTGCCTTGATGTATAAATTCATCACTTTCCTTACCAGAATCCAAAATCGATTTAAGGTGTGTGTCTCCCTTCTTATTAAATAGCTGCTTAAATGCATCATTAGCATTAAGTAATTCCTCATCATCTAGAACCACCGCTATGGCATCATCAAGACTGTTCAGCATATTAATTAAATCATTTCTACTTCTTGTAAGCTCTGCTGTCCTTTCATCTATTTTATTTTTAAGTGTTGAAGTCCATAAAATAAAACCTATTATTCCTAATATTAATAATTGAATAAGCACAAGTACTGTCGTTAAAAGATTGGTTGGTATCTTATTTTTAGAAATAGTGGCTGAAAGCCCAAACCATTTTTGTTGAATCTTTTCAATATAATGAGACCTTTTTAATTGAAGAATCCCCTTATCCATTATGGTCTTTAATATTTTATTCTGAGGGTGAATTGCTATACACACGTCCTGTTCATATAGTACCTCAGGCAATACCTCTACAGCACCGTTTACATTCATATCATTTATTTGATGTAAAATTACAGGCTCATCACCAATCACCATATTTACTTTTCCATCCAGTAATAGTTTAATTCCCTCCCTAATATTCCCTATCTCAACTATTTTCACCTTATAATTATGATTCTGTATGTACTCGATTCCATAGTCTCCCGATGGAATCGCTATCACCAGCTCCTCATCAAGCGTGGAAATTCCCGTTATCTTTGAATTCTTATTGACCAAAGCAATCCCTCGAATTTCATAGATTGCATTTGAAAATATCATACTTCTTTTTCTCTCTTTACTTGGAAACATATCACACATATCTGCTTTTTTATCTACCACGCTTTTAACTGCCTCTTCCCATGTCATAGGGATAAATTGTATATCTGTACCAAGCTGTATAGATAAGGCTCTTACATAGTCAAGTACCAGACCACTATATTGTTTGGTATCTCCCTCAAGAAATGCAAATGGGGGTGCATTGGAATCTGATGCAAAGGTCAATGGTGCCCTGTTTTTTAGATAATCCTGCTCTTCAATAGTCAAAGGCATTGAAAGTTTTATATAATCAATTACAGATAAATCATATAAGGTTATAAAGTACTGATTAATTATTATAAGAAAAAGACATATCAGAATTAATACAGGGATTAATAATGTTTTGTTTTTAATAATGATAACCTCCTATAACATCTAATAATAAATTCTTTCTACTTCATTTCTTTTTTCTCATATCCAATTCTTTTTTTCATCATATCATTTCTGTAGTAAGAAGAAAATACATCATACGAGGTGAAATATGATTCCACAATATACGAAAAAAATTTTATATTCCGTATCCGCATTTCTGATGCTTGACCGAGGCACTTCTCTGTAAATCAAGGGGGGAATTGGTCAAAGTATGCACAATGCATTCGCTTTGATTTTTACAGAATTATTTAATTTAGAGATTGGAACCATACTTAACTTATTAATTATGTTATGTTCCATTCTCTACCTTATTATTAGAAAATCTCACATAAACCGCCGAGATATGCTTCAAATCTTGGCGACTATAGCAAATGGTTCTATGGTGAACTTATATTCTTATATATTCGCCTTACTATCTGGTTTTATCGCCATTCAATCTCAGCTTTTTTTCTGGGAACCGTCCGCATATATTGAACATCGGCATATCCCATTGCAAGGCAGGTCACCACCTTTTCTTTTTTTGTAAGACCAAGCTCTTTTCTAATTTTTTTGTTGTGTTTTGCCGCCACTGTAAAAAAGCCTACATACAGCGTGCCAAGCCCCATGGCCTCGGCCATCAATTCCATGCTCATCGATGCAAGTGAAGCATCCACATCATCATCCGAAATAACAAAGAGGACCGTTGGCGCTCCATGGAAAAAGAAGCCTGGTTCTAATTGATATCCACTTACGTCATAAGGAAGCTGAACAAATTTTCCCACAATTTCCAGCAGACGCTTCAACTTTCGAAATGTTTTCAACGCCTCATTTTCTAACATAGGAATGCTTTCTTGTGCAACAATATATCTTATCCTTTGCTTATTACTTCCAGTAGGAGTAAATCGTCCTGCTTCTATGATTTTCTTGATTACTTCCTTTTCTACCTGCCTATCCTTATAATGCCTTACCGAACGCCTGAACTGTATTGTGTTGAGAAGAATATCCTCATCAATACCGAAGATGTTTTTATCATATGTTTTGACTTCCTGCATATCATATCCCCTCATAGTAAAAGCGTCTTTTGGACATATGGCAACGCAGTGGCCACATTCAAGACATTTCTCAGCCATCATTGTGGCTTTCCCGTTTTGCAGTACAAGCACATGGAGCGGACAGTCTTTGCAACATAGCCCACAGCCAATGCATTTTTCCACATCAATTTTTATAGTACTATTTCTATTCATGATTCACACCCCTATTAAATTTTTTTATGAAATATTCCATATCGAGATCAAAGTCTCGCTTCATCCATTCTTTGCTTTGCATTCATAATCCAATGTATTTATAATATCCTTGAAAAAGAATAAATACAATATTGAGAAAGCAAAACGAGATGAATCTTTTTCTTGTCATTTAAATATAGAAGAACAGCTTACATAATTTGATACTTTGTCAAGTTATGTAAGCTGTTCATATAGATTGCTTCATTAAAGATTTATAGTTCCATGAATTGAAATAACTGCCTTTCCCCCAACCTTGATAGTCGGATTAGCTTTCCCTGCAATAATTTTTATTGCTACTTCTCCTGGTCTTCCAGTTGCATGTCCTTGAGCAATTGTAAATTCATGGTCTGTTTTTGAGTCTAAAATATTTTCTAATACTAAGTATCCTGCTAACGCGCCATTGGCCGCTCCTGTAACAGGATCCTCAGCGATCCCTACTGCTGGTGCAAAATCCCTTGTATATATTTTATATCGCTCATCAAAACTATTAAAACTAAACAAATGAGTAGTCGTAATATTCCACTTCAGATTTAAATCTTTTAATTCTTCTAATATGGGTACTGATGCATCGATTGCTTTGCTGTCCTTTACGGGAATTAATAAGTGCCAATTTCCTGTATATGCTAGCCTGATCGGATATTTATCATCGATGTCCCTTGGATTAATCCCGACTACACGACAGATTTCTTCCTTATCTACCTCAAATTGTTTGGTTTTAGGTGCAACTTGAGTCATCACAACACTATTTAGTTTATTCTGTTGCATAGACCATTCAACTGGAACAACACCAATGTTTGTTTTCAATCTAATTTGTGGGGCTTTTTCTAACCAGCCATACGCCATTGCCATAACCCATGATAAACCTATCGTAGCATGACCACAAAAATCAACCTCGCTACTTGGTGTAAAATAACGCACCACATAATCATAATTTTCGTCATTAGAAGGAAATAAAAATGCAGTCTCTGAAAGATTCAACTCTCTTGCGATCTTTTGCATGTCATGCTCATTCAGCCCCATCGCTTCGGGAACTACACCTGCAGCATTGCCACCAAAAATTTGATCTGTAAATGCATCTACATGATAAACTTGTATCTTCTTCATAACTAACACTCCTTTTTCATATTTGATAAAGTAAGTGTATAGCAAAAGAATTCTCATTACAAATTACGATTTCCGCTATTAGCAATCGTTTTTTGTGATGATAGATCCAGAAATGTTTGAAAAGTCCTTGTCATTATCCTATCTTTTCTTCTTAAAAAAACAAGGGGATTCTGATTATACGCTTTAGGGAGTTCATAAATAAAGAATGAATTCGACTTACTGTATTTCTCAGCTAAAGATCGTATTGTAATCGAAAAACCCAAACCCAATTCAACAGAAGTAAAAATGCCGTCCCAAGTGCCAACTTGAATTGACCTTGGTAATTGAACATTCTCCGATTGAACCCACTGTTCGAATTTTCTTTTATAGATACAATTTTGTGATGCTACAATCAAATCATTTTTACAAATTAATTCTAAATTTTGAGAATCTGACAATTGCTGACCTGTAATTAAAACAAGTTCATCATCTATACAAATTTCCTGAACAAGTTCCTCATTTTTTATAGGTCCATCTACAAAAATACCATCCAACTCATAGTTTAAAATCTTGCCCAATAATGCCGCTGTAGATTCAATATAGGTTACTAGCTCAACATTAGGACAGGCTTCTTTAAAACCGCACATTATATAAGGTAACCGTACTGCTGCTACTTCTACAATTAACCCAATTTTTAATTTTCCTCGAGTTCCATCGTGCAAAACACTAACCACTTCATCTTGTAAACCAATTATTTTATTCGCATAATCCAAAAATATTTCTCCGGAATTAGTCAGCACTACGCCTCGACTGTTTCTGATGAATAAATCTACTGCCAATTCTTGTTCCAGCTGATTGATTCTAGCGGTAACATTGGATTGTGCATAGTTTAGGTGTTCTGCAGCCTTAGTAATATTCCCAAAAGAAGCTACTGTTTTAAATATTGCCAAGTCTTTTATATCCATGTCTCACCTCTGTGAAATACAAGTTATTTAATAATTCATCCAAAAGCCTGAAGCTACAGTTGGAATTATAGCTTCAACCATAAAGCAGGGCGACCGAAGCCGCCACCAACGCCATTTTTCACCCTACAGTTTTGCTATTGGCTTACTGTTGTTTTCCATCTTTTCTTTCATTTGGAACTGTAAATCAAGCCATAAGTCTTACACATGAGCATTATGCAACCCGCTGCCGAACATCCTTCTTGCTAACGATGAGGGGGATTTCATTATTAAAAATCATTGCTTCCTCATATCAATTTCTCTTTTTTCATCATAACATTTTTATAGTAAGAAGAAAATATATTATCCCAGATAAAGCATGATTTCACAATATGTGTCTATGCAAAGTACACCATACGTGCTATTTCCCAGTTTTTAGATCTCGTTTAGTTGATTTGAATAAGAAATGATTGTAACGCAAATTATAATAATTCTTGATACAAAAGCCCTGGAGTATTCTATATATACTCCAGGGCTTTCAACGATGATATTTTTTATGTCTGATTGCTTTTCAAATTTTGCGATCGTCTCCACATGTCTTGAGAAATATCCTTATTTGTTATATTTCCTTTCTTAGTATCCTTATGGTGTATTCCTATTTATTAGAAAACGGAATAACTATTATGTGAAATATTCAATTTTTGCATTTGAAAAATTTTCATTGATAATTTGAGCAATATAATCTCTTATCTCATCGCTTTTTTTTCTAGGATAAACGTGCTTAAATTTTCCATAGGGTCCCCATTTTAATTGTCTATTTTCCTCATTTAAATCTAATTCTGTCTTAGGAAACCTTTTAAGAATCAATTCCTTAGCTGTATTCGTGAACCTATGTTGTATTAATTCAAATGTAATTTTTTCTTCGTAGCCTTCCAATTCAGATTTTAATTTATCCAGTAATTCTTTATAATCCTCTTGCCAATTATCATATATCATAATTGGAGCGATAATAAATCCCAACGGGTATCCAGCTTGTGCAATCTTTCTTGCAGCTTTTATTCTTTCTTCAAAGCTGGCGGTATTATGCTCAAATTTATTTATTATGTATTTAGTATTTATACTAAATCTAAATTTAGTATGCTTATTGTGATTTATATCTAAAAAAGAATCAATATGATCATATTTAGTGACCACTTTAAGTCTGCCATTTTCACTTTTAGCAAAAAACTCAACACATCTTTTAAGATTACCTGTTAGATGTTCTAAAGCAATTGGGTCCGTAATACTTCCACACTCAAAGTAGGTAATATTAGGCAGGTTTTCATCTATATGCCTTTGGATAACTGCCAGTATCTCGTCTATATTTACGAATACTTTCATACAGGGTTTCTCTCCCTGAGTTGTTTGTAAATAACAGTATTCACAATGCCCTGGGCATGAACTCGATAAGGAGAATTGGTAATCTGCCGATGGGCTACAATGTCTTAATTTTTTTTCTTTATTTACAGTTAGATAAATTGTTTTCTTAGCTTTAACATAATTTTCAATGGAAGATTCACCTTCAATTAAAACTGTTCTTCCTTCAATTATAGGAACATTTAATTTTTCTAATTGTTCCCTAGCAAATTTACCAACTTCATATTCCATACTTTTAGGATTAATAAATGCCTTATACGGTATAAATAATTTCATTTTATTCACCTCATGATAATATTATCTCCAATTATTAGCGATTATCTTAAGGAAATAAATGAAATATTATGTAAAAAATATGTTATAGAAGCATTCGCCCTCCTCAGATACCATCGATGACAAAAATTCTAAAATACACAAATCTACCCATGTTCCTCCATCGTGTAGAGATTATTTTCACCTTATCCAACCCTGAGGCTATAATCTTAACCTCCTAAAGCTTATCTGAAAAAGCATTACGCAGTTTTTTGAGTGCTCTATTTTCATGGGATTAACTACTTGGTGCTAGTATAAAAGCATAGACACGAAAAGTAGGATATAATATTTATATCTGAAAGGAAGTGTCTAAATAAAATCACACGGCAAACGATATGATGATGATTTTAAAAGAATGCTAGTCGATCTCTACAATACAACTAATCATAGAATCCTGCTTTTTTCTTTTCTTTCATTCGAGAGCTGTCTCCTTTGATATTGATGGTTGTAGAGTGATGAAGAAGTCGATCGATGATGGCTGTTGCTAACACAGGATCACCAAACACCGCTGCTGAGTACCAACGAAGTTTATATACCACCTACTAGTAGATAGTAGGTTCCTTCGACGCCTTCAAAAATTGTAGTTTTCTTAAGGCTTATTAAAGTGTGTTTTTTAAAGAAAAAGTAGATATTTCTTTCAAATATTAATTATTATTCTGTTGAGATATTACCACTAGACTTTCATCCTTGTTTTCTGTTTTTAGGTATAAGAAAAGAGGCTAAGTTTATCTGGTCATTTAGTTGACTTAATTCTTAGCCTTTTTCCCTATATTTATCTTTGAATTTGCACAAACACTGCTGTTCCTTCTAATCGATTTCTGTTTAGTTCACTATCAGAGCGTAATTAGAAGTATTCTTAAGGAGATTTATAATCTTTTCTATTTATAAATTCTTTTTTTATATTTATATGTGAAAGCTGCAATACATATATTTATGATTAAAAATACAACTATGGGTAAGAAAAATATTAATACTTCACTTCCATTTATACTTCCCATTGCTATACCAACAAATGATACTAGTGAACTAAATATAAATAAAGCTATCGAAAATATGTATAAATAAACATTTGTATATAAAGTAAATACAATAAACATTAGTATCAGTGTTATATAAGGTCCTGCAATAAATGGTCCCCCATAAAACACATCGGCAATAAATCTCCCCGTGGGAATAAATAATATACCTAGAAATATAACTAAAAATATAGTTAGGTGATATAATTTACTCTGTTTAAACCACGTATAAAATGTCTCCATTTTCTGTTCCATTTTATTTGATACTATTTTTTTATTATTCATAGATTTTATCACCTCGCACAGCTTAGATTCCCGCCAGTTTCACCAGGATTATTGAGTTTTATTCGAAGCCAAGCCTCTATTGCATTAGCTGCTTGCTTCTGCCTGCCATTCTATCTTTATTGTCTATAATATATTTTAACATACCATCATCACACGAACATTTGGGATATCCTCTATCCCCATAGCATCTATCATGATCTCTACATCCTTAGTCTAGTAAATCAATAGGTGGTCCGCTTCCATAAGCTGGCCCACACCAATTTCCCCCTATTGGAATTGAGGCTTGTACTTGAACTTCTCCATTGTCAGTAATAATACATTTTTGTATAATTATTTGTTCTGCATTCATTTCATATTTATTTATACCTACACTTGTGGAAAAAGCATTTATAATAGTCCCCGTAGGTAATAAAAATACTATCGTTAAAAGCAAGCACATGAATCTGTTCAAACCTTTTTTTCTATTCATTATTACCCCCCTTTTTTAGAAATTCCATAAATTCATTTGCAAAATCTTCACTTCCTAATTTTTCATAATCAAAAATATTAATTTGATCCTTTTTAATACTAACTATACATTTCTTAGACACTATAGTTTAATGGGCCTAATTTGAAAGGGAGCTTATAAGCATATTCATTCCACTTTAGGGTCCCTATTTCTTAGAATTACTTAATCACTTCAATAACTGGTCTACTTAGTATTTTATTTACAGCACTATGATGAATTAAAATATTAACACCGTAGATTAATACAGAGAAAAGTATGAAAGTTAGATAATCAAAATAGATAAATAAAATTTTTAGAGTAAATGTCCTGATAATATCGGTATTATAAACATCAATATTATACTTAATAGAATCACTACAAAAAATGATTTTATTTGTTCTATACTAATATTACAAAACCAAAGTGATATTTAGGTGACTTTGTAGAATTTTACATTAAAAATTGCACCATAATTCTTGATTTAAAATATCAAAAGCATCGTCTATTCACTCGTAAACATAAAATTCTTTAAAATTCATTCTGTCAACTTGTGCATCCAAGCTTGACAACTTCAATAAAATATCTACTAAACAATTCAATCTTTTCAATTGTAATTTCAAAGCATGAAATTCTTGTAAACCTTCCTGCTCTATTTCCAATAGTTCCAAATCCAAAAGCATAGTTGTAATTGGTGTCTTTATCTGATGAAAAATGTTTTCTAAATTTTCAATTTAACTACCTGACGATTTCTTAGTCTGTTCTCTTTCTTCTACAAACATTAAAAATAGCTTATATATCTCATCTTCTAAAATAGCAAAATCATCTTGTTTCATAGGAATTGAATAATCACCACGGTTTAATTGTTTTATTAATTTCATAATTTCATCGATACGTTTTCTTTGTCCCCATTTCATAATTCCATAGAGTAATAAAACTGCTTGTCCAAAGGATATATATCATTACATTAATCCATCCTGTATCCAATTCCACGTACAGTGGTAATAATCGATTTTGATGTTTTGTCTCGTATTCTTTTTATCGTGGCTGTCAACGTATTGTCGTTGACAAATTGTTCACGTTCTTCCCAAAAACGCTCTAAAAGTTGGTTCCTTGTATATATTCTGTGTGGATTTTTAATAAACAAAGAGAGTACCTCGTACTCAAGTGCAGTAAATTCAAAAGGGGCATCCAAAAAACAAATAATACCTTTATCTAAATCTAGAGCACATTCCTTATACTTAATTGTATTGCCAGTGCGAATGGGTAAGGTTCGTAAAGTAGCATCAATTCTTGCTCTTAAAATACCTCAGTTAAATGGTTTGGTTAGATAGTCATCTGCCCCACTATCTAATGCTTCAATAATGAAACTTTCATCATTTTTTACCGTTGTAATTATTACCCGAATATCTTTATTTTTTAAGGTAGCCAATAAGCTAGTTCCGTCTTTATCTGGTAGATTGATATCTAGCAAAGCCAAATCGAACAGGCTATTCATTTTATAAATTGCTTCTTCATAAGAACTTGCAATATCCACACTATACCCATACTCTCTAAATACTTGCGAATCTGTTGTGCTATTTTTTTATCATCTTCAATAATTAATAGTCTATACACAAATAAAATTTACCAATGCTGTATGTTCATGCCATTATTATAGCATATTCGTCGCATGTATAGTGGGAGAGGAAGCTAAGTTTTTTGTGGCCTTTATTGTTATTTTTTATGGCTATATATAAAAACTTAGAGAAAATTTAATCTATCTTTATCTTCCCTAAATCTATTGTTTGCCATGTTCAATGGTAATTTTAGCTTTAGCAAATTTTTATATTTTTTGATGTCATTACTTTGACATGAGGGGTTATACTTAGTGGTTAGTTCTTTGTTTATTTAGAAATAATAAGGTATAAATATTATCTATAGTAAGACGTATAGTTCTAACAATGTCATCTATAAAACACTCTATTTTTAGGGGTCAAATTGGTGTTAGTATAAAAGCATAGATACGAGAATCAGGATATAATATTTATATCTGAAAGGAAGTGTCTAAATGAAATCATACAGCAAACGATATGATGATGATTTTAAAAGAATGCTAATTGATCTCTATAATACAACTAATCCTACCTTCCAGAATCTCGAAAATAAATATGGGATAACAACTACAACGATACAAAGATTTTATAGCATCATTTATGAGGCGTAGCACGATAATTTATCATCGTTTCAGTGGAATTGTGCATACTTCCCTAACAAGCAAAAGTATCAGGTGGTCACCCTTATGCCTGCTTGCCACTTTTGTTCGTAGAAATAATCCTCTTTAGCCTACACAATAAAATAACAAAATACTTGTACCTTCATTTTCAAAACATTTTTCTAGAATATTCCCTACTTTCACTATGAACAAAGACAATATTAATATCTACAAAGATAAAAAAATAATTTAAAGATAAGTTTAATAAATAAAAAATGACAAATTTCTTTTTACATTGTTTATGGCATAATTAAATTAGATAGAATGGCAAGATAAAATTAGAGAACTAGAACTGGAAATTTTAAAAATATATTTTCTTGTTGTAGGAATCAAAAAATGAAAAAACCATTGCCAGCAGTCCTAAAAAATATTACCCTTTTAGTTGCGAATCTAAAGGGGGTAAGTGAAAGGATGCTAACAATGGAACAACAAAAGTATATCAAAAAATGTTGTATAAATAAAGGAGAATCTATTAATAGTGTAGCTAAAAAAACTGGACATCATTGGAGTACTATCAAGAAATACGTAGAAAAAGAAGATTTTAATCAGCCCATTAAAATTAGACAGAAACGTACAACAAAGCTAGATAAAGTAAAGCCTATCATTGATCAGTGGCTACTTGAAGATAAAAAAGCAAAACCCAAACAACGCCATACTGCCAAACGCATTTATGACAGACTCTGCGAAGAATATGCTGATATCTTTAGCGCATCGGATAGGACGGTACGTGAATATGTATCGAAAAGAAAAAAAGAACTTTATGATGATACTGAGGGATATGTTCCTCTTAATCACCCTGGCGGGGAAGCCCAAGTTGACTTTGGAGAGGTTGAGTTTTTTGAAAAAGGAACCAAGATATCAGGCTTTCACCTTAATATTTCATTTCCAAACAGCAATGCGGGCTATGTGCAGCTATTTAAAGGACAAAATCTAGAATGTCTATTGACAGGTCTTCAGAGTATTTTCAAGCACATGGGCAAGGTTCCCAACAAAATTTGGTTTGATAATCTTTCTCCAGTTGTAAGTAAAATTGAAAAACAAGGGAAACGGAAATTAACCGAAGGTTTTGAGAGATTTGCCCTACATTATGGCTTTGAACATAACTTTTGTAATCCTAATAGCGGACATGAAAAGGGCTCTGTGGAAAGCAAGGTTGGATATTATAGAAGAAACTTTCTTGTTCCAATACCAAGGTTTGATAGTATTGATGAATTTAATAAGAAGCTTTTTGTCAAAGCTGACGAGGACATGAAAAGAGCTCATTACAAAAAAGATGCCTATATTTCTAAGCTCTTTGAGTTAGAAAGAATTATGATGAGAGATGGATAGGCTACAATTAATTGGACAGATAATTTAAGGGCATGTACAATAAAAATATAAAATTAAAGGAGCTACACCCATGTCTGTTGAAAAACGTCCTCGCCGTACCTATACGGATGAGTTTAAAAACCAAGTAGTACAATTATATAAGAATGGAAAACGCAAATGCAATATTACCCGCGAATACGATATTGCTTCTTCTTTATTAGACAAATGGATCAAACAGGCGGATACTAGTGGTTCTTTCAAAGAAAAAGATAATCTTACTCTAGAACAAAAGGAACTAATTGAACTTCGTAAACGCAACAAACAGCTTGAAATGGAAAATGATATTTTAAAGCAAGCCGCGCTGATTATGGGACGAAAGTAAATGTGATTCGTAACAATGCTCACAAATACTCAGTATCAGCAATGTGCAAGGTCCTAGAAATTTCAAGAAGTAGTTATTACTATGAATCAAAGCCAAAACAGTATGAATCTAAGCTAACTTCCAAAATCAAGAAAATTTTTCAGGAAAGCCGTAGTAATTATGGCACCAGAAAAATCAAAGCAGTTCTTAGAGACAATGGATATCAAGTCTCCCGGCGCAGAATCGGAAGAATCATGAAGCAGGAAGGGTTAGTATCAAAGTATACAGTGGCTCAGTTTAGGCCATATGCAGATAAATGCAACGAATCACAAATAGAAAACTTGGTAAAACGGGAATTCGATGATCGTTCACAATATAATGTAGTTGTAAGTGATTTAACATATGTACGAGTAGGAAATCAATGGAATTACATATGTGTTCTTGTCGACCTATTTAATCGTGAAATCATCGGATATAGTGCAGGTAAAAATAAAGACGCTAACCTAGTTTCAAAGGCATTTGCACGTGTAAATACAAATTTGAAAAATATCCAGGTATTTCATACAGATAGAGGCAATGAATTCAAGAACAAACTTCTGGACGAAACCCTTAAAATATTTGATATAAAGCGCTCCCTTAGCAAGAAAGGATGTCCTTATGATAATGCAGTTGCAGAAGCAACGTTTAAAATCATAAAGACGGAATTTGTAAAATATAAGGTATTTGAAACGCTAGAGGAATTACAATATGAACTGGCTGATTATGTGAACTGGTTTAATAATCACCGACTTCATTCCTCGTTAGGTTATTTAACGCCAGCTACATTCAGAATGAATACCCTTAAAAAAGTTGTCTGAAAAACTGTTGACAATCCAAGATCTCCCTAAGAAGGACTATGAAGTATATAGATTAGAAAAAGCAAAGGCTGATGCCTATGGCAAAGTAAAACTAGATAAAGATTACAGTTACTCTATTTCACCAGCATTTTCTGGCAAGGAAGTATGGTTAAAAATCACTCATAGCAAAGTGCATATTTTAAATGAAGACTATAAAACTATTCTTAGCCACAACAGATTATATGGGAAAAATTATGAATCCATGGACTGGGTTCCATACTTAGTCCTGATGCAAAAAAGGCCTACGGCTCTTAAATACACAAGCTTTTATGATGATATGCCTTTAGATCTTAAGAGCTACTTTGAAAAATGCGATCATGAAGAAAAGAAAGTGGGCTTGAAAGTACTCTCCAAGTTATTATTAGAGATGGATTTAGAAAAGGCTAGTGAAGTGTTTAAATTAGCAGAAGAAAAAAACCTACGAGATGAAGATAGTCTCACTGCAGCCTACCATAGATTAACCAGAGGCGTTCTAGAGATTAAGGATATTAAACTGAGCATGAATGTGCCAAATTTAGATCCGTATATAACAAACAACTCAGAATATGACATCTTCTTAAAAGGAGGTGTACAGTAATGAAGGAGTTAATTATGGACTATTGTAAGCAGCTTAGATTAGGTGGTCATATAGCCAATAATTATGAAAACATTAAAGCAAATACCTACGAAGAGTTTTTAGTAAAAGTATTAGAAATTGCCGTCCAAAATAGAGAAGTGGTCAAGAAAAATCGCTCTATACAACAAGCAAAATTTGATGTATTAAAAACCTTTGAAGGCTACGAATTTAATGATATTCAAATTCCATCAGGAACTACAGTAGATGAGATTAAAAGCGTAAGTTTCATCGATAAAAAAGAGAATTTAATTTTGTACGGTCCCGTAGGGACGGGTAAGACCCACCTTGCCACTGCCGTGGGGCTTGAGGCCATTAATCGTGGCAAGAAAGTAAAGTTTTTTAGAACTGCAAGCCTTGTAAATCAACTAATTGAGGCTAAAGAAGATGGCAGCTTAAATAAGTTTTTTAAGCAACTAGATAAGCTAGATTTACTGATATGTGACGAATGGGGATATATCCCTTTAGATATAGATGGTTGCCAGCTCTTATTTCAAGTAATAGCAGACTGTTATGAGAAAAGAAGTGTCATAATTACAACAAATCTTGAATTCAGTAAGTGGAATAATATTTTTTACAACGAGCGTCTAACAAGTGCTATTATAGATAGACTGGTGCATCACAGCCATCTATTGTTATTCACAGGTAAAAGCTATCGCTTACTGAACTCAAGTATAAAATAAGATACATATTTTTGCATTTATGGATAATCGGATTGCTGGTTTTTATCCTGCCAAATTATATAATTTTTACTTGCCAAAAACATTACATGGTATCTTATTGTTATATTTAAGCATTCAAAAACTTGTGAGGTACCGTGATGTTATTTTATTTAGCTTTAATAGATACCCCAGAAGATAAAAACAAATTTGAGGAGCTTTACATCTCCTATGAGAAAACAATGTTTTATGTGGCAAATAAAATTTTGAAAGATAAGCATTTATCTGAAGATGCTGTTCACCAGGCTTTTTACGCATTATCGACAACTTGCATAAAACAGAAGAAATTAACAGTCACAGAACAAAAGGATTTATGGCTATTATAACTGAAAACATAGCAATTGATTTATATCGCAAATGTTAGATGGGCTCCCCAAAGAAAATGAAATATACTATGATTTTTCTAAAATCTATAAAGGAAAGATGAATTTTGTTATCATTGTGTGTATTCTTTTTAATCATTATTATCATAAATATTATGTAAATAAAATGGAAGAATCCTCGTCTGTAGGAGGATTCTTTATTTATTGAGGAAGCCTTCAATGATTATAGCCAAGCAGAAGAACTGATCTATCAAGAAGTTTTAAAGAACAATTCTTATAGATTTGAAATTTTTAAAATAAAGAAGAGTATCTACGATATTTGGCTTTTTCATTTTGACACGGAGTTAAATGATTACTTTAGTGTAAATGATGAAAGACACTTTATAGATTCCCTAGAAAATGCGAAGGTTGTTGAAAGAAACCTTATAGCCTCCGGAGGTGAAAAGCAGATGAAAAAATCAACTATATGGAAACGACTTTTTAAAATGAAAAGCAAAAATAAAATGATATGGATTACCATTGTATATCTTCTCAGCAATTTCTTTTTGTATGCTCTAACATATGAATGTCAAATGTATTTTTTTATTTACAAATTCGTTTTTAGCGTGTTGCTAATACCACTAATCTACTATTGGTACAGATGTATATAAAAAATAAAATACAAGTAACAATCCTATGAAGGAGGTATTTTTTATGAAGAAAAACCAGTTAGCTACTTTAGGATTGTCGGTATTTTTGCTGGCACACACAGGAATTGCTGTTTGTACCAGCAAAAATACCTGTAAAATCATCATCTTACACATCTATTATTGTTCCAAGAATGCAGTACACAGAACGGGTGGCAACAAACTTGATTATTGATTCAAAAGGAAAAGCAACAGTCACAGCTTCCGTAGAAAGGTACAAGAATATTACCTCTAAAGTAAGTCTTTCCGCAGAGCTTCAAAGCTATAAGAATGGAAAATGGTCTGAGGTCACTACCTTTTCTGATTCAGACAACTCCCATAGAGTTCGCCTTTATGAAACCCATAAAGTTTCCAAAGGGTATACATATCGAGTGGTAGTAACGTCCACCACTGTACATAATGGAACAAGTGAAACTGGAACTGTTACAAGCAGTAGTGCAACTGAATAAAATCATCATCCTAGTCCCATGCGTGAGATTATACAGTATTCCTATAGTTTTGTAAGTGCAATTCGAAAACCAAGGTCATCCACCCTTAAATCAGGCATGCTTTTCCTTCTATTGGTAGCACCACAATTGTTTTCAACTTCAGCCCAACTGCCTCCACGGAAAACTCTATAGTTTCCATATCGTTCAGCATCATACAAATCCCAGCACCATTCCCAAACATTACCGATAATATCGTAAAGACCCCATGGATTAGGAAGCAGTTTTCCGACTTGATGAACGGATCCATTTGAGTTTTCTTGATACCATGCAATCTTATCAATTCTTTCATACCGATATCCCTTGGTTCCTGCTTTACACGCATACTGCCATTCTGCGTCTGATAGTAATCGAAAACCGTTCGCTTGCTTGTTATATATAGTGTTTTCACTTTCATTTGTAATTGTGTAGCATTCAGTCCTGCCAAGTATTCTGGACAATGCATTACAAAAAACAATCGAATCCAACCACGAAACTTCTGTAATTGGCATGTCATTCGCACTAGATTCTACTTCTTCCTGATGCATGACAAAATGATACAAATGCTGTGTTACCGGATACTTCATTACATAGAAAGGTTCAATCTTTTCAGTCCATATAATCACCTTTCTGTCACTTTCCCTTCCAGGGTCTGCTAAAGTATAATCGGAACTAATCCATTTATTCACATTAATATAATCGCGTAATTCAACGATTCCACCTTCTATTGGTACCATCAAATCCATCAAATCTTTGAGGAAGTGCTCCCCATCTCCTCCGTACTTGTCAATTGTCATATTGACCTCCTGTCTACTTCAATATTTCGCATTCTTTTTCCATTGACTACAAACACACGGGACTGTCAAACTAAAAGAGTGATCAAAACCTAGATTTTTCTCACCATTTTCATTCCAAAAGAACCACCGTCTCCACGTGCCTTGAGGTGACAATAAAGATGTCATAAGTTGATATTATCCCCTTGGTATATGGATATATTTATATCTGTTGTTTCATATAAATTTTTTTCAGTGATAATATAAAAATATAAGTTTTACATTATTAATAATGACAAAACATAAAATATATATTGAAATACTTTATTTCTCTAAGAAAATATTCTTATATTTTAATTATTTCACTAATAATTCACTAATATATTAATGATATCTTCACCTGTTACTTTCTTCATTGCAAAATAATATATGATATAGCTTGATATAGTTATTATTAGAAACATTCCTATAATAAGTGCATAAGGAATCATTTCCATATACTTTACAATATCTAAATAAGGAAGTGTCATTATCAATGATCCTATACATACTATTATTATAACTATTGATGAAATGATAGATGTTATTATATCTTTTATCATATTCTTTATAAACATCCTTTCTAAATCCTTATCATACATTCCATTACTTAATAAAATTCCAATTTCCCTCCTTCTATTAAAAAACATTAGATTTGTTGATGAGTATGAATTGGCTATATTTAGTAAAATTACAGTCACCACTATTAAGGTCTCTAAAAAATATATACTTTGATTATTAAGTTCTTCCATTTTATTGTCTAATATATTATCTCTCACAGAATATTTTTCATTTCCATCAATATGATTTTCCATTATATATCTTATTCTATCAGCATATTCTCTAACATTTTCTTCTTTAAATTTCATATCTATATTATAATATAAAATTGGAAATTCCATGTCATTTCGTTCAAACTCTCTTCTAGACTCTTTCATGATTTCCTGAAAATTATCAATAGAAGTAACTAATACAATATCATACAAATCTATTTGTTCTTGATTTTCAATAAAATGCTCTATTTTTTTAGTTATTTTGATCTTTTGTGTGTTGAAATCCTCTAATAATTTTACATCTATTTTATTAATTTCTTCATCTAAATATCGAATAAATTCTGCATCTTTATAGAATTTTTTTGAATCTTTTTGAACAAGATTTATAAGAACTACATCATTTTTATTATTAGTGAGTTTGAAAAAGTTTTCATCGTCCAGTCCTATTAAAGTAGCATGCGATAAGTTTTTTTCCTTATCATAAAATATTCCATCAAAGCCAGGATTAAATCCTACGTCATTAAATTCATTGCTATATTCTATTGTGGAAGTATCTACGAAGTATCGCTTACTAATAGAAATAAATGATTTTTCTGGTTGAAATTCTTCTTTTATTTTGGAAAAAATTTCTGGATATATATTATTTTCTGTATTATATCTTAGTTTAATATTAAAATCTCTGTCATAGCTATATCTCTCTCTATTATATTTATCAATAGTATTTATACAAATAATAGATCCTGTTAAAACTAACCCAACTATAGTAACTACTAAAGCTGGCCTTAATAATTTACGATTATTTATCTCTAATTCTTTAAATACATTTTCAGATTTTTTATTTTTAAATTTTTTACTCTTAATATTTTCCTTTAATCCATCCAATATCTCTATTTTTGAAATTACTCTCGTTGGCAATGTAGTTGATATTATCAAAATAGCAAATAATATACAGTTTATTAAAATAATTGAACTCCAATTAAAATTAAATTCAAATATTTCTCCAACTACTAGTTTTTGTTGTAAAGAAAACAAATTCATAAAAACAGCCTTAATAATCAATAGTCCACAAATTTGGCCTAATATTAATGGAATAACTGATATCTTAAATATTTCTTTAAACAAAAGTTTATATATTTGAAAATTCGTAGCACCTATAGATTTATACATAGAAAACTCTCTAATTTTATATATCCCCCAAATATTAAATATATTTTTTATCATCATGGTGAAAATGATAATTAATATGGCAGGAACTAATATCATATTTATTAAAAATCTTGAAATATTGAATCCATTTTCATCTATACTAAAAACTCTAAGTAAACTCTCATTCACAATAATATAATTATTTTTTCCAACAATATCCTTTATATCACTTTTAGTTTCATATACTTTAGTCAATTTTTCAAGCTTTATACAAGGATAATATTGATTATTACTATTATCTATCTTGGAATAAATTCTTTGTAGATTATTACTGTTCTTTGTCCTATATATTCCAGAGATTTTGTATTCATGTGATACAGATTTTTCAAACATTTCATTTTTATTATAGCCTCTTGTAGGAGATATTACTTTCCCCTTTAATAATCTGTTTCCTTTCTCTAGTAACCTAGTATCTCCAATATTAAGATTTAATTCTTTGCTAGTTTTTTCAGATATTAATATCTCATTTGTCTCTCTTGGAAACTTACCTTCTTTTAAAATGTTCTTTTGCATAGAAAAATATACTTCATCATATTCTTCTAAAATAAATATATTGTCATCTAGTTTTATAGATTTTTCATCCGATTTTAATCCAATTTCTTTTACATTAGGTAATTTTTCAATTTCTTTTATTATTTTTTTATCTACCTTAGAATATAAAGTTATATCCTCTGGCATATCTAGTCTAGATTCGTTATAATGTTCTAATCTTTGAGTTACTAAAATATATCCCAAAATTGAAACTACAAGAGCAGCTATAAATACAGAAATGATTATTGAAATATTTTTTTTATTCATTTAATTCATCTCCTACAACTTTACCATCTATAATAGTTATTACTCTATCTGCCTGTAATGCTACATTTTCATCATGGGTAATAACTATTATAGTTTGTTTTAAAGTATAATTAAAATATTTTAAAATATCTATTATCTCCTGAGAGTTCTTTCTATCCAAATTTCCAGTAGGTTCATCTGCTAGTACTATAGATGGACTATATATAAGACTTCTAGCTATGGCAACTCTCTGCTGTTGTCCTCCTGAAAGTTCATTTGGAAAACTATTTAGTTTCGATTCTATTCCAAGTTTAGAGATTATATTACCCATAAATGATTTATCTACTGAACGCTTATCTAGCTTTAATGGCAGCTCAATATTATGTTTTACTGTTATATTAGGAATTAGATTATAAAATTGATAAATAAGCCCCACCTTTCTCCTACGAAATAAGGCTAATTCTTTTGAAGAGTATTTCGAAATATCTGTTCCATCTATATAAATTTTTCCCTTTGTTGGTGTATCTACTCCACCTATTAAGTGAAGTAATGTAGACTTACCAGATCCACTAGGTCCAATAACAGCAATAAACTCCCCTCTTTTTACTTTTAGATTAATACCATCTAATGCACTTACTTTATTCTCACCATCACCATATATTTTTGTTAAATCTTCAATCCTTAATATTTCCATTTTAATCCTCCTAATTTTCTTATTACGCTAATTATATAAAATGAAAATGATTTTAAAGTGATTTTTATCTATTATTATAACAATAAAAAGGATTTTAATTTTAATTAAAATCCTTCAAGCTAATTTACTTTATATATCTTTATATTGAATATAGCGCCTTCTTCTCCATTTTCTACTTTTATTTCACCATTATTATTTTCTATAATAGTTCGTGCCATTGAAAGTCCTATCCCAAAACCGTTTGAATCTGGAGCTTTATAAAACCTTTGAAATACTTTATTTATATATTCTTTTTTTATTCCACCACCATTATCCTCTATAGATATATTGGTAAATATAGGATTATCTATACTTCTAACCTTTATAGTATTACATTCTGATAAGTTTATGGCATTTTTCAAAATATTTATTATAGCTTCGCTCATCCAATAAAAATCAACAAATATATATTCTCCATTATATTCTTCTATAATCTTTATACCTTTTCTATCTACATCTTCTTCTAATATTTCTAAAGCATAATCAAAAATTTCCTCTACTAATATAGTTTCGTACTGCATATTTTCTATTTGAGCATCTAAATTAGATATTTTTAATAGTATCTCTGTAAGTGAATTTAGTCTATTTAATTGAGTAATCAATTTTTCAATTTCTCTAGAATTTTTTTCATCCTTTTCTAACATTTCTAAATCAAATAACATGGTAGTTATTGGAGTTTTAATTTGGTGAGATATATTCTCTAAATTTTCTATTTGTATCCTAGAAAGTTTTTTTATCTGTTCTTTTTCTTCAACTATTCTAAGAAATAGTTTATAAATTTGATCCTCTAATATTGTAAAATAATCCTGTTTCATAGGAATGGAATAATTTTGATGATTTAATCTATCTATTAAATCTAAAATTTCATCTATACGTTTTTTTTGTTTTCTTTTCATTATTAAATATATAAAAGTTAAACTAAATATCCACAATAAGTACATCATTATTATTCAATCCTATATCCAATCCCACGTATTGTAGTAATTATAGATATCGAAGTCTTATCCCTTATTCTTTTTATTGTAGCTGTAAGGGTATTATCATTTACAAATTGATTCCTATCTTCCCAGAACATTGTCAACAATTGATTTCTAGTAAATATCCTATTAGGATTTTTTATAAATAGTGACAAAACCTCAAATTCTAATGCAGCTAAATCTACAGATTTGCCCTTATAATAAATAGTTCCATTATCAATATCTAAAATAAAGTTTTTGTATTTAATTTTATTTCCTGAATTTATGGGAAATGTTCTTAAAGTAGCATCTATTCTAGCTCTTAATACACTTAGATTAAAAGGTTTAGTTAAGTAATCATCTGCACCATTATCTAAGGACTTAACTATAAAATTCTCATCATTTTTGACTGTAGTTATTATTACTCTTATCTTATTATCTTTTAAAATCCTTAAAAGTCCAGTGCCCTCTTTATCTGGAAGATTTATATCCAACAAGGCTAAGTCAAAAGATTCATTTATCTTTGCAATTGCATCTTCAAAAGAATTTGCAATAGCAACTTTATAATCCATTTTTTCTAAAAACTCTCGTATCTGCATTGAAATTTTTTTATCATCTTCAATAAGTAAAATTTTATACAAATAATTCACCTAGCTTTCTGTCATAATTCTTATAATAACTTAACTAAAAGATTCTTAAATTTCAATCATGCTATTACTTTTTTCACATTTTATTATATATTATTATATCAAATATATGTCTCTTATAATATTCTTAAAGCTGATTATTTTTTATATTTTGCAATATCAAACTTATTTATAGAAATGGTCTTACATTGCTTAATTGAAAAATACATTTCCTACTACCCATCATAGTTATTTCATCTCATCTCTTTAGCTACTTTCCTAAATATTTTTTTATTATCTCTGCCTCTTTAGGAACTATGACTAATTCAATATTTTCATCTTTTGTATATCCCAAAAATTTCTTATGATTTACTGATACTATTCCATTTTTAAACCTTCTTGTCATACCCCATTTTATATTCTCACTTAGATTTCTACTCTCCTATTGTACTTGACTGCTTAAGATAGTAATTAGTAACTCAAGTGTTCCTTGCAAACCTGCTAACAAATTTTGTTATGACCATATCTATTTTCCCTGCCATGTAGTTATCTATCATTGAATTGAAATCATCTCTCTTTTTTGTATTAGTTGCCGACTTACCACCATCTTCATATATCCTTGCATTTTTCCAGTTTGGTTATCTTTTATCTTATCTATATAATACGATGCTTGTGCTTTATAACTATTTTCTTGTTCTTCTAAGATAGTGCTAACTCTGCTACTCTTAGCTTCTTTAGTTCTAGTTTTATATTTCTATCATGAATTATTTTTGAAGGTATAATTGCTACATTTTTCTTTTTTCTTGCCAAGGTCTCATTCATTTACATTTTTTTATTTTCAAGTAGATATGTTTCCACATACAAAAAGCCACCAAATGTCATCTACACACTCAGCGGCTTAAACTATTGATATTACTAAATTCTATTGCTTTTCTAACTTACAAACAGTCTCCACATGATTCGTCCTCGCAAACATATCCATCAATTTCACTTTTTCTACCCTATATCCTCTCTCCATAAACACCTTCAGATCCCTTACTAAAGTCACTGGATTACAGGACACATATACGAACGTATCTGGGTTAAAGTCGATAATTTTATGGATGGCTTTTGGATGAATCCCGTCTCTTGGAGGGTCGATCACAATTAAATCTGGTTTCTCTTTTAGATCATTTACAGCCTCTAAGACGTCCCCTGCAATGAATTCAACATTATCAAGTCCATTCATCTTAGCATTTTCTTTCGCCATTTCAACGGCTTCTTCTACGATCTCTATACCGATTACCTTTTTGGCAACCGGTGCCATAATCTGAGCAATGGTTCCAGTTCCAGAATATAGATCGAAGACAATTTTATCATCAATATCTCCTGCAAACTCTCTAGCGATGGTATACAACTTTTCCGCACCTAAGCTATTTGTCTGAAAGAATGAAAACGGAGAAATTTTAAACTTTAAGCCTAAAAGTTCTTCTACGATATAATCTCTTCCATAGAGTAGTTCCATCTGATCTGCTTTCACTGTATCACCTAATCCATCGTTGATGGTATGGAGAATCCCTGCGATTCTTCCACTTAAGTTCAGCGATAGAATCATATCTTTAAGCGCCTCATGATGAATCGGACTTTGGCTAGTAGTTACTAGGTTCACCAGTATTTCCGAACTGGATACTGCCTTTCTAATAACCAAATGTCTCAGTACACCCTTATGCTGCCTTTTATTATAAAAAGGGACTTTTTTCTGCTCAAAGTAATCCCTTATGGATTCTCGAATTAAAGTAAAATCTTCGTCGACAATATTACAGTCCCAGGTATTAACGGACTCATAGAATCGATTCTTCATATGAAGACCTAAAGATAAAGGCCCTCCTCTTTCTTCGTCCCCAAAGGTATATTCCATCTTATTTCGATACGCTTTAATAGAAGGACTGGCTTCAATTCCCAAGAAGTTCACATGAAGTCCTTCTTTTTCAAACAAACTGCGTATTTGCTTTTCCTTCAGTGCCAATTCATTTTCATAGGAAAGTGTTTGGTAGGTACAACCTCCGCATACACCAAAGTGGTGGCATCCCTTTTCTGTTTCTAAGGGGGACTTTTCAAGAACCTCTAATATTTTAGCTTCCACATTGCCATTTTTATTTTTAGCAATTCTCGCACGAACCTTCTGCCCCTCGATACCGCCCTTCAATCGAATGGTTTGATCCTCGTATTTTGCAACTCCCTTATTAGGAAATTCAACCTGATCTATGATCAATTCTATCTCTTCATTTTTTTTCACAATTTTTCCTCCTAATTCTAGGTTCAGTATTCCTACGAAATAGCTCCCTTTATCTCCCCTAAATTATACAGAAAAATGTTTGTTTTAGCAACTTTTAGGTGTCTGGACCCCTTATTCTCAATTACATCTTATTTAAAATTCTCTTTAAGAATTCTTTCGTTCTTTCTTCCTCTGGATTATTAAAGATCTTACCCGGCTCTCCTTCTTCTGCAATTACACCTTGGTCCATAAAAACAACTCTGTCGGATACTTCCCTTGCAAAATCCATTTCGTGCGTAACCACAAGCATAGTCAGTCCACTTTCAGCTAAATCCTTCATGATCTTTAGTACCTCTCCCACCATCTCTGGGTCCAGTGCAGAAGTCGGCTCATCAAATAGCATGACGTCCGGCTCCATAGCCAGTGCTCTTGCTATGGCCACACGCTGTTTCTGTCCACCGGATAGCTGCTTTGCTTTTGCATGGATATATTGATCCATCCCTACTACTTTTAAGTATTTCATAGCAACTGCCTTCGCCTCTTCCTCGCTACGCCCCAATACCTTTACTTGCCCAACGGTACAGTTGCTCAGTACATCATGGTTATTAAATAGGTTAAATTGCTGAAAAACCATGCCCAGCTTCGTTCTATATGCGTAAATATCGTGTTTGTCATCTAATATATTTTCCCCATTATATATAATTTGACCGCTGGTTGGTTTTTCCAATAAATTAATACAGCGTAGCAATGTAGATTTACCAGATCCAGAGGACCCGATAATGCTTACGACCTCACCTTTGTTTACAGAAAAATCAATATCTCTTAAAACCCTATGGCTACCAAAGTCTTTGCTTAAATGTTGTATATCAATTATCTTTTCCATGATACAGCCTCCTTTCCTCTATACTTCTCTCTACTACTCTCTATGTTTTCCAAAGCAGTCTCCACCTGCATTTGGTTTCCTGCCATAATGTAATTTGCTGGGCCATCCATTCTTCTTTCTATATAACGAAGTATTCTTGTAATCACAATCGTCATGGTTAAGTAGATCACGCTGGTGATTAAATAGGGCTCGAAGAATTTAAAAGTGGCCCCTGAAATTGATTTCGTTTGAAAAAATAGCTCTGTTACGGAGATTACATTCAAAACAGATGTATCTTTAATATTGATTACAAACTCGTTCCCTGTAGCAGGTAAAATATTTCGGATAACCTGCGGTAATACGACATTGATCATGGTTTGAATATGATTCATTCCGATGGCCTCAGCTGCTTCAAATTGACCCTTGTCGATGGATAATATACCGCCTCGAACGATTTCGGACATATATGCACCGGTATTGATGGATACGATGATTAAAGCTGCAAAGGTCCGATTCATCTGGATTCCAAATGCCTGTGCAACCCCATAATAAATAACCATTGCCTGCACGATCATCGGTGTTCCTCTGAAACACTCTATATAGATGGATATGAAGCTGTTGACCACCTTAAGTAATACTCTCTTGAAGCCTCTGTCCGGCATTGGAATCGTTCGTACAATTCCTGTTAATAAACCGATCACAGAACCGACCATTGTACCCGTTATTGAAATATATAGTGTAACCCATGCACCACGAGCAAACATGGGACCATAATCGTTGAAAATTTTAATCAGTAGCTCTAATGACATATCTTTCACTCCTTTAAATTAGACCGAATACCAAACCATTCGGCCTTAAGTTCATTCTGTAGAATTAATCCACTGTGATGGGCTGACTCAATACAGCTTTGTTCATAATTTCTTGACGTTCTTCCTCTGAAATTTTTTCCAGTATGGTATTAATTTGTTCTGTAAGATCACTATTTTTTCGAATTCCTATAGATACAGCGGAATCCTCCACCGATGCTTTAAAACCTTTTCCTTCTTCAAAATCGATCATTATAAAATTTTCATTGGCAGCGGAAGCACTGATTCCTTCTGGTCTTTCTGATACGTAACCGTCTATAATTCCAGATTCCAAAGCCACTCTCATAACATTAAAGCTTTCAAATGCAGGTTCTTGTTTTACGCCATTGATTTGATCGATGACTCTATAGTGGGATGTATTCAGCTGTCCTGTAATCTTTGCACCTTTGAAATCTTGAATGGATTCTGCATTGGTATAATTTCCGTCTTTTCTTACAACCATTACTAAGTCAGAGCTGTAATAAAAATCTGTAAAGTCGATGGCCTCTAATCTTTCTGGTGTTGGTGACATCCCTGCCACAATGGCATCAATACTATTAGATGTTAAAGCTGGAAGAAGACCATCCCAATCCGTCTTAACGATGACCAATTCTCTTCCCAATCCCTCTGCAACTCTTTTAGCAATTTCTACATCATACCCTCCAGCATATTCTGCTGTTCCCTCAATAGGCACTGCGCCATTGGCGTTATCCATTTGTGTCCAGTTAAATGGTGCATATGCCGCTTCCAGTCCAACTACAAACTTTTCTTTCCCTCCAGAGCCACCAGCGGTTTTCGTTGGTCCACAAGCAGCTAGTACAAAAATCGATAGTAAGGATATTGCTAATAAAGTTGTTATTTTTCTTCTCATAATATGACATCTCCTTTTATTCTGTTTTTTCTTAGGTTTTTCAAAAGTACATTTTCACTTTTTAAACAACAAAAAAACACCTGACAGTATTGTCAGATGCTTGTATACACATAGCAAAGCTAAGACAATCCTACCCTCCTTTTTGGCTCAACGTGGAGATAGCACAACATCAAAGTACCGAGCAAGTACAATGATGACAGTCCTACACCTATTCGATGTAGACCCAGCAACAGATTTTGGTATCTGAAACTTCGGCGATGTATCCTTTCACCATATTTCATAGGCTTCCAGCCTCCACATGGGTACTAATATAAATCGCGCCTCTACCCCACCCAAAGGATGAGGATTTTTATAAAGTTGTAATGTTTAATATCTTAACATGATAAGTTGTCAATGTCAACTCATTCTGAAATAAATCTTTTCCAGCAGAATTTTATTCAGTCCATTCTCCGCTTAACGTACTAGATTTTGTAGACTTTCCAGTTCTTCTTCCGTCAGCTCTCTATATTCTCCCAATGGTAAAGTAGGGTCTAAATTTAGAGTTCCCATAGAAAGTCTTTTTAAATAGACGACAGTTTTGTCCACAGCTTCAAACATTCTTTTTACCTGATGAAATTTACCTTCGTATATGGTCAGCTCTATTTCTGATATCTCGTCAGATTTCAATATGTTCAGCTCTGCCGGAAGGGTTTTATAATCTTCCTCTATGAATACGCCTTCCTTAAAGCTTTCTATATCCGATCTAGTGACGGTACCTAGAACCTTTGCATAATAGGTTTTCGGTACATTCTTTTTAGGCGAAAGTAAATTGTGGGCTAACTTTCCATCATTGGTCAACAAAAGTAGTCCCTCTGTATCTTTATCTAGCCTACCTACTGGAAACACGGAGAAAGGCAGGTACTCTTCATCTAAAAGATCCACTACGGTTTGATCCCGGTTATCCTCTGTGGCAGATATGACCCCTTGAGGTTTATGCATCATAAGATATACAAATTCCCTATAATTTACAACTTCATTTCCAATGATGATTTGACTATTTTCAGGATCTACGTGTGCGCTGCTATCTTTCACTACTTTGCCATCGACTTTTACAAGTCCATTCTTACAAATTTGCCGAATATCTTTTCGACTGCCATATCCCAAATTTGATAATATCTTATCTATTCTCTGTGTCTTCGCCATGATTCCCTCCACTTTGTTCCTACAACCCCGTAGGTTGTACGTATTCAGTATTATATCCTATTGAAAAAATGATCCCTTTAGGATCATTTTATCTTTTCTTCAATCTAATTTTTTGACTCACCATGGCATAAGAAAGAAATACCATAATGAATATGAAGAAATAAATATTTACATTATAGTTGATTGAGTACAAATTTGCTAAAGCTACAATGCCACCAGCAATTGTAATCGGTATACCAATATAAACCCCTGCGAATTCAGTAACGTTATATCTCGCTAAGCGGTAAGCTCCTGCAACTGGAAATAGAACTGTTATAATCATCCCAATGATGCCATAACCAATTAGATGATTGGCCCACACCAAAATTGCAGGTGCAACACCAAAGGATATTAAGTCACATAAAGAGTCCAGTTCCTTCCCTAGATCACTTTCCACATCGAATCTTCGTGCCAGTGACCCGTCAAAACGGTCGGTTAAAGCTGCTAATAAAATAAATAATGCCGCAACATAATAGTTTTCTGCCAATATATTAATAATCGATAATACCCCTAATGATAAATTAAACAAAGTAAATATATTCGGTATATGTGATTTAACCTTCATTGTATCCCTCCTATCCATTACTTATTCCTATCGAAAACTTATAAGTCTCAATTTTCATAGCTCCTTTCTCTTATCTTAACATAATATTAACAATTATACCTCAATATTTTACTTCATTTCCTATAAAAATAATAGTGGTAAATTACAATATAAATTACTTATTGCCATAATATATTTCTTTTAAAAAGTATACACTATACTAGGCATCCTTTCCATACCAATTGTTCTGGCTTCAATGTGAATTGACGTTGCAATTTGCCTATGATAGAATTAAAACAAATGTACATATGATTTATAGTAAATTTATTAGGAGGAATTACTATGCCTTTAGTTACAAGTACAGAGATTTTTAAAAGAGCATACGCTGGCAATTATGCCATTGGTGCGTTTAATGTGAATAACATGGAGATCATTCAAGGGATTGTTGATGCAGCTAAGGAAGAAAAATCACCTTTAATCCTTCAGGTTTCTGCTGGCGCTCGAAAGTATGCAAACCCCATCTATTTAAAGAAGCTGGTTGAAGCTGCCGTTGAAGATTCAAACCTGCCGATCGTATTACACCTGGATCACGGAGAAGATTTTGAAATCTGTAAGCAATGTATCGATGATGGATTTACTTCTGTTATGATCGATGCCTCCCACCATCCATTTGAAGAAAATATTGCAATTACTAGAAAAGTAGTAGAATACGCCCATAGCAAGGGTGTGGTTGTAGAGGCTGAGCTTGGAAGATTAGCCGGTGTAGAGGATGCTGTTAATGTAAGTGAAAAGGATGCGAGCTATACAGTTCCAGAGCAGGCTGCCGAGTTTGTACAAAAAACAGGAGTGGATTCATTAGCCATTGCAATCGGTACAAGTCATGGTGCTTATAAATTCAAAGGAGAGCCTTCTTTAGATTTTGAAAGACTAAAGCAAATTCAGGCATTATTACCGAACTTCCCTCTTGTACTACATGGTGCATCTACAGTTTTACCTGAATTCGTAGAATTATGTAATCAATACGGTGGAAATATCCCAGGCGCTCAAGGTGTTCCAGAAGAAATGATCCGCAGAGCAGCTGGACTCGGTGTATGTAAGGTAAATATTGATACAGACCTACGTCTTGCTATGACTGCAGCAATTCGTAAAGACATCGTAGACAATCCTTCCAACTTCGACCCTAGAAAGTATCTAGGTGCTGGAAGAACTGCCATCAAAGAAATGGTACGCCATAAAATCAAAAACGTTCTTGGATCCAACAATACAGCTTTATAGGTATAAAACAAGGCAGCTACTGAAGTAGCTGCCTTGTTTTATACGATTCTTACCATGTGGAAACCAGCATAATCGCAGGATACCAGGTTATAATAAACGCCATTATATTCTCCCTTTAGCCCTGCATCATATGATGTTTCTCCATGCAAATGTCCGTATACAACCTGCTTTACCTTATATTTTTCTAACATCTCTGTAAATAGAGATGGTTCCAATTTATCATTTGTTGGAGGATAATGAAGCATCACAATAATATCTTCATAGCCTTTTTCTTTTGCAGCCTTCAGCGATAATTCTAATCGGTTGACTTCTCTTGTAAAGATTTTCCCATCATGTTCTGTAAACTTATAATGATTCGGACAGTTCCAACCTCTTGTCCCACAAATCGCATATTGATTATAAGTAAAAAAGTTGTTCTGTATAAAATGCATGGAGTCAAATAACGAATTTAATTTAGTTAAAGAGCCCCACCAATAATCGTGATTCCCTCGAATCAAATATTTTTGGCCAGGTAGATCTGCAATCCAATTCAAATCTATCTTTGCATCTTCCAAAGTCATGGCCCAAGATATATCCCCTGGAATCAAAACAGCATCCTCATCTTTTACATTCTTCTGCCAGCTCTCCATTATTTTCTTGTCATGTTCTGTCCAATGCTCTCCAAATATATCCATTGGTTTATTAGAATATCCACTTAAATGCAAATCTCCTATCGCAAAAATTGCCACTTTATCACCTATTTCTTATTACAAATCTCTATATTTCATCTTCTATATGCTCGATAATTCGATCCACTTCTTTAGAAAAACTTTTAAGTTCACTAATATCTCCCTTATTCCATATTTCGGTAAACTTCTCTTGAAGCCCTGTTGCCTCAGCGATTCTACCTGCAGAATATAGGGAATAGATATCTCCTAAAATATCGGATACTGTATTGGAGCGTATCTCAAATAATTTCTGTGCTTGACGGATCTCATGCCTGATTTGGGACATCTCTTGATCTAATCGAAATGCCGCGTCTGCCGCTTTGATTAACCGCTCAGTCACATGCTCCGGTATATTATGCTTATATTTATATTTCAAGGAATGTTCTATGGTCCCCCAAAAGTTCATCGCTAAAGTTCTAATTTGAATTTCTGCCAATATTTTCTTAGGCCCCATTGCGGTTTGAATTGGGTATCGGATAACGATATGGTAGCTTCGATATCCACTGGGCTTAAAATTATCAATATAGTCCTTTTCATAGACAATATCTAGGTCATATCCATCACGCTCTCGAATATAGTCCACAACAGTGTAGATATCTTCAACAAATTGGCACATGATTCGAATCCCTGCGATATCTTCAATACCATCTTCTACATCTTCAATGGCAACATCTAATTTTTCAGCCTTCTCCAATATGCTTGAAACCTTCTTCACCCTACCTGTAACGAACTCAATTGGGGAATATTCTCCAATACTTCTCAATTCCCTACGGATTCCCTTAAATTTAACTTTAAGCTCTTCCACTGCATTGTCATATGGAATTAATAATTTCTTCCAGTCTATTTGTTGCTGCATAATACCACCCCGCCAACTTAATTCCCAATAATTTCTATAGCATTATTTTATCCATTATATATTATATCATCATTTCTAAATTTATCCTATTTATTAAAAAATAAAATTTGCTGGTTCCTACTAAAAAGCTTTAAGTTGCACTGAATTTAAAGCTCTATGTTCAATTTCAAGTGCCTAAAATAAAAATGGAAAAAAATATAGACCTTTCAATTGAAAGGTCTATATTTTTTATCTCTTCGATTTTATAAGCCCTTTTTAGCCATATATTCAGCTAAATCAACGATTCTGCTAGAATATCCCCACTCATTATCGTACCATGAAACTACCTTTAACATTTTCTCTCCAACCATCATTGTAGATAAACCATCAACGATGGAGGATCTGGAATCTTTCTTAAAATCAACAGATACCAATGGTTCATCCGTATATCCTAAGATTCCCTTCATTGGGCCTTCTGCAGCTTCTCTCAGTTTTTGATTTACTTCTTCCGCTGTAGTTTCTTGATTTAGTTCAACTACTAAATCCACCACAGATACAACTGGCACAGGAACTCTCATGGCCATACCATTTAATTTTCCAGCTAGGGATGGAATAACTTTAGCCACAGCTTTAGCAGCACCGGTTGTTGTAGGTATAATGGATTCTGCGGCCGCTCTAGCTCTTCTCAAATCCTTATGAGGTAGGTCTAATATTCTTTGGTCGTTGGTATAAGCATGAACTGTTGTCATTAAGCCGCTCTTAATGCCAAAGTTGTCTTCTAACACCTTAGCAACTGGCGCTAAACAGTTTGTTGTACAGGAAGCATTGGATACAATATGGTGTGCTTTTGGATCATATTGGCTCTCGTTTACACCCATGACAATAGTTAAATCTTCTCCTGATTTAGCAGGTGCAGAAATGATAACCTTCTTTGCACCACCTTGTAAGTGCTTAGAAGCATCTTCCTTTGTTAAGAAAATCCCAGTAGCTTCAATAACAATATCTACGCCCATTTCTCCCCAAGGAATTTCTGCTGGATCACGAAAAGCAGTAAATTGAATTTTTTTGTCGCCAATATAAAGAGCATCCTCAGTAGCTCTAATATCTTCTTTCATTATGCCGTATAGGGAGTCGTATTTAAATATATGTGCATGTTTTTCTGGTCCGCTTGTACTGTTAATCGCTACCACTTCAACATCAAAATTATTTTCTAATGAAGCTTTTAATACAGCCTTTCCAATTCTTCCAAAACCATTAATTCCAATTTTTGTTTTCATGAATATCCTCCTAGTCCGTATTTTCATATTAATTATATATCATTATTATCTATTATAACATACTTTTTCAAAAAAGTTTCTCATATATGATTTACATTTAATTAACAATCTCTAAAAAGACACCCTAAAGCACTAAAATTTCTATATAGGTTCACTGTACTATGTTTACACAATATCAGAAATTTAATTCGTCTGAATTGCCGTCGCATAAACCTTTCTTAGATAGGTGCTCCTTGTATTTAATATCTTCGCAGTCTCATTGCACAATTTTATTCTCCTTCCAGTCGATAAAATTGGCATTCGTTGCGTTTGACCTACCATCAATTTATTGCTCCTTTCGTCCCGTAAATTGGGTTAGGTCATAAAAAAAGGCAAAACTCATTATAAGTTTTGCCTTTTTCCCTATATTAGATTTCTTAATGCTTTACCATTGAGATAGTCCACTTTTTTCCCTTGGTACCTTCCATCTCGAGCCATTTCTTCATGGATTTCATCACGAATCTTCCACCAACTCATATTCCAATTGACGAATAGACTATTGGCCTTCGGTGCCCGCCCAATAATACGCTGTACAACGACATCGGGAGATAAATGCTCTAAGAATGTAATCACTCTTTCCTTATACTCTTCTACGGAAGCGATCTCGATTTCTCCCCTTTTATATTGCTCTCCCATGATTGTATTTTCCATGATGTAAAGAGCATGGAGCTTAATCTGATCCATTTTAAGTGCGGACATAATTTTAGCATTTTCAATGACATCGTCCATATTGTCCCAAGGCAAGTTCAGAATTAGGTGGGTACAAATGCTAAATCCGTATTTTTTAATACTTAGGACAGCATCCAAATACTCCCCCAAAGTATGTCCTCTATTTATTTTCTTTAAGCTATGATAATTTACACTTTGAAGCCCAAGCTCTATGGATATATTTAATCCTGTTCTTTCTCTTAAATCACTTAAAAATTCTAAATATTCTTCTCTGATGCAGTCCGGCCTTGTAGAAATAGCAATTTCTACGATTTCATCCATTACAGCTTCCTCGATATACCTTTTAAAATCCTCTAAGGGCATATAGGTATTGGAGAAATTTTGAAAATAAGCAATATATTTATTGGCCTTATACTTTTTTCGGATATGCTCCCTCGTTCTCGTTAATTGCTCTCTTACTGGAAACTCATTGGATAAGCTTTCAAATACCGTGCCACCTTCAACACAAAATGTACAGCCACCTTTTCCCAGGCTGCCATCTCGATTGGGGCATGTCAGTGGCAAATTCACCGGTAGCTTGTACACCTTTTCGCCATACTTATCGATTAAATACTGAGAATATGTTCTATATTGAAGCTGATTGGTATTCATAATCTCTTCTCCCCGTTATTAATTTTTTAAAAATAATCTATATGATGAAATACGATAGAGATTTCTATAAATATAGAAATCTCTATCGTTTAAAATGCGATCTATTGAGTTGAAACAATTTTAATTTCAACGTCTTTCTTTAGCTTTTTTGTTAACTTCAAGATAATATTGTTGTCACTATTATCATTTGAAGATTCAGGTGATTCTCCCAATACAATATCTGTAATATCGTGTGTTTCACAAAAATCGGTGATGGTTTTTACTACCTCCGATGATCGTAATACCGTCATGTCGGCGCCAACAGACTTAGAGATTTCAAATAGATAGTCCAAAGCCTCTCCCTCTCTAGAGTTTCCTAAAAAGTTCCATCCTGTAGGTGCTACATGAACAACGAAAAGATTTCCGCCCTTCTTTTCTTTAATTCTAACCCCAGATTGAATTAGCCTTTCGCAAGTTTTTTGCTTTGTTACACAAACCATTATGTTGTTTTGATCCTTCACATCTTGGGCCCCCTTCTATTCCACATAAATTAATTTTAGAAAAACTCTTTAGTGCCCTTAACATTCCTTATATATTATACTATACTTTATCAAGAATTTGTTATCTATTTCAGCTGTTATTAATTTACAAACTCTTAACAATTACTTTTCTATAAGTTTGAAAGAAACACTATATTCTTCTTGCTTAATGACGATCTCATAATCTGAATAATCCAGCTCGAAATTAAGTAAATGTGACAGAAGGTCTATATTCTTTAAAAAATGGACACTGCATTTATTATTATTTTCCATTGTATTGAATCTTAAGATGATACTTTTCACTTCGGATAGTTGAATCCTAGACATTTTATTAGGGTCAATAAAAGGCAGGTGCAGATTTACGGTCCGATACTCTATTGGAATAAACAGATCTACATCGCCATTTTCGTCTTCTTCTCTCAATTCTCTAACTTCAAAATCACTGTTTAATATAAATTTATTTTTTATATACATATCTCGATCCTTGCTTTCTATTAATATCCTCTTTTTAGATTAATGACATTCATCAGTTCCTCACCCTTTGCATACCTTCTCATATTTTCAAAGGCTGTATAGAATCTTCTTTGATCTCTCATTTCAGACATCCATGAATTATGAGCGGTTACAATGACATTGTCCATCTCCCATAGAGGGCTTTCCACCGACAAAGGCTCTGTTTCAAAAACGTCCAATGCAGCACCCAATAAATTTCCTTGCTTTAAATGCGCTATCAGATGCTCTTCATTGATGATACTTCCCCTAGATACGTTAATAATCGCTGCATCTTTTTTCATCTTTTCTAATCTTTCTTTGTTAATCAAATGGTGAGTCTGATCCGTATAAGGCAGGGTTAAAACTACGACATCGCTATAAGTCAATACTTCATCCAATTGGTCAATCGGATAGCATTTGTTGAAGTACTCCGTTTCATTCCCTTTTGTGTTGATACCGATGACCGTAGTGCCAAAGCCTTGGAATCGTTTCGCACCTTCCTTGGCAATACTTCCAGTACCAATAAAGGTAATGGTCCTACCGTATAACTCTAAAAGTCTACTGTTCATATGCCATTTCTTTTCTTTTTGGTAGGAATACAGTTCCGCACTCTTTTTGTATAGTTCTAGCGTTTTAAGCACGATCCACTCGCCCATAGGGATACTGTAGCCACCTCGGTTGTTTGTCAGCGTTATATTGTTATTCAGCACCACATCAGCAGGTACTTGGTTTACACCTGCGCTGAAAAGCTGTATCCATTTTAGGTTTTTCATTTTACTAATATCTAAAGTATCGAATGGGTGATAGCATAATAAAACTTCAACGTCCGCTATATCCTCATTGTATACTGCTTCGTTTTCTCTCATTTCAACAACTTCATATCCCAGCGCTCTGATTTTATCAAAGTTTTCTTCCCCTAAATTATGTGTGAATAAAGCTTTCATATCATCCCTCCTATTTTTACGTCATTATAGATTATATTACCAAAATTAATGAATCTAAACTCAAAAATAAAATTTGTTCGCTTAGGCTCACAAACTTTATGGCGCACTCAATTTTAAACTCTATTTAAAATATTAAATGCTGAAATAAATTAAATAGGATGCAAAATCTAATTCCGCATCCTATGATAAAGTATTCTAATGAACTGATATTTCTTTTAATACTGCATCTGGGTTCCGCTCTGCAACCCTCTGAATCGACCATTCATTTTGGAACAATAACACTGGCTTCTCATTGTCATCTTCTACAATCAGTGTATCCGTTGTAGTTTTAAATGTATCTGGATCAAAGTCCTTCATCTCTACCCAACGAACATGCTTATAGGGTAGCTGCTGCATTTTAATTTCTACACCGTATTCATTTTGAAGTCTAAACTCTAGAACCTCAAACTGAAGTACACCAACGACACCGATGATCAATTCTTCTGTTCCAATATATAGCTGTCGATATACTTGAATGGCTCCTTCTTCAGCAAGCTGAGTAACTCCTTTTAAAAATTGTTTTCTCTTCATGGAATCCTTTGCATAGACCTTTGCGAAATGCTCGGAGGCAAACATCGGAATACCTTCATATTCCGTCTTAGAACCATCTTGACATAAGGTATCTCCAATATTAAATATGCCCGGGTCGTGAACACCGATGATATCTCCTGGATAAGCCTTTTCTACAACAACTCTATCCTGGGCTAAAAATTGTTGTGGCTGTGATAGTCTTACCTTCTTATTTACACGAACATGGTTCACTTCCATGCCCTTTTCGAACTCACCAGAGCAAATACGAATAAAGGCAATTCGGTCTCTATGGGCAGGGTTCATATTGGCTTGAATTTTAAATACAAAGCCTGTGAAATTATCATTTTCAGGACTAATTTCACCATGATTACTCATTCTACCAGAAGGAGGATTGGTGGTGCTTAGAAAATACTCTAAAAATGGTTTTACACCAAAGGTAGTCATAGCACTACCAAAGAACACAGGCGTTAACTCTCCCTTTAATATTTTATTTAAATCATAGTCATCCCCAGCCATATCTAGAAGCTCAATTTCTTCCATTAATTGATTATGATAGCTCTCTCCAAGTAAGTCTTTAAAAGCAGGGTCACTTACGTCACTAACGGTGGACTCTACAATACTCTGGCCATGGTTTTTCTCGTGAAAAACTTCAATCTGATGTTTTTGTCTATCAAAAACACCTTTAAAATCTCCATCTGTACCGATGGGCCAGTTCATTGGATAGGATTGAATGCCCAATACCTTTTCAATCTCCTCCATTAGCTCAAATGGATGTTTCCCTGCACGATCCAGCTTGTTGATAAATGTAAAAATAGGAATTCCTCTCATTCTACATACTTCAAATAGCTTTTTCGTCTGGGGCTCCACACCTTTTGCACAGTCAATAACCATGACTGCACTATCTGCCGCCATCAATGTACGATATGTATCCTCACTGAAGTCTTGGTGACCAGGTGTATCCAATATATTCACACAGTAATTATTATATTCAAACTGAAGCACACTGGAGGTAACTGAAATTCCTCTCTGCTTCTCTATTTCCATCCAGTCCGATACTGCATGTTTCTGGGCTCTTCTTGCCTTTACAGATCCCGCCAAACGAATGGCACCTCCGTAAAGCAATAATTTCTCAGTTAAGGTTGTTTTCCCAGCGTCTGGATGGGAAATAATTGCAAAGGTTCTTCTTCGATTAACCTCATTTAAAAACGACTTATCCGCCATATTCTTTCCTCTTCTCTATCTTCTTTTTCTTTAAATTCCATATATTTTATTTTAAGCACCTGAAATTAAGTAAGATGCAAAACCTATCAGTATCAATGAACAAGTTTTATTTTAAGCACTCGAAGTTAAAGTGCGCCATAAAACTTGTGAGAGTATACGAACAAGTTTTATTTTAACTTTTTATATATATTGTGTCAATTGAATCTATATTTTATTTTATAGTTTAGCAGTCTCACAGCTGAAATTTGTGCACGCTCTCCAGTCGTGCAAAATTGGCATTCGTTGCGTTTGACCTACCATCAATTTATTTCTCCTTTCAGTCGAATAAATTGGGTTATTTCGCAGTCTCATTGCACAATTTTATTCTTCCTCTGGTCGATAAAATTGGCATTCGTTGCGTTTGACCTACCATCAATTTATTTCTCCTTTCAGTCGAATAAATTGGGTTAGGTCATAAAAAAAAGTATAGAACCTATTTTGTTCTATACTTTATAAGATTCACTTTCTTCTAAAAAGTAAACCATCTTTTAAAATTTTTATTTTAATACGTATTGAGAAAAATATTTGGTTTTTTTCAGTGCCATACCGATGGGGATAAAGATTAGAGCGCCACCGAAGCCTTGAATTAAATTGGCAGGTATACTGGTTGCTGAAACTAAAAAGCTTCCCTTCATAATACCACCAGCGACGAAGTATCCAAATACCATCCAGCTGGCACCAAAGACTAAGGCTGAAACATTTCTAAAGTTAAGTAAAGAATCACTTTCATTATCTGCAATCAATCCAGCACCGTACCCCATGATATATTTGATAATCAACGTTGGTATAATCCAATGGGTGTATCCTAGAAGTAAATCTGCTAAAGCAGAGCCTACACCAGCAGCAATGGCGCCCTTTTTCCTTCCAAATAGAAGGGCAGCTAAGAAAATCATGCTATCTCCTAAATGGATATAGCCCTCCGTAGAGATTACTGGAACCTTTATGATCATTGTAGATACAGCCACCAATGCAGTTAGAAGACCGAGCATGGTCAAGTCGTGTATTTTGTTAAAGCCTAAATTTTTATTCTCCATAACATATCCTCCATTATTCAAAATGTATCGCTCTATCGTTACACTTTTATTATAACATGGGATATATTACATGTAAAGTCTGTATTTTTCAGAAATTTAATGTAAATTTGTATCGATACACTATTAACTGAACTCTCGATTTCTATAAAATGCTACCGATATGAAAGAGGATATTGCCATCACCAACAAACCAATACATAGTAAAGCCATTAAAACGCCTTGATCCCCTAAAATCGTAAGCCAGTGTCCCAAAGCACCCTCGGAGGTACTATACAAGATTTTACTTCCTTTAAAATGCTTTAACAATTGTCCGACCAGCATGGATGCTGAGAAAAACCCTAAAAATAAGACGATGTTTAATATTTTTGCTTTGATATACCCAAACTTAAAATAGATGGGCAGATATGCACCTGTTAATATTGAGATTGTAAAAAGAATCGTAATCACATCAATAATACCAATAGCCTGGATCCCCATAAATCCGGTCCTTGCAACAATATAGCTAATGGCACTCAATAGTACAATATCAAGGATTGCAAATACCATTACCGCTGCGTATTTAGAAAGAACAATCGCTTCTCTAGAAATCGGTAAACTGTTGAACACCTTCTCACTATTATTCTTGTCCTCTATGGCACAGGAATATTGAATAAACATATACACTACACTGACACCGGCTAAAATATAAGCGCTTTTAGAAGATTCATTGGATGATACTGAAAAAACCAATAGCATGAAAATCCCATAAAATACATAGTACCACAGGTATTTTTTTTGAATCATAAATTCCTTTCTGATTAAATTAAACACGTTGACGCCCCCTCACTGTATACAACATAATATCTTCTAGGCAAGGTTCTTCGATGACAATTCGATTGCCAAATTCCTTTCTCAATACGTCGCTGCTCCTTGTTAAAGCTTCAAACCCCACACCGTGTTCTTTGATTCCCACAAGCTTTTCTCTTGTACTGGCATTTAAAATTTCTTTTCCACCTTTGATGATTTTGTATTGCTCCAGAATCTCATCCTTCGGTCTGCTAAACACCATTTCTCCATTATTTATAAAGGTAATATAGTCCGCTATTTTATCTAAATCCGATGTATTATGGGTGGAAAATAAAATTCCTTTTTCCTCGTCCTGAATGATGGTATATAATATGTCTAAAAGCTCATTTCGAATAATCGGGTCTAATCCAGATGTAGGCTCATCCATTATAATTAAATCCGCATTGTGGGACAATGCCAGCGCCAATGAATATTTCATCTTCATCCCCTTGGAAAGCTCTTTTATTTTTTGCTTTGGGGAGAGATTGAAATCCTCTACATACCTTTGAAATGCCTTTTCATCCCAGTTATTATAGAAGGGCGCAATGATTTTCTTCATCTCTATCATGCTCAATTCTTCATAGAAATAATTTTCATCATAGACAAAGCCAATTCTTTGCTTTATTTCAGATTCCTTCTCTCTGTAATCCATACCGAAAATCTTAATTTCTCCCTGATCCTTTTTCAAAAGATTCATCATCAGCTTGATGGTCGTGCTCTTTCCCGCACCATTAGGCCCTATAAATCCCATGATATAGCCCTTTTCTAACTGAAAGCTGATATCTTTCAATTCAAACTCCTTGTATTTTTTCCCTACATTTTTTAGCTCTAATAAAGCGCTCATGATTTATTCCACCTCACTATAAAGTATTGTCAGTATTTCCTGTAATTCTTCCAAGGTCAATCCCAATTGCTTGCTCTCTGCAACAGCACCCTGCAATTTTTCCTCTATGATCTGTAACTTTTTTTCTTTCATTAAATCTTTGTCCTGAGCTGCTACAAAAGAACCTCTTCCAGCAGCAGTTTCGATGAATCCTTCTCTTTCTAGCTCTTCGTAGGCACGTTTCGTCGTAATCACACTGATTTGCAGATCCTTTGCCAAACTCCTTATGGATGGTAGCTGCTCCCCATCCACTAGCTCTCCACTTAATATTAAGCCTTTGATCTGACTGGTAATTTGCTCATAGATTGGTTGACCTGATCCATTCTGAATAATTATTCTCATTTTCAATCCTCCGTATATACTGTATATATAATATATATACAGTATATACGGAAATATGTCAATAGAAAAAATAAAATTAGAATTTCAAGTGCTCAAAATAAAATTAAAAGAGACATATTGCTACTTTCAAAAATGAAATTTATCATTTTCTAAAGTAGGAATCTGTCTCCATAGATTTTTTAATAGATGTTCAGTTTCGCTCCAATGACATAGCCTTGAATCTCCATAATAATTAAGCTGAGGATGCCGAGTCCCATTAAATCTAGAATTGGATGCAGGATCGAACCACCAATGAGGCTGATAGGGATATAGGTCAGTAGCAGAAATAGGATTAAAACAAGGGTAGGTCCTAGTTTAATCGCACTAATTTTAACCCTTCTAGAGTAAGGATAAATTCGAAACCAAGTATCCTCTTTTAAGTTGATCCATAAGGAAAATAGAAAGGCACCCACTAAATAGGATACAAAGATAAAGCCCACTGCCATAAATAAACTACCTTCTGCTACGGTACTTGCATCAATTACCCGATCCCCAAAGGCCATGCCTCCCAAAGTAAAAAAGTATATTTGTAGCAATAAGGTTAGGTTTCCCTTCCCCCTCTGTAGGGTTTTAAAATACAACAGCAGCAAAGCGCCTTTTTCATTAAATGGTAGCATCTTAGATCCACTAAAAATAGATACGGTCTTGATTCTAGTGCTTTTCTTTTCGTTATAAGGCTGTCTCAACAAAAAGGTGAAGTTCTGTACTCTCTTATTAGTCTCCTCGCTGATTAATCGATCCCAATCGATTAAAGTATATTTTTTTATAAAGTAGGATATCACAAAAATGATCCCCAATAAAACAAGATAAAAGACTCCAACCTTTATTGGTACGTTAGCTTTCATCAGTACCTTTAGGGTATATCCAATAATATTGGATGCGATGCCATAGAATATTGTTTTATAAATTCTTCTCCTCCATTTTCCTTGGTTATTCCATAGAGCAAATTTAAAGTTTAAGATGGACCATCTTATAGCTGCTCCCCCTATGAGAACAAGGAGGTAGGTTCCAATGGATGTCCCAAAGTGGAATCTATAATAAAGATATATCAAGCTCCAGAGAAAAAACCATGTCAATAAGTGAATGCCACTGCTGAGCCTATGGGAATATTTCAGAAAGCTTTTTCCATCCACATTGAGGGGCGATAAAAACACTTGATCTGCCATTTTTAAGTATCCACTCAAATTTCCAGATAGTAAGATTAGAAGGAGTAGCATCTGCGGCACTAGAACCATAGTTCCTGTGGCAATTCTAGAGAAAATTTCAACTAAAATTTCTTTAAAGGAAAATCCTAACGCGCCGACTAATCCCAGGGTATAGATTAAAATAACACCGTCCACCTGAAATGATATAAACTTATAATAAAGCTTTGATAAATACAAAATCCGCTTTTTCCACACCATCCAAATTGGGCTCATTCTCCGTCACGCACCAATCGGTCATAAATATCCCCTAGACTGCCTTCCTTCATCCCAGCATATTCCCTTAATTCCTCTAGGGTTCCTGTAGCTTCGATTTGCCCCGAGCTGATCAGAATAAATCGATCGCAGATCTTCTCCGCCGTATCCAGTACATGGGTACACATTAAAATTCCTTTATTTTCTTCCCGCTTTCGCTTTATCAGATCGATAAAGTCCTTTGTGGCTTTTGGATCTAGCCCCACAAAGGGCTCATCGACAATATAAACTGAAGGATCATACAAAAATGCACATAAAATCATCACCTTCTGCTTCATCCCCTTGGAAAAAGAATTGGGGAAGTGGTGCAGTTTATTACTGAGTCTAAATATTTCTAAAAGCTTATGGATTCTTTCTTCAAAAACCTTTCGATGGATGCCATGGGACATGGCGACAAATTCTAAATGCTCTAGAAGTGTCATCTCATCGTAGAGCAGTGGCACCTCTGGAATATAGGCGATTCGTTTCTTAAATTCCAAAGAATCCTCTTTGATATTATACTGAAGCATTTTTATTTCTCCATCCATAGGCGGTAAGATTCCTAGAATACTTTTAATGATCGTGGTTTTACCTGCACCATTGGGCCCAATCAGCCCTAGAATTTCTCCTGCCTTTATTTGAAAAGACAAGCCATGCAGTATTTTTACCTTATCATAACCCCCTGATAGATTTTGTATTTCTAATAAATTCATCCCACACCTCTATCAAAATTTATTTTTCTTCCGTATTATCCACAACTTTCTAAATATTGTATTATTTTATAAATGAAAAGGTTTGATCAATCCACAGCATCCATAAGTCATCTGTGGATATACCTCAACTTCAACATTTCTATCCTTCGCTAAAAGCAATATATGCCTTAAGTTAGGATTATCATAGTCTCGTACAAGTATCTTCCAAGGGACTCTTCGCAGAAGCACTCGAGTGGTTTCTCCGATTCCCGGTTTGATTAGGTTGATATCCTCTATGGCAAAATCCTTCTGTATCCTCCTGATGTCCTCTAAACCTTGCCATGTGATTTTATTAGCAATACCTTCATGGTGCTGTAACGTTGTCTTTACCTCTTCTTCTACCTTTGAAAACTCTGCTGCTATTCGATCGACAAATAAATTAGAGACATCTGCTCCTTGCAGTTCCTTATAAAACTTCACCCCATGGAAATCCTTGGGTCCAATTAAATCTTCACGGTGTACTGTTCTGCTGATCAATCCAGAAACCGTAGAATTTAAGCAGGCACTGGCAATTAAAAAGTCTTCCCTTGTACCAAAGGTGGCACTACAATGTCCGGGATCTGCCAATACAGCCAAATCCGAACTTAAATGGGTCCCCCATCTTTGATTCATATTTTTACAGGATTCCATTAAAACTTCTGTAATGGCACCTTTTCCAGTCCAGCCATCTACAAACTGAAGATCTTTACCGGGATGGTGCTGCAAAATGTAAGCAATTGCATTTTCATCGATGCCCTTTCCCCTGATGATGGATACGCTGTAATGAGGAACCTTCATATGGTATTTTTCTTCTAAATATCGCTTTACCAAGATCCCGATAGGCGTTCCAGCTCTAGCCAAAGAAACCAATACAATATTCTTTCCTCTATTTTTAATAATTTTTTCAGAAACTACAGCTACAGCCACAGCGATTTTTTGAGCAGATTCCTCCAGAGATTCATGAAATAATCGAATATAGCTTTCCGTCGGGTTATATTCTACAGGAAGCATTTCAGAATAATGAGTGCCTCCTTGGATTGCTTCTTCCTTATCCTCTGTATCTGTTTCTTCTATAAACTGGCTAACATCCTTCAGCAGAAAAATAACGTCTTCCTTCTTGTAGCTCCCCGTAAAGCCTTCTTTCTCCTGGGATAAACAAAAGACAATAAAGATTTTGGGAATACCCAGTGTCTTTAACATATCTAAGATAGATTCTAGCTGTTCTGGGGAAGCTTCCCGCTCTAAAATTAAAAACAAATCATCATAGTAATCCCGTGGAATATTGTAGATATAATTGGTGGCACCTAATTCTCCTGGACTTTTAAATACAAACCCATTTCGAGCACCGTATTCTTCCTTATCCACTGGATGGATCGGACTTCTGGTTGTGGCATGATATTTTACACCGTCGCCCATGTGAGCTGCAATGAGCATCGGAAGATAAATGAGCTCTTCCGTTCCGAGGCATAGGGTTTTTTCACTAGTCCTTTTTGTTTGAAGCAGCGCACCGATTTCCTTTATTTTTCTATCAATCTGATTTTGATCATCACAGGATATCCCAAACCTTCCTGTTTCCTTTAGGCAATTTACTATTTTTTTATTCTGATTTTCATCCATTAAAATGTGCTGTAAAGGTTCATCAAAATAATCATCCAGCATCATATATTCCACAGCACTGGGATACTCTTCCCTGCAGACAGCGACCTCTTGATTATGCTCTGTCGGTGCCATGGGGATGCTTCCACTGATTTGGAAACTCCCAGAAACCAAGGAAATAACCTTAATAGATATATCCAGCTCCTTTTCAATCCTCTGAAACTTCGCCCGGTCTTCCGAACCACGCCAGTCTAAAATAGACAGTACGGCATACCTTTTACGAGGATACTTTCCATGTAATGCCTGAATGATATTCAATATTGTTTTTCCCGTCGTAAGTTCGTCGTCTATGAACACAATGGGCATATCCGATGCCAATAAATCCTGATTAAGCCCATAACAATTGTGATCCTTTGCATGGGAGTGTTCCTCTTCAAATTCAACATTAAAGTCGCAGTCCAAGACGATTTCTCTGGTGGTATGGGTATAGTATCCTTCCCCTGTAAAGGCACTAAATACCCCCTGCCCAATACCAGTGGCAGTTTCGGCAAACCCAATAAACAGCGTAGGCTCAGGCAATCGATTGGGTGTTTTTATTTTTTCCTTATAAACCTGCTGACAATTCTCTTCTTCCACGAATCCACGGATTAATTTTTTCGTAACTTCCTTATGGTGTATATGGTAAAATTCTTCCATATATCGATTGGCCAACAGTAGATTCGCAAGTAATCCTGTATGGGGATTAATTGGAATGTGCTTTCCTAACACCTTACTTACAAACAGAAAGCTTCGTTTGGGATTCCTTCTTGCAGCCATGGTAAACAGATTACGTAAAGGAATGTTGTAATCGTTTTTTGTGACCTCAATCTTTATTTTTAAATCATTCAGAATCTCGTATTCGTATCGATTATTTTCTTGCCAATAGGTCTCTATAGCATTTGTTTTCATTGTACACCCCATAGATCTCTGATTTTTTTATTATTTTTCTTGCCCAATTTAAATGCGGCTTTACCTCATTCATTTTGTTCTTATATATGCTACCAATTGCTCCGTTATTCCCTTTTTCACTATTTACAATGTCCAGAGCATCCATATACTCTTCATAGGTTACGACTTGCAGGGATTGAATGGGCTTAATCTGACTCGGATGGATTACAGTCTTTCCGGTGAATCCATTTTCCTTGTCCAGCTTTCCTTCATTGATTAAGCCTCGAATGGATGGATTGTGCTCCAATTCCTCCTCGCCCATATTCTTTGCGAAATACTCCCATACAGGACCCGATATCACATAACCATCCTCCTGTCTACCAAAGGTATTGAGAATTCCCGTTAAACAATCCCGAATAACAGAGATATCATAAATGGTGTTGCTGACATTCCTTCTGATACCGAATAAGCTAGAAAAATCTGTTGCACCGATTCGAAGATTCAATATGAGATGTTTATATTGATCAAATAATTCCTTTAATCTTATGAGATTCTGTGTTCTACTTTCTAAATATAGAATCTCCTTCGTTTCTATGACTGGCATAAGGTATAGGGAAGTTCCAAAGGCTTGATTGATTGCCTCAATCTCTCGAAAATATGCGTCCCCATTCCTATACGAAAACTTCGGTATGACAAAACCAGTGAGCAGTTTAATTTTCTCCTCTAAAGCTGAAGTCAGACCCTTAATTTGGTCTAAATTTCTTATTCTTATAAAAATCAGCGGAAGGTTGTCCGCTTTAACATGACCCTTTTGTACGGCTTCATCTATTTGATTGAGCTGAGAGACTACATTTTTTATGCCCACGTCTACTAAGGTATCTTCAATGGCATCCTCTAAGCAAATAATTACCGACATCAGCTCTTTGATTCGACCATGAACGATATCCTCACCGATTCGATCTCTTATACCTGGCATATACAGTGTTGCACCTAAGGAATATGCTAATTTATCTTTATGTTCACTCTTCGTAAAGCTTTGTGGTTCCTTATAAAAAAGCTGTTTTTTATCTTGATCCGACAGGTAATTGAAGTATTTCACCTGATAACCCTACTTTCCTTTATGATATAATCTGTATGCATCGAATCAACAAAAAGTCAGTAGGAACATAGAACCCTACTGACCTGTTTTTCTAGCCAACCTCTAATCCATAATTTTTACAAAGTGCAGCCAAGCCGCCTTGGAATCCACTACCGACGGCACTAAATTTCCATTCGCTACCATGTCGGTATATTTCACATACCACAACAGCAGTTTCTATGGAAAATTCCTCCCCTAAGTCATATCGTAATATTTCCTCGTTGGTCTCTTCATTTACCAAGCGAACAAAAGCATTGGACACTTGCCCAAAGTTTTGAGCTCTTTGAAGAGCATCATGTATGGTAACCGTAATCGCTACCTTATGTACATGCTCTGGAACCTTGTCAAATATCATGATTAACTGCTCGTCATCACCTTCTCCTTCGCCAGTTCTATTGTCACCCGTATGGATTACAGAACCATTGGCGCCCTCAAGGTTGTTATAGAAAACAAAATCTTTCTCATTGATTACTTTTCCATTGGCACCTACTAAAAAAGCAGAAGCATCTAAGTCGAAGTCATATCCTCCGGAATATTTATTGGTATCCCAGCCTAGACCAATAATCGCTCTCTTTAGGCCAGGATTTGTCTTTGTAAGATCAATTCTTTGACCTTTTGATAAATTAATTGTCATCTATTACGCTCCTTTCTCCAAAAATGCTATAAAATTTTAATATCGCTTTATAACCTCTCCCAAGGAACCATCATGGGTGCCTTCTCCAATGGCGCCAAATTTCCATTCCCCACCATGTCGATATATTTCAGCAACCATTAATGCTGTTTTTCCTGCATAATTTTCAGATAGGTTATATCTTAACATTTCCTGGTTGTTTGAACCATTTACAACACGGATAAATGCATTTTGAATCATTCCGAAATCCTGTCTGCGGTTTACTGCATCGTATATATTTACAAAGAATAACAGCTTATGAATATTTGCAGGGATTCGTCCAAGATCCACGATAATTTGTTCATCATCGCCGTCCCCATCACCAGTTAAATTGTCTCCAGTATGAACAACACTGCCGCAGCTACTTCTTAGATTTCCAAAATATATTAGGTTCGATTTATTCATAAGCTTATCAGTTTCGCTCAGCATCAGAACAGAAGCATCACAATCAATATTTGCAGCCTTAGCTCCACCTAGCAGACCGCCAAAAAGTCCTCCTTTTTTTTGCTCTACAGGGTCCCAGCCCAGCCCTATCATTAATTTTGACAAACCAGCATTTCCTTTTGTTAGATCTACCCTTTGTCCTTTTTGTAAACTAATTGCCATTTAAAATCCTCCTCTCCAATGATCTATTTAGATGGGGGCATGAACTGCCTTACCCATTGTCCAAAGTCTCTCGGGTTTCTTGTCTGAATTAATACAGTACCCGGTCCTCTGAATCTACATACCAAGCTTTCTCCAGATGTAACACTGGATATCCAGCCAGAAGAAGCCTTCTCAATATTGTACTGCATATAATCTGGCCAAGCTACCAGATGGCTGTTATCAATAACAACCTCTTCCCCGGCTTCCAAATTGATCGGATGAATCGCTCCATAGGAGTTCAAGAAAACAGTCCCTCTTCCACCTATTTTTAATATAAAGAATCCTTCTCCAGAGAACAAGCCTCTCGTTAGATTCTGCATTTGCGTATCCACAGATATAGAGTCCGATGCTGCTAAAAATCCATCTTTTTGAACGCATAAACCGTAGCTGCCATCTAATTCTACATCCACAGTCCCACCTGGAACAGAGGATGCTAAGAGTACCTCCCCAGGTCCTCGGTTAGCAGTTAAGGTTTGAAAGAAGAACTTCTCCCCAGCCAGCATTCTTCCTAAGCCCTTTAAAAGTCCACCTTCCAATTTCCCCTCTAAATCGATGGTTGGTGACATGGACACCATGGCATCGGATTCTGCTTTAATTCGGTCCCCTTTTTGTAGATTGATCTTTACAATTGGAAACGCTTCCCCATAAAGAATCTCATATTTCATGAAACCACCTCCAAGAAGTATCGTATTATCCTACATTTACACCAAAGTTTCTACAAAGTGCATACAATCCTCCTTGGAATCCACTTCCAATTGCACTAAACTTCCACTCCCCACCGTGGCGGTATAGTTCTCCTACAACTAAAGCCGTCTCAACGCTGAAGTCCTCTCCTAGATCGTATCGGATCAATTCTTCTCCAGTGTCTTCTTTAAATACACGGATAAAAGCATTGGATACCTGTCCAAAGTTTTGCGCACGTTCCTCAGCATGGTGAATCGTTACAGTAAATGCAATACGCTCAATACTTGCAGGTACATTGGCTAACTCAATTCTTACTTGCTCATCATCGCCGTCTCCTTCACCAGTTAGGTTATCACCTAAATGTGTAATCGAGCCTGATTTATCTTTTAAATTGTTGTAGAAGATAAAATCATTATCGTCACTTACCTTTCCATTGGATCCCAATAGAAACGCAGCTGCATCTAAGTCAAAAGCGTGTCCACCATCGTATTTATTCGTATCCCATCCAAGACCTACCACAACTTTAGATAGCCCTGGATTGCCCTTTGTTAAATCTACTTTTTGTCCTTTACTTAAACTAATCGCCATATTATCCCTACTTTCTTTTTATTATAATTAAATTTTAGTTTACATTTTTAAATAATTAAGATTTAAAAATTAAAATATTTAAACCTTAATTTAATTTTATTGATTTTGCTTTAATTTGTCAAGATATATTGGGCATTATCTCTTATTTTCTAATTTCTGTTGTAGCTGCAATAATTTTTGTCTACTTTCATCTCTATTGTGCTTATTTTCCTGCTCTATTTGCTTTGTCTCTTCAATCCCTCGGATGATCGTTTCAAATGTTTTCTCTAAGGTATCGATTTTGATACTGGAGCCAGAAGTTAATTTGGCAATGTCAATGGATTGATTGGCAATGTTTTGTGCGTTCTTCATAAGCATTTCATTGGTTCTATCATCTAAAGCCTTCATGGCATCTGCCTGTACCTTCTGTCTTTTGATTGCAATGGCTTGTATTAAACCTGTTTTAAATACTGGAATTGTTACGACAAATGCACTACCAATCTTACGTAAAAGATTATAGTTTCCTCTTTGAATCAATTTAATTTGAGGGGCTGTTTGAAGGGCAACCATCTTTGCCATTTCAAGGTCATAAATCCTTTGATCTACCATTTCTAGGGCCTGCAATCCATTTTGAAGATTGATCGCATCCAGCTGTTGACCTGATGCTGCTCTTGCCTCCAATTGCGGGATGATCTCATTTCTCATTTTCTCCGTTACAAGATGTCCAGCTTGAATGTACTTCTCCAGATTTTCATAATATTGAATATTTTGCTCAAACATTTCCTCCAGCATTATATTCGTATTATTAATTTCACTTTCATATTTCTTAATTTCGACATAAACTTTTGAGATTTCTTTATCCATGGTTTGATATTTATCTAATAATTTATTGATATCATCCTTCATCTTGTTGAATATTTTGCCTAAGAATCCCGATTTTTTATCCTCAAAATCATTTTTATCGAATCTGCCCATGATAGAGTTCAGCTGCTGTAACATCTTTCCGCTGTCTTCCACAGAGGAGTTGCTGATGGATGCTAAGATTCGGTCACTGAATTTGGAAATTTCAACGGCTGTTTCTTGACCAAAGGACATAATATCCTGAGCATCTCTGATATCCAGTTCATTTGCCAGCTTCTGCACTTCTGGTGAAGTCCTTACCCTTAAGGCAACCTCGTTTACCTTTTTGTCTAAATCCACTTCTTTCATTTCAAAGCCTTCGTTCAATTCATTCATTATAAATCCCCCCATATTTAAAATAGTTCATTATTGAAAAAACCATAGAAATCCTTTTTTCAGCTTACTTTCTTTTTCTTCCCTCTTATTTTTTTCAGGCCTTAAGTCAAACTTAAAATTCTCCAATTTATGAATATCGTAATAATAAGGATCTATACCATTTTCGATATTATTATATCCCGTTGGCGTTAAGATTACGATATCGAACCCTACAAGGTGGAGAAAGGAAATCACAATAAGATCTTCTTCACTGAAGGTCGCTTCATTTCCACTAAAAATAACCAGCTTTGGTATTTGAAGTGGATAGTCGAATTTTTGAAGCAAATCTAAATATCTTTTGTCTAGACCTAGAACCGTGTATAGTATTTTCGTTTTAAAATCCCTCGTTACAGGAAAAGTAAAGATATCCAATGAAGCCATCAGTTCTTCTACCTTGTCTAAAACCAGATTCTGTACGGAAGTTCTAAGGTAGCCAAATCGGTACTCCGGAATATGCCTTACCTTTTCTCGATTCAATTGCCCCTCCATATTTAATATACCCTGAGTCACTGCAAAGCCACGTTTATTATTGAATGGAATTTTCTCAACCAATATGGTATTTTCTTCTTTTTCTATCAATTTATTAAAATTATCCCAATACTCCTGGATGTCCATTGTAGTTCCACTGATCTTTGCAAATATATTTGGAATATAAATGCGCTCATCCTGTGCCTTAAAGCCTTCTCTAAATCGAGCATCTTCCTTCCAGAGGATAAAGAGCTCGTCATAAGTGGTTTTCAATGTGCGTGCTTCTACTTTATAGTCCTCAAACTGCCAAGGTCGATAGACACCGCTTTCATCCGTATGGAGAACACGATCAATCTCCTGAGAAGCTCGATAGGCAACAGTTTCCCTTCTCACTACCTTTGGCTCCTTGGGAAAAGGTTTTATGGATTCTCTATGGGGATATTCGATTACATTGGAATATACGTTGATGTTTTCAATTTCCCTAAATTTATTGCCTTCGTTCGTATGCAAATATAGGATATCACAGCCAATAAGCGATAAAAATATTAGAAAATAAATTTCATCTCTTTGGATGTCTCCATAAAACAAAACCTTTGGATTAGTATTTCCATATTCATACCCACTTAAAAGCTTAATTGCATATTTCTTCAGCCAATATAAAAATTTTATATAAAAATTTTTAACAATATTCATGTTGGACTGATTTCTCATAAAGATATCCAACAATATGGAGAGCTTATCCTTAATCAGTTGATCCTTCACTGGATTGATTGAAGGAATTAAATCTCTCTTTAGTGTAGATTCTACGATTAATTTAGGAATGGGTACACTCATTGCCTCTATATGACGCCAATATTCATTGACCTTTTGAATGAAATCGTGATCAATAAATTTATCCAGTCCCTCTTCAATTCGTAGATAAATATCGCCCAGCGCTTTTAATTTTTTATGTAGCTCAAGAAGCTTTTCCTCGTAGATACTTTTATCCTCTATTCCAATAATTCGATAGAATAAAACAGGTGTTACCATAATCTTTTGATTAAAAGCAAATCCACGTCTTTCTCTTGGAAGCGTAAAAATATCTTCATATACATTATCAGTTTTTAAGCTGATTGTATTTATAGCAAGTTGAGCAAATTGTCCTTTTTCCATAGGCCCAATTTCTCCTCCAGTCCTTCATATTATTATAACGAATAGGAAAGTTCTACTTACAAAAAGCCTTCAAAGGAGAACTTTTCCGTACATGAGTTTCAAGAAAAGCTTCCTCACAACGCTCCTCATAGAAGCTTTTCTTATAACGAATAGGAAAGTTCTACTTACAAAAAGCTTTTAAAGGAGAACTTTTCCGTACATGAGTTTCAAGAAAATCTTCCTCTCAACGCTCCTCATAGAAGCTTTTCTTATAACGAATAGGAAAGTTCTGCTTACAAAAGATTTCAAAGAAGAACTTTACCGTACATGAGTTTCAAGAAAAGCTTCTTCTTAATGCTTCTATAGAAGCTTTTCTTATATAGATATACAAGTTTTAATATATTTAAAACATATTCCTATCTTAATTTTAACAAATATTATAGAATAAATATCAATATTCTATAATTTAGACTTAAATAGATTCCCGTACTTCATCATTATACTATTCTATGCCTTTTTATTTCTACACTTATAAAAGGATTCCTCTATTTAAATCAACAATCCTTCAATCTCTTATATTACAATATGATGACATTTTAAAAAAACAGTAGTATTTTTTACCATAATTGTATATACTAATTGTGTAGATTGAATTGTCTTAAAATTTAGAAACTATGAAAGGAGGTCGCACCATGAAAAATATAAATCTAACATCCAATGGGAACTGCCTACAATTCCATATATTTTATACTCGACCTACCTTTACTGAAGGCATCTGCTAGTACAATATCTATCCTTTGTGCTCGCTGATATTTTATAAAGGAAATTGATACGCCATAGGTTGTGTATGTACTGCCTATGGCTTTTATAATGCCTCTTTTTTGAAGGAATGATTCTGTATTTTCTATACTACATTCTTTCTAGGAATATAAACGCATATGAATAAGCCATGGGTAAATTTACCTGTGGCTTATTTATTTTTTTGAGCACTTGAAACGCTACGCTCTATCTAGATTTGAGTGCGACATAAAATTTGTAGGTGGAAAGGAAAAAATTTATTTGGAGGAGGTGATTTGCATGAAATTACTTTAAATTTTCAACAATGGCGTTTCAATTCTAAAATATAGAAAGGAGAGATCTATGATGATTTATTTAAATGAAAAAGAGTATTCCGATATTTACCATTTAGAAAAACAACAATATACTTTAGGAGGTAGAGTTTTCATGTCTTTATTGAGTTTATCCTTAAAACTTAGTTATTTTAACATCAACATTAGTGTTCATAGTGATGAAACAAAGAAAAAGGAAAAGGCTGCACTTGCCATTCAGCAAGAGCTACTATTACAGGATTCTTTTAAAAGAAGAGATCAAGCACAAAAAGAGTTCTACTATTTAAACAGTCATATCCTCTAATCAGTCCAGCTTTGAAGATTTCTATTAAAAAACCGAACACTGAATATACATAAGAAAAGCCTGTTTGGTAGCTCATACTACTAAACAGGCTTTCCATATATCTTTTTATTTTTCAACGCTTGGTCTTTCTTTATATTTCTTTAACTTAAAGGATACGCTTCCTGTAGCATTTCGGTTCTCTTCATAGCCTTCAATTTGGATCCTTACAGATTTTATGGATTCATCTAAAGTATCCTTTAGTTTTAGATCTTCTATCTTTTCTTCTTTTGTTTCATATTCATAATAATTTACAAAGCTCGAACTTACCATATAGTCCCCAGCAGGATAATCTTTAAAATCTTGTGCCGTATTATTTAAAAGAATATCGTAGCTTAACACCCTTCTATCCAGAAGATTATCCGGAACTAGAGGTTTCACCGCATACAGCGTCTCTGTGTATCTCTTATTGTTGATCAAGATTTCAAACATCAATCGCTCAAAATATTTTTCGCCTAAATTATCCATTGAAACCCTAATAAGATTTTCGTCTCCTCGAACATTATTTACCCTTATCTTGCTACCTAAATATTCAAAGTCCTGTGGAAATGGTTTTTGGGGGCTAATTTCTAATGTTTTCTGTTCTTTGACCGCAATCTCATAATCCTCCACGGTTATTTTGATTTTCTTTGGTATTTCAAAGTACATGGTATCAAAAGATATACTGCCTTTAGTGGGACCAAAAGGATCTGGGTACATAGAACCTCTTCCAAAACTTTTCATTCGATTATATAACTTTCCATCAGCTTCCATCGTAATATTTCTTAAAGAGTTCAATATATACGCTGGATCCTGCCTTTTATTAAAGTGATAGGTCAATGTGGTCATTGTTGGAGATATGATCAGTTTATCAAAGGTAATTGTATGTCCATCCAAGTCCATCTCTTCATGGATATCAAAAATTTTGGACTTTGAAGGCTGCACAGGAATCTTAACCGTCCATAGCCCATCTACGATTCGATCTCGATGCTTATCGTAATAATATTGACCTCCGATGGCATGAGGCAACCGTGTTTCTCCATCCGAAATAACTTCTAATGCGTTAATAACCAACTCGATCTCTTCATAATCCGAAGCTATAGGACTAAAGGCTACTACTGCTCTCGTGATATTTTCTTCTGGGGAATGAAGTATAAAATCCCCCATGATTCCAGATTTATCTGTAGGTTCCCCCGATGTATCCGGGGAAAGATAATTGAAGTTCCCATTTGCAAATGTACTTTCCCTCCATCGTATGGGCGCATATTTTTTCTCCCCTTTTAAATCCTCCACTTCGATTAAAAGAACGGTGTTCATATCATCAGCCATAATGCTCTCTACAGTAATTTTAATATCTTGGTCCTCAGTGGATATACCTAATTTTTCGCCATATCCCTCTGTAATGAGCTGCTCTATAGACTGGCTTTCCTCCAAACTTTTGCTCTTCCACTCTTCAAAATAGGATTTGATTCCTTCCTCTGCAAAAACACCAGTGATCAATACAGCGATTAAAGCAGCTACGAAAATGGCGGTTCCCACTCTTCGTTTCGGCTTCTTACCTAATTTTTTATTATGCTCTACTTTATTTTTAACACTTTCCATAAAACCTTCAGGTACTATCATGGCATTTCCCATAGATTCTACATAGCCAATGCTCTCTCGAATTTCTTTTATCTCTTGCTGGCATCTGCTACAATTTTTGATATGGTGTTCTACAGCGAGGTAGCTTTCTTTATCCAATAGATCCTCTATGTAATCTATAATCTTTTCCTTAACATCCTTACATAACATCCTATTCCACCTCCTCAATATTGCTTCTCAGCAACTTTAACCCTCGATATATTCGCGACTTTACCGTACCAATGGGAATGCTTAAAATCTCTGCGATTTCCTCCTGGGAATATCCAGTGATGTATTTTAAAACCAGCACCTCTCTATGGTTGGAATCCAGCTGATATAATCCTTCTTTCAGCTCTAAATTCATATCTGTTCCCTGCTCCACTTCATTTCTTTCTAAATCCTTCAACGCCACGACTTTTTCTCTATTCTTTAATATTTTTTTGCATTGGTTAATAAATATGGCAGTGACCCATGTTTCGAAAAATCGTTCTTCCCTCAATTGATTTACATTTTCATAAACCTTCATGATGGTGTTTTGAAAAACATCCTCTACATCGTGATGATGGTATAAATAAGCCCATCCAATTTTATAATACTTGTCCTTTCGACTGCCGAACCAATCATATAAAGGCTCTAAATTATTCTTTTCTATTTCTTTTTTCAAAGTTTTAAAGGAATTATTGATATCGCTACTATTGGGTATGGTAGCAGTGGATGCCCTGGCCAGTTTATCTATATTCACAATTTCCACCCCTTTCACCTAATTAGAGTTTCTAGATATAGAAAAAGTTCCCTTCTATTTTTATATTTCTACAAAATAAATTTGTTCACGTACACTGGCAAGCTTTATAGGAACGAAATCTTTAACTATGTTAGAGATTTCAAGAACCCAAAATAAAAACATCTACCCTAGGGTAGATGTTTTTATTTTATATTCACATTAAATTACTCATTGATTGAATAATAGCAACGCTTTGGAGAAGTTATTTTTTCATCCTTCTTTAAATCTTTAATCGCCTTATCCACATCTTTTTTATCGATGCCTGCCTTTTCTGCAATTTCTCCTGCTTTTAAAGGCTCTCCTGCTTCTTTCAATGTTTTTACTACCAACTCATTTATATCCATGAAAATACCTCCCTATATGTAGTTATACAAGTATATCTATATCCAAATTGGCTCCACTTAAACAATATTCATATAGTTTTAAGGATTGATAACTGTAAGCCTTATTCATATGCAATTTTTAAAATCTCTAAAATATCTTCTCTATATAGCTTTTTAATAGCACCATGAGGCGCTTGCATCGCTGCATTATCCGCAATTCTATCTAAATCCTCATATTTTACGCCGATTTCCTTCAGTGTGACAGGGGCATTTAAACTACTGAAAAAGCTTTTTAATTCTTCGATTCCTTTTAAAGCCTTTTCTTCTTTCGTACCCTCTGTAATATTAAAAATTTGCTCTGCAAATCGTTCAAACATATCGATATTGTACGAATATACGTATTTCATCCAAGCAGGGAAAACAATCGCAAGACCTGCACCGTGTGCAACCCCATATAAAACACTTAAGCTATGCTCAATACCATGGGAAGCCCAATCTCCGCCGCTTCTTCCAACACCGTTACTTCCATTGAGTCCAAGGGTTGCACACCATGCGAGCTGTGCCCTCGACTGATAATTCGTTGGGTCCTCTAGCAATATTTTTGCATGTTTCATCGTAGAGCGAATAATCCCCTCAGAGTATTCTACTAAAACATCCACATCTTCTGTTCCATCAAAATACAGCTCAAAAACATGAGCCATGGTATCGATGGCAGTATTGGCAGTTTGATTGGGAGGTAGCGTTGCCTGTACACTTGGATCAATGATACTCACCTTAGGATACATCACAGGGGAGCCGCAGCTCCACTTTTTATTTTCAGCTTCATTCGTAATTACGGAGCCTGCGTTCATTTCTGACGCCGTTGCCGATATGGTTAATACGCCAAAGAAAGGCATCCCACTTTTCGGCTTTTCTTTCCCCTCGTAAAAATCCCATACATTACCGTCATAATGGCATCCAATAGAAACTGCTTTCGTCGTATCGTATACACTACCACCGCCGATTGCTAATAGAGCATCAACGTTTTCTTCCTTTGCCTTTTGTATTGCCTCTTGCACCTTGCTTAAAACAGGGTTCGGCTGTACGCCGGATACTTCCACATATTCGATCCCATGCTCTTTAAGAGAATTGACAACTTCATCATAAACGTCGTTTTTAAAAATAGAGCCTCCACCGTAAATCATTAGAACCTTTTGAATCCCATGTTTTTTTATTTCTTTTCCTATTTGTTGAATGGTTCCCTGTCCGAATATGATCTTTGTTGGATTTTGATAGACAAAATTTTTCACTCAATTTCTCCTCCTTTTTAATTTTTGTACCAATAAGAAGTTATATCGCTCATAGCCCTGTATATAATTTCCTATTGGTAAACCATTTATATCCGTATGCCAAATACGATATTATATATTTCTATAGTCTGTAAAGAAATTCCTCTAAACCCTCCAATATTTTAGAAGGATTATTTTCGTAGAATAGATCTACCGTATGAAGTCCTCTGGTGATTCCAATATAGAGCAGCTTTATGTCGATTGGATTGATATTATAGTTCTCCTCGCTTACATCCCACAAGATTACTCCATCGAATTCAAGACCTTTCGATAAATAGCTGGGCATTAATACGACGCCATCTTTAAAATCCGTGGTTTCATCTGTCAGTAGATACGTCTCAGGCAATTTCTTTTTTATTATGTCATAGGCGATTTCGGTCGCTTTTAAATCCTTGCATATGATTCCTATGGAGGCCTGATCTTGATCTTTTAAACGTTGAACCCTATCGACTATTTTATGAACCATTTCTTCTTGATTGAAACATTTTATTAAGCTCGGTTGATCTCCATGGCGGAATACTGGCTCTGCCAAAATAGCTTCTAGATGATCGCATTTTTTTATCACTTCATTTGCTAAATCTACAATTTCTACTGTGGATCGATAGCTGGTTGTTAAAATATGAAAATCATAATGTTTGTCTTGGAAAACCTTTTTCATTACGTTGGACCAGCTATTGATTCCTTTATAGGAATAAATCCCCTGAGATAAATCTCCAACAAAAGTAAAAGAGTCATTTAAAGAAATTTCCTTTAGAACACTGATCTTGAATTCATCAAAATCCTGTGCCTCATCCACAACGATATGGGTATATTTGTTTTTATCCTCTAACCCAAAGAGCTTGATGTGGATATATGCAAGAGGGGCCAAGTCCTCATTTTTATATACTTTATTATTTAAATCTTCCTTACAGCAATGGATGATTTTACGAAATACATCCAGGTCAATTCTAGAGCTAAAGGCTACGTGAATCTGCTCTTCTTCAAAGATAGCGGTATAAAAATTGAAAATATTCAGCGGGCCTACTTTACGAATATAATCATTTACAGATACCGTAATATTTTTCTTAATTTGTTTTATCTTTTCATCTCTTTCCTCGTATATTCTTATGATTTCAGGTCTTACTAAATCTATATCTTCTACCGTACTTTTCAGTGTCTGAATTTTCTCCTTGTACATCCACTCTATTTTCTCTTCAATGCTACCAATGTCATTTTTCAATCTGATCTTTAAGTATTCCTTCAACTTATTTACCCTTTCATTCAAGGATAAATGTAAATTGCTGATCATAAAGATTTCTTGAATCTTTTTATATTCAAGGATGGGGATTTCATACATACAGATATCCTCTTTCGGAAGTAATTCCTTTTCAAGAATCTTTAGGTGATTATCGATTACTTTCTTAAATAAAATCGAGCCTTTCAGTTTTGCTAGATTGGCAACAACAGATCGATTTTCATTTTTAGAATCCATTAAGATATTTAAATCATCCATCCCTTGTTTAATTTTTATTTTCTTACGAATCAGCTTCAATGCCCATGCCTCAAAGGTTGTTTGAAAAACTTCATCTACACCTAAATCTGGTAAAATCTCCGATATATAATTCAAGAACAATTGATTCGGTGCAATGACCATATAGTTTGAATTTCCTATGTTCTTTCTATTTAAATACATGAGATATGCCATCCGGTGAAGGGCTATGGTTGTTTTACCACTTCCTGCCACACCTTGAACTACTAAAGGCCGATGCATGCTACTTCTGATAACCTTATTCTGCTGATCCTGTATGGTAGCGACGATTTCCTTCAGACGCCCTTGGTTGGATTTGCTCAACGCATCAATTAAAAACTCGCCCTTTCCCTTTAAACTATCCTCAATCCGATCTTCCGATCTTTTTTCATCGAATATTTCAAGTAATTCGCCGTTTCTAATCTCATATCTTCTTTTTAGATACATCCTTCCACAGATATCTCCATATGGCGCTCTATAGGATACCTCTTCGCTATGTCCACTGTAATAGATATCGGATATAGGTGCACGCCAGTCTATAACTATAGGGGTTTCTTTTTGACGATCGTGGAGTCCGTGCTTGCCGATGTATATCCTCTCTATTTCTTCTCGATTCTTTTCTTGAAAGTCTACACGTCCAAAATAAGGGGAGTCTTTTGCTGCCAGTATTTTTTTCATATCTTTTTCAGCAAATTGTTGTAGCTGCTGTTTCGCAATGAGCCGTTCATCCATTAGATGGGTCACTGTTTTTCTAATATCCTTGATCTCCTTATTCAAAATTTCTTCCTTATGTTCCAAATATTCTTTCTCAGAGTCCACCCAATCTAATACAGTTTCTAGATTTTTCTTTTCTTCGGTATAATCACAATGATTCCTTGCATTCATCCTATCCCTCCATTCTAGTGTTACAATGCAAAATGTATTTCAATTGTAATGTAAAAAAACCTTTTATACAAATTGCCAATATATCATTGTGCTATGTACCTTATCTATGAAATTTATATCCCTTAATTTTTCTATCTTTTTTAACTTTTCTCTTGCCTATTTGGTGTTTTTTTGATAGACTAGTGATATTAGAAGTGCCATTTTTAAAAAGTAAATTTTTACCTTTTTTGAGTTTTTAAATGAAGTTTACTCACTAAACTTCTATGCTTGATTTCCTACCCAGTTTAAAATACTGTTTTCAGTTTCAAATAATCAGGACAAATTTTAAGGATAGTTTTCCATTGGAAAACTATCCTTTTTTATTCGAATCCATTCATTTGAAACATATTCCAAGGCATCCTTTTCTCTGGTAAGCTAGTAAATACCATATCTTCCTTAGAGGTAGGGTGCTGACAAGCAATTTCATGGGACCAAAGTGCAATCTGCTGTCCTACTTGATTTACACCTTTTCCATATCGCTGATCTCCATGTAAAGGGTTGCCGATGGTAGCAAACTGTACACGAATTTGATGGGGCCTTCCAGTGTGCAGATTGATCTTTACTAAGCTATAACTTTCTACAGTTTCTACAATTTCATAATCCAAGATCGCCTCTTTTGCACCTTCCCTGTCTTTTTTTACCACGGATACAATGTTGCTTTTGTTATCTTTCAGTAGATAATGAACCAACGTTTCTTTCTCTTTCATCGGTCTTCCATGAACAACTGCCATATACGTTTTCTTAAATTCTCTTTTTCTTATTTGATCCGACAGCCTAGCAGCCGATTTTGAGGTTTTAGCAAAAACCATGACGCCGCCTACTGGCCGATCCAATCGGTGGACAAGCCCTAAGTAAACATTACCCGGTTTATTATATCTTTCCTTAATGTCTTCCTTTAACAAGGTGAGCATATCTAAGTCCCCTGTATGATCCTCCTGGGAAAGAATATTGGAGGGTTTTTCTACGACCAACAGATGATTATCTTCAAAAAGAATCGGTATTGCCACTTTCATTGAAATATCCTCCTACTCTTCCCATCGACCATAAATGCCACACGGAAGAACGATATCCTTTCCAGATACAGGAATGCCCACTTCTCCGCAAGAAATTTTACCTTGATACTTTGTTCCCACAGTGGATTGTAGAATATTGCTTAACACATAAGGTGAGAATCCAGCCGTATAAGAATTGATTAGGAAAAATAGTGGATCTGGAGAAAGAATGTCCAAACATTCTTCAACAAAGCTATAGAGAGAATCTTCTATTTTCCAAACTTCCTTATTCGGACCTCTGCCATAGGATGGTGGATCCATAATGATGGCATCGTAGGTCTTTCCTCTTCTTTTCTCTCTTTGTACAAACTTCATGACATCATCCACAATAAATCGAACTGGTTTATTTCCAAGACCGGATAATTCCATATTCTCTTTTGCCCATGTCACCATGCCTTTCGATGCGTCCACATGGCATACCTCTGCACCTGCATAAGCAGAAGCAACGGTGGCGCCTCCTGTGTAGGCAAATAGATTCAATACCTTAATCGGTCTGCCAGCAGATTGTATTTTTTCCATCATCCATTTCCAGTTGACCGCCTGCTCCGGGAAAAGCCCTGTATGTTTGAAGCCTGTAGGCTCTATGTAAAATGAAAGTGGTCCAAAGGAAATTGTCCATCTCTCTGGCAGCTTTCTTTTATACTCCCACTCTCCACCGCCTTTACTGCTTCTATGGTAATGGGCATCTGCATTCTTCCACTCTTTACTAGATTTTTGAGCAGACCAAATCACCTGTGGATCGGGCCTTCTTAAGGTGTATTGTCCCCATCGTTCTAGCTTTTCCCCATCTGCTGTATCAATCAATTCATAGTCTTTCCATTCATTCGCTAATAACATACGTTCACTCCTTGTAATATTGTGTTGGTCTATCTATTTTTTGTACATTTTCTCCAAATTATCCTTCAGCCCTAGGGGGTTATTTACAATAGATTTTGCCCTAAAGAATATGCTGCCCTTAACTTCTGGAATCATCCGATTATATTCTATTTGATCTAAAATTTCAAGAGGATTTCCCCAAGGAGTAGTTCCAGCTTCTACTTTATAAGCTGCTTGTCCAATGTATAATTCTACTTTTTTATTTTGAACCACGTTGGACCACCAGTTGATCAATTCTTTATATTCCGCTCTATCGTAGCCAATATGCCAATATACTTGTGGTGCGATATAATCCAGCCAACCATTTTCAATCCAATATTTCGTGTCTGCATATAAGCTATCGTAGCTTGTAACGCCACCTCTCGTATTGGATCCCTTCGGGTCATCCGCCTTATTTCGCCATATACCAAATGGACTAACACCCAATACTACAGTGCTTTTTTCCCGCTTTATCGACTGGTATAAATTTTGTATAAAATCATTGATGTTATTCCTTCTCCATTGCTCCTTCGTCTCACTCGCTGTCCGTCTATAGCTTTGATACAATTCCTCGTCTGGAAAATCTCCTTCCTTTTCTGGATACGGATAGAAATAATCATCTAAATGCACACCATCGATGTTATAATTTTTTACAACCTCTAGTATACTATCAATGACAAATTGTTGCACCGCTGGAATACCTGGGTTGTAGAAAAGCTTTCCACCATAGGATACCACCCAATCGGGATTCTTTTTCGCTGGATGACCCTCAGCTAAAGCATTCCGATCTTCCTTTACACTGACACGATAGGGGTTGAACCAAGCATGGAACTCCATATTCCGTTTATGAGTTTCTTCTATCATAAAAGCCAATGGATTGTATCCAGGGTCCTTTCCCTGAACCCCTGTTAAATATTCTGACCATGGTCCATATTGGGAAGGATAAAAGCTATCTGCACTGGGTTTAATCTGCACCATAACGGCGTTCAATCCCGCACTTTTCAGTCCATCTAACAAAGCTGTAAACTCGCTTTTTTGATCCTCTACAGCCAATCCTTTCTTTGAAGGCCAATCCAAATTATATACAGTGGAGATCCAAGTAGCTCTTAGCTCGGCGTCTTTATGTATTTCTTCTTTTTTATCTTCTGTGGATGTGGTCTTTTCTTTTGATACATCTTCCTGTTCCACAGCTTTTTCAAGAGCCTCCACACGATGGTCTACACTCTCGCTCTCATTTAAACCTTCCTTTGCTTCTATAGCATTTTTCTCACTTGGGCTCCCATCTTGTTTCAGTATGGCAGAATCCTTCTCTGGGTGAGAAGAAGCATTTACTTCAATGGGTTGATTGAACCATATATTGCCTATATTGGAACAGCCTTGCAGCAGTAAAATCGATGACAATCCTATGGCACTGGTGATTCTTAAAATCTTTTTATTCGTATTCAATCTCAGTCCTCCTAAAATACAAGTTATCTTATTTATTATAACAATACTTTTAGCAATACTTCTACCGTATTCTTTAACTAATCTGCAAAATATGTATTATTTTTGATTTTTTTATATAAATTATGGGTATACATCCTTTATACTTTATTATTATGATTTTCAGAAGGGAGTTTTTAAAATGAATGAAAAAGAATTGACCATCATTAAACAAGCGATTTTGAATGAAATTGAGGGCTATGAGTTTTACAACATGGCGGCACAACAGGCAGGCACCAGTGAAAGCAAAGAAGCTTTCAAAGAATTAGCCAATGAAGAACTAAAGCATGCAGAGTATTTGAAAGAGCTTTTTAACAAGGTGAAAAATAATCCAGGGGATGATTTTAAGCTTTCTTTCTTAGAGAATCCACCTTCTCCTAATATCTTTGATTGGAAGAAGCTGGATCGTCAATATACAAGTCTTGCTATGTCTGTATTTGGCATCGGCATACAAATGGAAAAGGCTTCTATCGATTTTTATGAAGAGGCAAAAGCAAACACAAACTATGAAGAAGCAAAAAAATTCTACGATATTTTAATTCAATGGGAAAAGGTACATCTAAATCAATTTACTGAACAATATAATCTTTATAAACAAGATTGGTGGAATGAGCAAGAGTTTGCACCGTTTTAAGTAGTCGCATCCAATAGGTTTCCTATGCCTACAATTGAGGGGGATTCAATATGCTGCAAGACCTTAATAATGATGATTTATTAAAGATTTATAGAGCTACCTTTGATAACGCATACGATATTATCCTGTATTTGTCTGAAGAAGGAAATATACTGGCTGCCAATAAAATGGCTGTAGAAAAGTATGGATATACTTATGAAGAGCTTCTTTCTATGAACATACGGGATTTAAGACACTTTACCACAAAATATGATTATGAGGATCAAATGACATTGTCAGAATCTGGTGGCCTCTTGTTTGAATGCACCCATGTAAGTAAACATGGTACTGCATTTCCCGTGGAGGTTAGCTCTAGGACTATAGAATTTAATAACCATCGCATCAGAATCCATATTATTCGTGACATTACAGATCGAAAGAAAATTGAGGATAAAATCGTTTATTTGGCTAAATATGACCCCCTAACGAATATACCCAATAGAGCCAATATTATTTCCCAATTGGATGACGCTATTAAAGAAGCTGAATTTGATCAGGAGAACCTGGCTTTCTTAATATTTGATTTAGATAAATTTAAGATGATCAACGATACCTTTGGTCATCCTACGGGAGATAAAGTTCTTCAATACGTAGCAAGCACCGTTCAGGGATTATTGAGACCCTATGATTCCGTTGGTAGATTTGGTGGCGATGAGTTTGTCATTATACTTAGAAAGATTAAAGGTCATCGTGATGTTCTTTCCGTTGTCAATCGAATTTTCGATGTATTTAAATCCCCCACAATTCTTGAGGACAATCACATTCAAATCAGTATCAGTATTGGCATCTGTTTGCTTTCGGAAGCAAAGAATAGAGATTCTTTAATCTATCAGGCAGATACTGCAATGTATGAAGCTAAAAAAACACTAGGATGTAGTTCTGCATTTTATGCCAATATTCCATCCAATAAGAAAAACTTCTAAAAAATGCACCCCATTGCTAGATGGAAAATCTAACGTTTGGCGGTGCATTTTCCTATTATTAAATAATCCAGCCCTTCGCTTCTTCCTGCTCCTTATACATATTGAAATACCGTTTTTTATTTTTTAGCAGTTGCTCATGGGTTCCAATTTCTTCAATCTTTCCATCATTCAATACAATGATCTGATCCGAATTTACGATTGTATTTAACTTATGGGCAATTACAATTACGGTTTTCCTCTCTGTTAATTTTCCCAGGGATTTCTGGATTTCTATCTCATTATCTGCATCGAGCGATGCCGTCGCTTCGTCTAAAAGTATGATGGGCGCATCCTTTAAAATGGCCCTAGCGATGGATATCCTCTGCTTCTCTCCCCCCGACAATGTGGACCCTCCCTCTCCCACCATGGTATCATACTGATCTTTCAAGTTGTTTATGAAGTCGTGGCAATTGGCAAGTTTCGCTGCCCTTATCACATCCTCATGACTAGCATCGGGTCTACCCAGCTTTATATTGTTATATATAGTATCATTTAAAAGGTATACCTCTTGAAACACAACACTCATATGACTAAGTAAATAGTCTGGACTGATTTCAGATATATTCCTTCCTCCGATTGTGATCAATCCTCTATCATGATCCCAGAACCTAGCAATAAGACTGGTTATTGTGGTTTTTCCAGAACCAGAAGGTCCTACCAACGCCGTTGTAGTTCCATCTTTTGTTTTAAAGCTTATATTGCTTAGTACCGCCTTCTCCTTTTCATATGCAAATGAAACATCTTTAAATTCTATATCAAAATTTTCGAATTCTACATGATCTCGAATATATTCTAAAGGCTTTCTTGCATAGGTTGCTTTTATTTTTTCAGCAGCAAGTTTGAGTACTCTATATTCTGGATATTGGGTCGACAATGCTTTTAATACATTGGTTAATGAAAGACTTATAATTAGGAATGTAATTAAAGTCTTCTCATCTATATTACCGCCTAAAAGCGCATACGTACCTGTCAATAAAACGATTGGCAATATTAAATCTGCTAATATTTGAAATACTAGAACAAAAGGCGATATTGAAAGTTCGATCATTATACTTTCTTTTTTAAATCTCCTAAAAGAATCTTCCAATCTTTTAAATTTATCTCCCGTTTGATTATATGCTTTGAAGACTTTTACGCCATTGATATATTCAATGACTCGGGAGATTACATCACTTAATACAGCTCTTTTTCTTAACCCAAATTTCTGTGCCATCTTACCACTTACTATTAAAATTGGGATTCCTATGATGATGGTAATCAGCTGTGCTAAAGCAATTCTAGGGTCTATAAAAAATGACATGATGGTGATATAGGGTATTAATACGGCTGCTTTTACAATATCTCCTAAGCTATGGGTTATAATTCTTTCAAAGTCTGTTACATCTGTTGTTAATATATTCATCAAATCACCGATGCTATTTTTATTGAAATATCCTAAATTTAAGTTTCTTATATGATCTCCCAAACTTACCCTCATGTCCTTTATCATATCGGAGCCTCGAAGATGATTCAATTTATATCCCATACTAATCATTGTGCATCTAAATATAAAAGCAATGATTAGAATAACCGTATATGTCTTAAGTTTATCCATACTAAAAGAGTCTTTATTGATATCCATCAGTACATTATAAAGAACGCCGATAAAAGCCATATGTCCGATGCTATCCAAAAACATAAGGAGTACTGGTAATTTTAATTTTTTTATATCCTCTCCGATTACACTTTTTATCATAAGGATCATCCTAGGCACCTCCCTTTACAGCTAAGCTTTCATTTTCTATATAAGCTTCCCACATATCCCTGTAGCGTCCATTTCTATTCAATAGTTCCTCATGGGTCCCCTCTTCTTTGATCTCACCCTGATCAAAAACCACTATTTTATCTACATTTTTTATGGTATGAAGTCGATGGGCTATCATAATGGTTGTTTTCCCCTTGAACATATTTTCAAGAGCTAATTGTATTTTTCTCTCGTTTTCTATATCTGCATAAGAGGTAGCTTCATCAAATATAATAATGGGCGCATCTTTTAATATTGCCCTTGCAATGGATACTCTTTGTTTTTCTCCACCACTAAGCTTTATACCACTTTCCCCCATCTTGGTTTTATACCCGTTCGGTAAGGTGGATATGAACTCATGGATCTGTGCCTTCTTGGCAGCCTCTATTACGTCTTCGTAGGTTGCATGTTCATTTCCCATCCGAATATTCTCATATAAGGTATCCTCCAGCATAAATATATCTTGAAATACAAATGCCAAAGAGTCCATTAGACTTTCCATGGCTATATCTTTTATATTTTTATCATCGATTAATATTTCCCCCTCACTTACATCCCAAAACCTTCCTATGAGCTGGGCTAAAGTGGTTTTTCCTGCACCGGATGCACCTACAAAAGCATTAATCGTTCCCTTTTTTAAGGTCGTATTGATCTTGTTTAACACATTCTTGTCCTCATATCTAAACGAAACATTTCTTATTTCTATATCGTAGCTTCCATCATTAGATAAAGTGTAACGACCAGCTTCTTGCTTGGGGATATCTAAAATATTTTTAACTCTACTTACGCCCTCAAATATCATAGAAAAGTTTCCACCTAATTCTAATAAGATTTTAAATGAATTAAAGAATCCCATACTGATGACGATGAATAGAAGATATGTTCCTAGATCCATACCATTATTGATATAGAAATATCCTCCTAAGGGTATGGTGAATAGTAATCCCGAATCCATAATCACTATAAAAATCGAATGCGGTTGTGAGTTTGTTTCAGTTATTTCCTTCCAATAATCCGCATACTCTTCTATAGATTGTCTATACTTTTGAAAAGATAAGGAAGATACATTGAACGCTTTCATTACAGAGATCCCTTGAATAAATTGAACGATGGTTGCATTCATATTTTCCAGTAAGTTGAAATAATGCTGCATTCTTTTTTTAAAATTTTTAAACAGCACACGCTGAATCATTACGCCTATGATTACTGGTATTAAAAGAACCAATGCCATCTTGTAATTTAAATATAAAAGATATAGGAACATGATCAATGGTGCTACTACTGCGGCAGATATGTCCGGTATATGATGGGCTAGGAAATTCTCCATCTTCTCTATATCTTCATTTATAATCTTTTTTAACTCTCCTGAGGTCTTATTTGTAAAGAAACCTAGATTTAAATTGCCCATATGCTTTATTATTTTCATTCTTGTATCATATAGAATATTAAAAGCAGCAACATGAGAAAATGCACCCGACGCCACAAAAAACAGGATCCTTACCATGATAATAGCGGATACTAATATTGCTAGATTTACGATTTCCCGATAAACCACATTCCCTTCAAATAGAATCATTATAATTTTATATATGATCAGAAAAGGTGCAAAAGACAATATAGAACTTATTACACTTAAAATCACAGCTAAAAATAATTTCTTTTTTTCACCTCCAGCTAAATATAATAAATAGCTTAAATTTGATTCCTTTTTCATCGCTCCAACTCCTTTCTATAGCCTATAGTATATTTATTGAAAATGATTATCAACTCCAAGAAGTAGTATTTTTACTCCTAAAAATAGATTGGCTGAAAAATTATTTTAATTTCAATTAATTTCAGATCAATGTAAACAACATCGTGTAATTTTCAGAAACGCAATTAAAATATAATTCACAATAATGTTCACAGCTAAACCGATTCCCATCATGATTGCTACTGACTTCATTTTTCCTTCCGCTCGTACAATCATATTTCCAGCTAGGCCATACATCCAGAAAAAAGAACCTAAAATTGTAATTCTAAAATAGCGATCACTGCTGGCCATGATAATTCAAACATAACCTTCCACATATTATTGGATAAAATAAATTGTTTTTGATCTTCTTTTGAATTTCTTGTAGATCCACTCAAATTAACTCCTCCTTATGATTATAATTTACTACTACGCCACTCTTTCTTTATAGAGATGGCTATTGATCGGATGATATTTAGAGCATTTCAATTGAAACGCTATTTTAAAGTTCTTTCTAATTAAGCTTAATTGTATATAAATTGCATCCTTATTGATAATAGCTATCAACTCACCAGAGTATTATTTCTACTCCTAAAAACAAATGCTCCTATACAAAAAAGCCATAAATAATATTTTCTATTACTTATGACTTTCAATATTTCTATTAACTTTTCTACATTCACTGGGCGTTATATTAAATTTAAGCTTAAATGCCTCTGAAAATTTACTAGGATTCGTATATCCTACGTCATTTGCTATTTCTAAAATGCTATTCTCCGTATTCTCTATTAAATATTTTCCTTTATACAGTCTCATTTCTCTTAAATAACCGTAGGGCGTATTATTAAATAATTCTTTAAATCCCTTCTTTAATTTATAAGAATTTATATTACACATTTCTGATAATTCTTCGATAGTCGGAGGATGCTCAATATTCTTTACTAATATATCCTTTGCCTTATATATATTTTCTTTATCTGATTGTGTTAAATTGATCTCTTTTCTTTTTATAAGACCATAATTTATACTCTTCGATATGATTTCTATGAGCTTACTTTGACATAGGAGTAAACTTGTGACCTCTTTAAAGTTATAATTATACTTAAGTAGGTCCTGCATATCCCACTCGATGCTAGGAGGGGCTTTAATTTTAAAAGAAGTATCTCCTTTAAATATAGACGCTATGGATTTGTCCCACTCTTTTAGCATACAGGCTCCACACTCTGGGAAGAAAAGCTTTTTAAGTTCGTCACCATCCAACCCGATTACAATACCTGAATAATTGTTTAATTTTATGTGGAAGCGTGCATTCTGAGATAAATCATGATTTCTATAAAACATCAAATCTCCCTTTTTTATGTGAATCCATTGATTTTCGGCATCGAGTTTTATTCTTGCTTCTCCATCTATACAGTAAGTAATTTCAATAAAGCGTTTTTCATCTAATTCTGAATTTAGAAGTTCTCTGCAAAAATCATTGTTTTTACACAAACAAAATTCTAGGCCTTTATTTAATATGATTCTTTTGATCACACCACTGCCTAAATCATCATTTACTTTGTACTCAATATACGTCGGCTTCGTTAGCATCCGTGTAAAAAATTTTTTCTCCATGATCTTAAAGTAAACTTCGTTTATATTTCTGTTTTCCCCCATTCTTATATCCCCTATTCTAGATAGTTAATATTGATTATCATTATTATATACTATAACTGAACGAGATCCAATATGCAACTTTTTATTCAAATAGGGTTCCACAACGGATCTATTGTAAAGGCATTATCATAAAGAGGATTCTTCTATTGAGGGTCTAGTTTTTTACATTCTGCTGTTCCTTCTCCATTCTCTTTGGATTTTTCGGGAACCTTCCTTCTCGAACTCGCTGTTCTTGTTCTATAACTTCTTTAATACTCCAAAAACAACAAAAGGATAGTATTCCCAAAAAAGTTGACAGTGTCATGTGCTTTGTGACCATGGAACCAAACAATGCTACAACACCAGTGGCTAAAAATATACGAATGCATTTTCTTCCTAAATAATATTCTCCTTTGATTACAAGGGGGTGAAATGCTCCAATTAATACAAAAGCAATAAATCCATGTAAAATACCAAAGTAATTCATTTTTTACCGCCTCCTGTCCATTCTTTCATAAATAGTATATACATAAAAGTTCATCTTAAAACAAAAATAGGGCGAAATGCCCTATTTACTCTAGCCCTAAATATTCTTCTAATGTAATCCCTGCATTATATATTTCTTCTGCTACCGCTTTTCCCACATATCGAATATGCCAAGGTTCATAGGTATATCCTGTGATGTCGGTTTTTTCCTTTAAATATCGGATAATGAACCCAAACTTGTGGGCATTCTCTTTGAGCCATTTTCCCTCTGGCATATCTCCAAAGGATTCTAATAAACGAAACTCTGCACTCTGACTGGATACATCCATAGCAAGTCCTGTATGATGTTCGCTTTCTCCCGGTCTAGCGCTGAATTTATTGGCTTTTTCTTCCCCATACTGATTCACAAAGCCATTAAACACACGCTCCTGAGTACTGTAGGATCTATATCCGGAAACTGCAAATAGATGAATCTCCTCTTCCTTGGCTTGTTCAAATAGCTTCTCTAGAGAAGTAGCCGCTTCCTGCCTCATGTATTTTTTCTCATGCTCTCCTGAAAAAGAAAACTTAACATTAGGCACAACTAAATCCTCCGGTTTATAATCAGAAGCTACATGTCTCTTTTTGTTTACTACAACCAAGATATCGTTTGTATTTTCTACAAGTATTTTTTCATCATGTTGAACTGCTTCATTATCCTTTTTATTTTCTGAACCCTTGGGATTATTATCCACTCCAGTGGCTTTATTGTCTTCTGACGTATCGAGCTCCTGGTTATTGACTTCATTGGACCCATTGTTTTCTTCTACCCCTTGTGCTTCTTCAACCATGCTTCCGGCAATTACCCTTTGAACATAATTCGGCAGCTTGGTCAAGCATAAAAAAGTAGCGCTTGCTATGATCAATAGGATGCTAATGCGCATCATCACCTTAAACCGATTATTTTTTTTCCTTTTTCTTCTGTTTCTGACAGCCATATTGCCATTCCCCCTGTCGTCCTTTAATCTGCTGGTGTTTCACATTCATTTAACATAAAATAGTCTGAAAATTTTCGTTGACAAGTTGTTTTCGCATCGAAACCTTTCCACAGGAAAATCCTGTTCAATATAGCACCGCCAGTAAAGGTGGCGATTATGGTTCCTAGCCCAACGGTTCCACCAAGTAAAAATCCAGTCAGTAGAACGACTGCCTCGATTCCAGTCTTTATATACTTAACACTTAAGCCCGTTATTTTAATCAATCCAACCATCAGCCCATCCCTAGGACCTGCCCCTATTTCCAACTTTAAATACAAATACAATCCATAGGCTTGTACCGTTAGAGCATAGATTAGAACGATTACTTTGAAAAACAGGTTCTCTGGAGTCATTAAGATATTGAACTTTGAGATTAAATCCACAAAAAATCCTATGCATATCATATTTAATAGGGTTCCAATCCCCGGATAGATCTTAATGAATATGGAAAAAATTACAATGATCAGACCAACGCCCTGGGTCAGCTTTCCAAATTCTAGGCCTGTTTTATTCACAATCCCTAAAACCAGTGTATCCCACGGTGCCATTCCAAAATTTAATGCTTTCGTTTGTGCAATACCATAACCAATAATGACAAAAGCCAAAATCAGTCTCGGTATTTTTTTCATATCCGTAATGAGTAATGTTTTGTTGAATACCATCTCAGCACCTCTTTATATTATATCATCAAAATTATGTATTGTAATATCTAAGACCCCTGCCAAATTTTATCTTATAAATATTACTACTAATTATACCTGCATTCCTATGAGAATACCATCTATTTTTAGAAATCTAAAAGAGTGGACTGCCATGGTTTAAAACAAAAAAAGGACCATAAGTCCTTTTTTGTCTATAATATATTTTCAAATTAATTTCTAATTAACCGACACTGGCTGTATTAATCTCTTTATTTTTTATCCTGGATTTCTGAACAAAGTAGATTAACCCTAGGGCTGCCAATCCAAAAATATCAGTAATCAATCCCGGCTTTAGTAGCAACAGTGCAGCCACGAACAATAAGCTTCTTTCGTAAATTTTACAGTGGTCTACTAAGAATCCTTCGACGGCACCTGCCAAGCAGACAATCCCTATCACCGCAGATATGACGACTGGAATTGCACTGAAAATAGGCATAAATACGACTGTGCCATTCACGACCTCCTTAACTAGGATGAGGGAAGAGTCGTAGGCGAATATATAGGGTACGATAAAGGCGGCTAAAGCCAGTTTAACTGCTTGGAATCCGGTTTTCATGGCATTGGCTCCCGCTATACCTGCCCCTGCATATGCAGCAAGTGCTACCGGTGGCGTAATATCTGCAATTACACCAAAATACAGAATGAATAAGTGTGCTGCCATTAAGTTTACATCTAATTTTATTAAGGCTGGAGCCGCCATAGTAGCAAGTACAATGTATTTTGCTGTGGTAGGAAGACCCATGCCTAAAATGATGGAAGCGATCATTGTAAAAAATAAAGTTAATAGTAGCTTTCCTTGAGCTAGAGTAACGATCAGCTCAGCGATTCTTAAGCCTAGCCCTGTTAACGTTACGGTTCCAACGATCAGTCCAGCACAAGCACAAGCACAAGCTACACCGACAGCACTTTTGCCTCCTTGCTCAAGGGCCTCAAAAAATTCCTTTCCACCAAAGGAATTATCCTTTTTGATAAGAGAAGTTGCAACAGCAATCACCATACTAATAAGGATTGCGTAAAAAGCAGAAAGTAAAGGTGTATATCCTTTTACTAAGAAAAATACAATGGCAACTAGAGGACTTAATAGATATCCATTTGCAATCATTAATTTTCCAATCTTCGGTAGTTGCTCTTTTGGAAGCCCTTTCAAGCCCAGTTTGGATGCCTCTAAATGAACCATGGTTCCTACAGCAAAATAATATAGAATGGCAGGTATTGCCGCTGCTACAACGATTTTAATGTATGGAATCCCTGTAAACTCTGCCATAATGAAGGCAGCAGCCCCCATTACCGGTGGCATGATCTGTCCTCCTGTAGAGGCAGCAGCTTCTACTGCACCAGCAAAGTACGGCTTATATCCAGTTTTCTTCATTAGGGGGATGGTAAATGCCCCTGTCGTTACGGTATTCGCAACGGAGCTACCGGATACTGATCCCATAAATCCACTGGCAACTACGGCAGTCATAGCAGGCCCACTTTTCATATGTCCCGTTAATGCATAGGCTAAATCGATGAAAAATTTTCCCACGCCCGTTTTATCTAAGAATGAGCCAAATAATATAAACATAAATACAAAGGTAGCGGATACACCTATGGGTATTCCTAAAAGTCCTTCTAATGTCAGATACATATGGCTGATGATTCTCTCCCAAGAAAACCCTCTATGCCCTAGAACGCCAGGTAAATATGGTCCAAATCTAGCATATAAGATGAACAGTATAGCTACGATTGGAAGCTCTGGACCTACGGCTCTCCTTGTAATCTCTAAGGTTAACAGAATACCCAGTGCACCAAGTAATAAGTCCATATTATTTACATTTCCACCCTTTAAGGCGATCTGCTCTACAAATACAAATAAATAACCAAATATAATTACATTTAACCCAATTAAAATATAATCCAATATTGAAACCTTCGTTTTGTTTCCCTTTTTAGTTGCTGGAAATAATAAAAATCCTAAGGTAAAAGCAAAAATAAGGTGCAATGCTCTTTGTTTTACTGAAAGTAAAGTTCCAAATCCTGCAGTATATAGATGAAAGCAAGACATGGCGATTGCTAGAATTGAAGTAATCTTACCAACAGTGCCCGTAAGCTTTCTGGACTTACTGATATCTGCATCATATTCTTCCATCAGCTTGTTTACATCCATAGCCACATCACTTTCAGTCATTAACTTTTTCTCAGTCATTGTTGTACCCCCTCCACAAATATGATAGTAACGAAATCTTCTCAGCGGTAAATCGGATGCCTTCTCTCGGTTCTGAGAAATCTAAAAAGAAATAGGTTTTTTGTCCAATATGAATCCTATGGTTGGCTTTTACAGCGCCTGTTCTATAGATTAAATTATCCATAACTTGATTCATATCATATATTCTGAATCCATCTTCCGTGATTTCAAATTCATACGGTGTCGTTGCTGGTAAGCCTGCTCCATAGGAATGGAAATAGGATTCCTTCAATAGGATATGATTCCCCTCATCTACAGTGTATCTCTCTATAACGGGAGTTAACTGTACTGAATGAGTATATTCTATATCAAATTCTTGCCCTTCTTTAATCGGCCAAGCCTTTAACTGTTTTCCTGTTTTATAATTAGATGCAACTAAAATATCGATCCGAATGATTCCCATCATCAATAATATAAATGCGAATATACCCAATATATTGGCCTTATTACGAGTCAAGATATTGGGCTTTACCCCAATATCCTGCTCAGTATTTTGACCTCTATTTAACGCCTTTTTCATTGTAGTATCTTTGCGCACCCTTGTGTACTTCAATTGGCATTCCTTTTAATGCAGTATCTAATTGAATATCATTTCCTCTTGTATGGGTATCAATGATCACTTGTCTTTTTTCAAATAAGGATTTTGTAAGGTTATACACTAGATCCTCGTCTAATTTCTCAGGGACAACGAGCATCGCCATAACCGCAGCTGTGGTAATGTCTGAATCTTGACCACTATAAGTTCCCGCTGGAATTACAACTTCCGTATAGAATGGATAATCCTTTGCTAATTGTGCTATTTTATCTTTGCCAATGGGTACAATAACGATGCTTGATGTTTGAGCAACCTCTGTAACAGCTGAAGTCGGTAGCCCTGCTGTTAAAAATGCTGCATCAATCTGTTTATTCTTTAGCTGATCTGCAGCTTCATTAAAGGATAAGAAATCTGCCTTTCCTAAATCAGCGTAAGTCATTCCATGAGCAGCCAATACCTGTCTTGTGTTGGCCTCAACTCCTGATCCTGGTGCCCCAATTGCTACTTTCTTTCCTTTTAAATCCTCTACGCTTTTAATACCAGAAGATTCTGTTGCGATAATTTGAACTAATTCAGGATATAGCATTGCCATACCTCTAATGTTTTCCATTTTAGCTTGCCCCTCAAAGGACTCCGTTGCTGTATATGCATAATGAGTGATATCATTTTGCACAAAGGCAATTTCTGTTTCTCCTTTAGATACGAGACCGATATTCTCAGTTGAAGCTCCTGTTGCCTGTGCATTCGCTGTAACCCCTTCAATGTTTTCATTGAAAATTTTTGCCATTGCACCACCTAAAGGGTAATATGTTCCTGCTGGTCCTCCAGTTGCGATAGAAATATAAGTCGTTTTACCACCAGTATTGGATCCCCCGCTTTCTTGGCTTGGACTACATCCAACACTTAAAGATGCTACTAAGGCCGTTACACACATCATCGACAATACTTTTTTTAACATTACATTCCCTCCCACATTTTGATTTTCACCCTTATTTTAGTGTAGAATTTTGTAGAAAATTCAAAAAAAAGAATAATTTTTATTTATACTCTTCATTTTTCTACTTGCACCTATTGTATAATATATTTTGAGATTTCGCCATATGTTTTTTAAATTTCCGTAACATATATTTTATTTCCCTCTTTCATTTAGAACTTTAAATGTTCTTACCATGGGAAAACAGGGCTTTTTTACAAAATAAAAAATGATGCAGCCTATGGGGTGCATCATTTTTTATTTTAAAGATTAAATTAATTTTTTTGCTTCTTCAATTGCTCTATCGTAATTTGGATGCTCCGTTACTTCTTTTACGTATTCAACGTATCTAACCGTGTTTTCTTTATCTAGAACAACAATGCCTCTACTCAAAAGTCTAAGTTCCTCTATAACGAATCCATAGTTCTCTCCAAAGGATAGATCTCTATGGTCGGATAAGGTAATGACTTTATCAATCCCTTGTGCACCACAAAATCTCTTTTGAGCAAAAGGAAGATCCACGCTGATGGTAAGAATCTTAACGTCACCAAGTTCCGCTGCCTCTTGATTAAAATGAATCGTTTGAAGTTCACATACACCAGTATCTAGCGATGGAACAACACTGATAATTTTTACGGTATTGCCTGCATCCTTCAAAGTAAATGGACTCAAATCATTTTTTAGGACTGTGAAGTCCGGCGCCGGATCTCCAACCTTGATCTCTTTGCCTACAAGGGTAACAGGATTTCCGCCCATTGTTACTAAATTTTTTCTTATATCTGCCATATTTATGATCTCCTTTCGACCAATACATTCTTTACTTTATTTAGAATACCCTGTAATTAGCAATTTAATCATAGATTTTAATTACGCCTCACTTGCCCATCTCTTCGGTGCCATTAAAGCAAGTATGGTGAATAGCTCCAGCCGTCCCAACAGCATCAGAAATGAAAACAGTGCTTTGCTGGCAAAAGAAAATTCACTGAAGCTTCTCATGGGTCCAACAAACCCCAGTCCAGGTCCAATATTTCCTAGGGTAGCCGCAACAGAACTGGACGCACTGACAAGATCGATGCCCTCTAAAGATATGAGGATGGTTGATATTGCAAATATTATCATATATAGTGCAAAAAAGGTATTGATGCTGACGATGGTTTCATTTGGGACCGTTCTTCCACCATTTTTTATGGAGATATAGGCTCTCGGATGAAACATTTTTGCTACATCCCTTTTGATCAATTTACCTAAAATCAAAACTCGAATGATCTTCATCCCTCCTGCTGTAGACCCCGCAGATCCCCCGATAAACATAAGAACAAATAAGATTGCTTTACTAAAGCTAGGCCATAGGTCAAAATCTGCTGTTGAATAACCAGTAGTGGTAATAATCGAAGTCACCTGAAAATACGAATCTCTAAAAGCCAAGAAAATGCTGCTATAAGAGGTTAAAGCTAAATTCACCCCAATGGCTACTACAGAAATAAAAATGATTCCTAAGTATAATCGAAGCTCCTCATCTTTTAGTACGTCCCGCCATTTTCCTTTGAAAATGGCGTAATATAAAGAGAAATTCGTTCCCGACAATAGCATGAATGTTCCCAGTACAATATGGATATAGGAACTGGAATAGAATCCAACACTGTTATTTCTCATGCCGAATCCACCGGTTCCTACGGCACCAAAGGCATGCAGCAAGGAATCAAATAAGGCCATGCCACCCATCCTTAAGGAAATAACAGTCACTATAGTTAAGGCAAAATACGTTACATATAAAATCTTTGCTGTATCTTTTATTCTCGGTGCAATTTTATCAGCAATAGGTCCCGGACTTTCCGCTTTAAATATTTGAAATCCGCCAATTCCTAGTGCTGGAAGCAGTGCAATGGTAAAAACCAATATCCCCATTCCACCGATCCAGTGGGTAAAGGATCTCCAGAAAAGACTGCCGTAAGGCAGTGCTTCCACATTGGTTAAGATAGAAGATCCTGTGGTTGTAAGGCCTGATACGGTTTCAAAAAATGCATCAATATATGCAGGAATGCTTCCAGATATATAAAATGGTAATGCTCCCAATAAGGACGCCAGTACCCATCCCAGTGTAACGATGGTTAATCCTTCCCTTGCGCTGATCGTACTTCTACTGCTTTTTGCCCTTGACATTATACTGCCAATCAATAATGTTATCAGTATGGTAATCATAAAACCAAATTTATCATACCCTCCAGTATAAAATGCAATGCAAAGAGCGGGCACCATCAATGTTGATTCAACTAAGAGAATATTACCGAGTACCTTTAGTACGATCCCATAATTCACTAAAAATACCTCCTCTATTTGGTTTCATAAACATCTTTAAAGCTGGTAAATCTTTCGTTAAGCTGAATACAATAATTCGATCGCCAGGGAGTATGATGGATGTACCATTGGGAATAATCACTTCTCCATTTCGGACGATGGCCCCTATGATGATTCCCTTTGGAAGCTTCATCTCTGCTAAGGTCTTTCCTGTGCATTTCAGGTCTTCCCCAACAATGATCTCAGTTGCCTCCCCATCTCCTCCTAGCAATAGAGAAACGGAAACAACTTTTCCACCACGAATATATTTTAATATATTGGCTGCTGTGATTAAGACTGGATTTAAAGCCACATCGATCCCCAATTTGTCTATAATCTTTGTATAATTTTGCCTACTGAATTTTGCTATGGTTTTTGGTACCCCTGCTTGCTTTGCCATGAGGGCCATCAATAAATTTTGTTCATCGTATCCAGTTGCACCAACGAAAGCATCCATATACCCCAAGTTTTCTTCCTCCAAGAGATGAATGTCCGTTCCATCGCCATGAATCACCAATACATTATTGAGTTTTTCCGATAACTCCTGACAACGGTTTTTGTCTACCTCTACAACGGTTACAGAGATATTGTCTTCGGTTAGTCTCTTGGCTAAATAATATCCTACTCTACCGCCTCCGAAAATCATGATCTTTTCTACATCTTTTCGGCGTTCATTTTTTTTGAATCGGGCACTGAGCTTTACGATATCCGAACTTTTCCCTACAACGTGGATCGTATCTCCTTCTAATAATTCTGTTAAGCCATGGGGAATGATGATTTCACCATTTCTAGATATGGCAGTGATCAGATATACACTAAAATCTTGAATATCTTTAATATATTTTCCTACAAATTCATCATTGTTTCCTATGTTAAAATCCAGCATGGTAACCTTGCCCTTTGCAAAGTCCCCTGTATATAGGGTAATATTCTTCATAAGGTATTTTTCTATGGCCTTGGCTGTTTCCAGCTCAGGATTTACAATATGATCGATCCCCATCTCTTTTTTTACAAAGTCTAACTGCTTCATATACTCTGGATTCCTTATTCGAGCGATGGTCTTTTTGCACCCCAACCTTTTCGCTAAGGAGCATATGACTGTATTGGTTTCATCGCCTTTTGTACACGCCACCAGTAAATCATAGTTCTTAATACTCAACTCTCTTAAAATAGCCACATCTACGCCACTAGCTGCAACAGTTAAGACATCCATGTGCTCATTGACTCTCTCTAATACCTTTGAATTTTGATCGACCAAAGTCACATCTACTTCTTCTATCACCAATGCTTCCGCCAATTTTTGGCCCAGCTTCCCAGCCCCTACGATCATAACCTTCATTCGATACACCTCTTCAACTTAAAATAGTATAAACCTATGGCTTCTATATTTATATTACCCTAAATCACCTTCGTTTTACATATTGAAATGATATTCCTGTGTCTTCCAGTTTTAAGTATCATCCTCTATTTAAGTATCATACCAAATAAAAGCCGATTCAAAAAGTGTATAGATTCGATTTTTTCTGCAAGAAATCAAGAAATTGTTATTTCATCGGAACCAAATCCTTTATTCTTCTGATAAATGGAAGTGAACTTATTCTGTATTTATGATATAATGGTGTCGTTTGTAAATATTATGTAAGGGATGGTAAAGAATTGATTACTGTAAATAATTTAAGTATTGGATTTCAAGGACAAAAACTATTTGATGATGTTCATTTAAAATTCACACCAGGAAATTGCTACGGTGTAATTGGTGCCAATGGCGCCGGTAAGAGTACCTTTTTAAGAATACTATCTGGGGAAATAGAACCAACAACTGGAGATGTGTTTATTGCGCCAAACACTCGTATGTCTGTTTTAAAGCAGGACCACTTTGCATATGATGAAAATGAAGTCATACAAACTGTTATTATGGGAAATAAGAGATTATATGAAATAATGATAGAGAAAGATGCCATTTATGCGAAAGAAGATTTCACCGATGAGGATGGCATCAAAGCTTCTGAGCTTGAAGCAGAATTTGCAGAGATGGATGGATGGAGCGCAGACTCAGAAGCTTCTTCCTTGCTACAGGGCTTAGGCATCGGTACAGATCTCCATTACAAAAAGATGGCTGAGCTTACAGGTGGTGAAAAGGTTAAGGTATTACTGGCTCAAGCTTTATTCGGTAAGCCGGGCATCCTTATTTTGGACGAGCCGACCAACCATTTAGACATTTCCGCAGTCAATTGGCTCCAAGGATTTTTAGGAGACTTTGAAGGAACTGTTTTAGTCGTATCCCACGATCGTCATTTCCTCAACGAAGTATGTACCCATATGGTGGATATCGACTTCGGTAAAATTAAAATGTTTGTTGGAAACTACGATTTCTGGTACGAATCCAGCCAATTGGCGCTTCAAATGCATAAGGACCAAAACAAAAAGAAAGAAGATAAAATCAAAGAATTACAGGCATTTATTGCGAGATTTAGCGCAAATGCTTCTAAATCCAAACAGGCTACTTCTCGTAAAAAATTATTAGATAAAATAACCCTAGACGATATTCAGCCTTCTACTCGAAGATATCCCTTCGTTGGGTTTACGATGGAAAGAGAAGTGGGTAATGATATTTTATTGGTGGAAAACCTGTCCAAAACCATCGATGGCGTTAAGGTTCTTGATAATATAAGCTTTATCGTAAATAAAGGCGATAAGATTGCATTTATTGGAAGCAACGAAATCGCTATTACAACACTGTTTAAAATCTTAATGGGAGAAATGGAGCCAGATAGCGGCAGCTTTAAATGGGGTGTTACCATTACAAAATCCTATTTCCCTAAGGATAACTCAGAGTTTTTCAACAATGTTGAATTAAATCTACTAGACTGGCTTCGTCAGTTTTCTGTAGAACAATCTGAAATCTATTTAAGAGGATTTTTAGGCAGAATGTTGTTCTCTGGGGATGAAGCCTTGAAGCAGGTTCAGGTGCTTTCTGGAGGAGAGAAAGTAAGATGTATGCTTTCTAAAATGATGATCGCCAATGCCAATGTTCTTATTTTGGATCAGCCGACCAACCATCTGGATCTAGAATCGATCACTGCTGTAAATAATGGTTTAAGAGACTTTAAAAGCAATATTCTATTCGCTTCTCACGACCATCAGTTCATACAGACTGTGGCCAACCGAATCATAGAAATCAAACCAGATGGATATAACGATAGAGTTATGACCTACGAAGAATATATTGAGGCATTTCTAAAAAAATAGATCAATTATGAAACACCAGCCAAAATCCCAGAAGGTTTTTTCTCTTCTGGGATTTTACTTATTGGATAAATTATTTTTTAAATTTACTCTTTAAATGGAAAATTTGTGGTATAATTGTATCAATAAAAAAATTTACAGCAAAATACAAGGAGTGATTTAACGTTGGACCCTGATAGTACGTGGCAATTTTTTGTGTTGCTAGGATGTTTATGTTTATCTGCATTTTTCTCTGCCTCAGAAACGGCACTTACTTCTCTAAGTAAAATTCGTATCCGGCATATGGTGGATGAAAACATTAAAGGTGGTGACTTAATCGATAGGCTCGTCAAAGATCCTAGCAAACTTTTAGGCACAATTCTTATCGGTAATAATATTGTAAATATTGGTGCTTCTGCTTTAGCAACCTCATTAGCATTGGATCTTTTTGGTAGTACGGGTGTTGCCATAGCAACAGCTGCTATGACATTGCTTGTTTTGATATTTGGAGAAATCACCCCAAAATCATTGGCATCCAAATTCCCTGAGAAAGCCTCAGTGGTGGTCAGTAAACCACTTTCCATTATGGTTGTTTTATTGACTCCATTTGTTAAAATTATGATGCTCTTAACGAATGGAATCATGAGAATATTCGGTATTAAAAATACCTCCTCCTACCCGACAATAACAGAGCAAGAATTGCGTACAATTGTTGCGGTAAGTGAAGAAGAAGGTGTACTACAAACCGAAGAAAAAGAAATGATACAAAATGTTTTTGAATTTGGTGATATGCAGATTCAAGATGTAATGGTGCAAAGAACCGATATGATTGCAATCGATATTGCAACTCCTTTCAATGAAATTATAGATATGGTGAAATCAGAGCAGTTCTCTCGCTATCCAATCTATAAGGATGGCATCGATAATATTGTCGGTGTTTTAAACGTTCGAGATTTAATTTTCCTTAATAACGATGAGGGAGATTTTAATATAGAAAAGTATATCCGAAAACCATACTTCACATTTGAATTTAAAAAGATCAGTGATACCTTTAAGGAAATGAAAAAAAATCGAATCCATATCGCTATTGTTCTAGATGAATACGGCGGTACTGCTGGTATTATCACCATGGAGGACTTGATTGAAGAAATCGTCGGTGATATTGATGATGAATACGATGAGATCGAAGATGAAATACAATTTGTCAAAGATGGGGAATACATTGTGAACGGTAGTACAAAAATCAGTACTGTCAATGAGATGCTGGGAACGGACTTCGAATCAGAGGATTTCGATTCCATTGGTGGATTGATTATAGAAGCCCTAGGAAGACTTCCCAAATATGGCGAAAAGGTAGAGCAGGATAATGTAACCTTAATCGTAGAACGTGTAGAGAAAAATAGAATACAAACCATTAAGGTTTATGTATAAAAAGGGGACGATGGAATCGTCCCCTTTTGCTATACCAATTGCTTCAGTGCTGTTTTTAAATCTTCCTCCGGTGTGCTGATATGCTGGATATCAAATGTATCCACCAGATATTGCAATACATTTGGGGACAAGAAGGCCGGTAATGTAGGCCCTAGAAAAATCCCTTTCACACCGAGAGACAATAAACATAGCAAATCTGCCAATGCCTTTTGCTCATACCAAGAAAGTATAATGGTTAAAGGAAGCCCATTTACAGTGGTTCCAAAAGCATCTGCCAGTGCGGTTGCAATTTTAACTGCAGAATAGGAATCATTACACTGACCCACATCCAATAATCTTGGCAGTCCAGCCACTGTTCCGAAATCCAATTTATTAAATCGATACTTACCACAGGCTAAGGTTAGGATCACACAATCCTCTGGCACCATCTTAGCAAACTCTGTGTAATAATTTCTTCCCGGTCTTGCTCCATCGCATCCTCCGATTAAGAAGAAATGTTTGATTTTTCCACCCTTCACTGCATCTACAATCTCGCTGGCATGGGATAATGTAGCATTGTGTCCAAAACCAACTAGAATCTCATGAGCTTCTTCATCTTCCGTAAAGCCACCTAATTCTAGGGCCTTATTTATTACCTCACTAAAATCCTTTGTACCATCTTCTTTAAAAGAAATATGCTGAATTCCTTCCCATCCTACTACATTGGTGGAGAAGATTCTGTCCTTATAGCTTTCTCTCGGTCTCATGAGACAATTCGTTGTCATCAGAATTGCCCCTGGTAGATTATCAAACTCTGTTTGTTGGTTCTGCCAAGCACTTCCATAGTTACCGACCAAATGTTTAAATCGGTTGAGCTTCGGGTATCCATGGGACGGTATCATTTCTCCGTGGGTATAGATGTTGATTCCTTTACCCTCGGTCTGCTCTAAAAGCATTTCTAAATCTCTTAAATCGTGTCCAGAAACTACAATGAAAGGTCCTTTTCTCGTTTTTACATTAACCTTATGTGGAGCAGGATTTTCAAAAGTATCTGTGTTTGCATCATCTAGGACCCTCATTACAATTTCACTGATCTCTCCAGTTCTCATTGTCATTCTTATTAATTCTTCCACGGTTAAATTGTCGTTCGTTGTAGCCTCTAATCCAATAAAATAGAAATCATCTACCTGATCACTTGTATATCCTAAAACCCTTGCTTGATGCCCATAAGCACTGACCCCTTTTAATCCATAAACGATTGTCCATCTTAAAGAACGGACATCGGGATCTATAGTATCGTCATACATAATTCCAGCCTTTTCAGCATCTTTCAACATTTGATCTCTTGTAGGACTTAAATTATAAGTAGCATAATCGTTATATTCGCCCTTTGGTGCCTTGCTTCTGAGCTTTTGCTTTATTTCTTGAGATTCCTTTAATAGCTTAATATGATCATCAACATCAAAGTTAACATTTGTTAAAGTAGTAAATAAGCTATTTTCAACAAATGCAACTATTTCCTTATCAATCGTTTCTTCATTTTCAATCATAGCCTTTGCATAGCAGGATATTCCCTTGATCTGATAAATCAATAAATCCTGAAGACCTGCAATTTCTGGTGTTTTTCCACATACACCAAGCTTGGTACACCCTTTTCCACCTACCGTTTGCTCACATTGGTAACAAAACATCGCATTTTCCATTTACTTTCCTCCTGTGTAATATTTTTATTTCATACGACAGCCAGCATTCCATCTACTGTATTATTACACTAAGCTACCCTTAAAATACATTTTATAACATTTTATATAATATACAATCGAGAAAACTCTATACGGATTCTTCTCTTTTTACACCGATATATCTATTCCTAATATAAGGAGGTGGTGTTAGTCAAAACGATTAATTTATTTTTACTATAACAAAAACACTAAATTTGCAGTGTATCCCACAAATTTAGTGTTTTCTATAATATAATTATGAACTTAATTCAATCTTATTGGAATGATTGATTATTCACTGATTTTTTAAGAATTAAGAAAAACATAATGATACCTGTACCCAAAGTGATATGGCTAATCCCAGCAATACCAGATATCGCACTACTCATGGCTTTGGTAATTTCAATATTTCTAACTTGAGTAATACCTCTAATCAGGAACATTGTAACCGTTGACATCAGCCCTATGTTATACACAATATAGAATTGATTAAATTTCTTATTGTTCGTCAAATTGAACTGTTTCTCTAGTAGTAACATTATTAAGAGCAGAACAACTCCTAGCACAAATAAGTGCACATGCATAACCGCAAGCGTAGTCTTTCCAGTGAAATCGTTAAATTTCGTAAATTCTCTATAAAAAACACCAGCCACCATAGCAAGTATTGCATAAAAAAATGAAGTATTTAATATTTTCTTCAAGTCCATCACCTCCACTAATACACTGTAGTTTCAAATATAAATCGATACTATAAGTATAGCAATTTACAAAATAAAAATCTACATTAAACACATGTGAAAAATATGTGAAAGTTATGTGATTATAGCTTATGGTTTTACATATCATTGCCCTGTAGCTTTAAAATTCTATCTTAGCAGCCCTACTTATGATAAAATATCCCATTTGGTAGTCAATCACCTCATGGGATATGGCCTACTGTTATTATTGAAATTACAAAATATCTGGACTTGAATACAATGTTTAATTAAATTTTATTTTAAATTCCACACCATTTTCAGTATTATAAGCTTCTATTTCTCCTTTATGGTTTTTTATAATTTTACTTGCTATGGCAAGTCCAAGGCCAAATTTTCCATTTCTATCTCTCGTATAGACATCAAATAATTCCATAGGATTACTTGTTTCAAACCTTGGCCCATCGTTAGAAATTTTAATTTCTAGCTGATCATTAGTATTCATCAATATGCGAATTGAGCGATTTGCATATCTGATTTGATTCTCAATAATATTTTCAAATGCAATGAGAAGTGCCTCTGGATTACCCTTTACTTCAATCTCCTCAATGTTTAATTCCCAGCTTATGTCTGGTTGAATTAAACTAAATTTTTTAACCAAGTTTTTAATCACTTTATCAACTCTAACAAATTCCTCAATCTCATAATAGTCCTGTGAATATCTTAAGACATTTAAGGTTAATAGTTGATGAATTTTTCTTTCCAGTCGATCGGATTCTGCTTTAATAACTTCAGCCATAGATACCTCTTTATTTAGGTTTACACCATCCAATATGGCCTGAGCATATCCTTGAATAATCATAACTGGCGTTTTAAGATCGTGTGAGATTGATTGTAGGAATAATCGTTCTCTTTCCTCAATCTTTTGTAAAGAGTTCTTCATTTTTTCTAGGGACTCTGCCAATTGTCCAATTTCATCATTGTTTGTTGCAGGAGCGCTGACCTTCCAGTTATGCTTCGAAATTTCCTCAGCAAATTTTTTCAGCTCTTGTATAGGCCGGGCAATTCTTATTGTTACAAGTTTTGATGAAAATAGACCAATAATCAAAACGCCTAAGATATACGAAATGGTTTTAGTCTGTATATTGGTACTCCTTCTCGTTGAAGTTAAAAATATTACGGCATTGTCCTTCTCCATGTTCCAATCTACATAATAGTAGTAATCTAGATCACTGCTTCGAACCCTACCTTCTTCCTTAAAAAACGCCTCAGCTTCTATGGTTCCAATAATTTCGTCAATAACTTGCGTATATTCCTTCTCGTCTGTGTAATTTGAGTTGATCGTTAAATCAATTCTAATATCAAATTTACGCCCTTCTTTTTCAATTTCATATTTCGTAGGTAATAAGGATTCTTCCTCTATTTTTGTTTGGGATAGTTTTTGTAACTGTCCGATAATAAGCTCATTTTTAGTTTCTTTAAAGATGGTGGAATGGGCAAAGAAACCACAGATCAACATAATGAGCATCGTTCCAACGATGGCCATCCATATTTTCCAGTTAATTGAAACAAAATGTTTTTTCATATCCTTACTCCAATTTTAGTATATAGCCATAACCATAGATCGTTTCTAATGGTAGATTCGGCAGTTTTTTTCTTAGCCTTCTGAGAGTGTCGTCTACCACTCTTTCAGAACCTATATAATCCACGCCCCAAACATTATCCAGGATATCCGTTCTGCTCATGGCCTTTTCATTGTTATTTATTAAGAAATCTAAAAGCTCGTATTCTTTAACCGTTAGTGTTATGTCTTCTTGATCGCCACTGATAATTCTTCTTTCTCTATAGAATATATAGGGACCGATTTGAACAATGGTCTTTTCCTGTTGCTTTTTATCCGCACTTAAAATACGGTTTATTCTTAGAACCAACTCCCTTGGCAAAAAAGGTTTGGGTAAATAATCATCGCCGCCCATTTCCAGCCCAACCACCCGATCCAACTCTGCATTTCTAGCAGACATAAATATTACGGGAACATCCGGTGTTTTACTTTTAATTTCTTTTATCAATGCGTACCCATCCATACCAGGAAGCATAATATCCAGCACCCATAAATCGGGCTTTTCTAATATAGAATTCTTTGCATCCAGTCCGTTATGAAAGGACTTAATACAATAGCCCGCTTCCATAATATAAGATGTTAGTAAATCCACTAGCAGCTTCTCATCTTCAACCAAGAAAATCTTTTTCATAGGAATCACCCTTACTTATAGACTTTTGTATCCTTCACAATTTCATAATCCAATTGGTACTTTCAAGCTTTTGCCATAAAGCTTGATTTAATGAAATGCTTGACCCATTGGATTTCGCAATGGATATTATCCATTACGACGCCATTCGCTTCCGTGTTCATGTTCTACTTTATTATACTCCATTTCCTCTACAGCAAGCAAATCGTCCCCATATAATTTGATATGGGAAAAGGATACCAATGTGCAAAACATATGACTTTGCTTATTAGTATCCTTTTGAAGTGATCAATTTATTTACTTTCCCGTAAAAAATATTGTTACGGAACTATTATTTAGGATGCCTCATATTTCTTTAGTGCTTTCATCTCATTGTAGCCAATAAAAACGGTCCATACATAGGCACATGTTTTTGGTATCATCAGCATTCCAACAAGGGGATATCCATCTGCCCATAGAACTACTGGAATATAGAAGGCAAAGCTCAGTACAATTGTCAGCCACATATTTTTAAAAGCGATATCTTTTGCTTCTTTCGCACTTTGATAAAATAGAATAATGATAAGAATGCCCATTGCTGCAAAGGGAATATTTCGATAAATACCCCAAGCCAACGGTGGTGTGGCACTGGTCCATGCATTCTGCGGCATAATACTAATTACAATTCTAGCAATTGCCAACAAATATACGGATATCGTTAGGTTATTTTTTCCTTGTACTTTATATCGTAAACGCCAAACATAGTATAGTATAATATAGAATATGGTCATCGTAATTGAAGTAATGAATTTTCCCATGCCTAATGCCACAGTAAAGCTTTCAAGTCCTGTTGTATTTAGGGCCAATGCTCTAGGTACTAGATGGAAGGAATCCCCCAATCCTAGTGTCACTGCCATAATGCCAAATAACTTATGCTGCTTATTTCCATTGCTATTTTTTATCATAATGATTCCTATGGTAATTACAGTTGCAAGGTATACGATATCAAATAAAGTTTCAATAATTGCTTGCATAACAACTCTCCTTTTAAAATTTTATAGTGTAGCTCGTAGCTCTATAATGTAATTATAATTATTTATAAAACTCCAATCTACAATAAAGCAGTGTGAAAAATATGTGAAAGTTGTGTTACTGCAGTTTTACAATTACTGAAAGGAAAAAGTGACTGGTAAACAAACCAGTCACTTTTTCTATAGCTTATCCTTTTACTTTTCTGTTCCCGTATAGATCAGAATCGCATCTCTTAAAAATTCTGCGGTACCTGGCTGATGTTTATCGTAATATGCTGTGAATCTTTCATCGTCCACATACATCTGAGCAAGACCAGCATGGGCTTCTTTGCTGTATTCACGCCAGTAAAATGTCAGCCATTTTTTATGCAGCGCTGCTGCCTTCTGAGCCAATTCTCCAGCAGGGTCCCCAGTTTCAAAAGCCTCTGCCAACACTCGATGGACTTCCTCTGTCAAATTGGTTATTTCCTCATATTCTTTCTCCGTCATATTTTTTAGCTTTGCATTGGATTGATTTATGGCTTCATCCCCATATTTTTTTCTAATTTCTTTTCCATATTTTTTCTCATTATCCTCAATCATCTTTTGCTTAAATCCTTCAAATTTTTCTTGATCGCTCATTTGAATTCTCCCTTCCGAATTTGCTATGCTTTTTTCCACATTAGCAATCAATGTATCCAATTGCTTTCTTTTTTCAAGGAGACTTCTATGGTGCTCTTTCAGTGCATGTACTCCGCTAAAGGATGGTGCAGTGATGATCTCCTTAATACGCTCCAAGCTTAAACCCAATTCTCTATAGAATAAAATCTGCTGCAATTGATCCACCTCTGTTTCACCATAAATACGATATCCTGACGAATTGATTCTTGCCGGCTTCAGAATTCCAATTTCGTCATAATATCGAAGGGTTCTAGTGCTAACACCTGCTAAATTCCCTAATCTCTGCACTGTGTATTCCATAAGCTCACCTCCTTATATCCAATATACACATTTACGTAGCGTTAAAGTCAATAGGTGTTTTAAACTTTTTATTGTATTGTTATTTTTAATAACACAGCTTCTTCCAAACAATTCTCTCCGGAATTCTATAGAAAAACAGGGCCTAGCCCTGTTTGGATTAAAGATTTATAAAATTGATTACGCATTCAACTCATTCCCTTAGATTTCCTGCTGTTTTTTTCCTTCTGCATAGTATTCTTTTCTTATGGTTTCAGGCACTAAACTGCCACCTGTGGACCAGCATAGATGGGTGGCGTTTTCATTTTGGTCTCGATCGGAAAGGAAGATGGGTCCTAGGAATCCGGCCAAGGAGGATGGCTCTATATGAATGTTTTCCTCATCTACAAGAGTGGCCAATAGCTGGTACATTCTTTCATCGGATATGGTAAAGGCCCCACTTAAGGTTTCCTCCATGATTTTTCCTACGAAGGATGAAGGGCGCCCCACAGCCAATCCATCGGCAGCAGTTTTATTATCCAATCCGATATCCTCTACAGCGATCCCATCATGTTTGCCAGTAGCTAGTCCTAAAAGCATGGCAGGAGAATGGGTCGGCTCTGCAAAATAACATTGTACATGGTCACCATACACCAGCTTTAAACCATAGGCAACACCGCCAGGTCCGCCGCCGACGCCGCAAGGAAGGTATACAAATAGCGGATTTTCTTCATTGATTATAATCCCCATATCCTCTAATTGCTTCTTCGTTCGAATTCCTCCTACGGCATATCCCATAAACAAATTTTTTGAGTTTTCATCATCGATGAAATAACTATTGGGATCTGCATCCGATAGTTTTCTTCCCTCTTCTACTGCCTTTGAGTAGTCCGATGCATATTCCACCACAGTAACGCCCTTGGACCTTAACAGATCCTTTTTCCACTGTCTTGCATCTGCCGACATATGGACAACCACTTTAAATCCAACCTTAGCACTCATGATACCGATGCTTAGCCCTAGATTTCCTGTACTACCTACTTGAATCGTATATTCAGAAAAGAAATCTCTAAACCGCTTTTCTGCCAAAATCTTATAATCATCCTCATACTTGAGTAAATTATTTTTAATGGCCAGGTCTTCCGCATGCTTTAATACCTCATAGATCCCTCCCCTTGCTTTGATGGAGCCTGCAATGGGAAGTAAATCATCTCTCTTCAAAATTAAGTTCCCGTATATTTTCTTGTGATAATCCTTTTCCATTCTTTTTTTCATATGATCGATTGGAGATATTGGCGATTCAATGATGCCTTCTACAGTTTCTGGGAATACAGCCTTTAGATAGCTGGAAAATCTCTTGAACCGTTCCTCCGCTTCTAGCACATCCTCATAGGAAACCGGTAGCTTTTCCTTCACTAGATCAAACGCTTTATATTTTGGGTTGACCCATATGGTCTCTTTTAAATTTTTCAATTCCTCTAATAAAACACTGTTTTTATCTTCCATGGTTTTCCTCCTTAGAATTTAGGCTCTACTATTCATAGTCTTAATAAGAATATTCTAACACTCTTTAATATCTGTAAACAAGTGAAGAAAAAAAGAATAAGGCAAAAGATTCAAAATTGTGGTAAAATATAGTTGTTACATATGGACGTACCAATTATATATCGGTAACAAATTCTATTATTAATATTACTGGGGAGGTTCAATCGTATGATTCATTTAGAGCGCAATCTTGAAAAATATGCAGAGCTAGCTGTAAAGGTTGGCATTAACTTAAAGGAAAAAGAAGGCTTACTGATTATGGGGAATGTTGACACCCTACCTCTTGCAAGACTGATTATGAAGAAAGCCTATGAAGCAGGAGCAAAGCACGTTGAATTTCAACTGGCAGACGATGAGATGAGCATTATCCGATATCGCCATGGGAAGGATTTCGTTTTTGAAAGTTTTCCACAATGGAAGGTAGATTCTTTAGAGGATATGTATAAAGATAATTACCACCATCTGTTCATTATGGCACCAGATCCAGAGCTATTAAAGGATGTCGATGGAGATTTAGTGGCTCAAAGTCAAAAAAGTGCATCTGTGGCAATGGCGCCAATTATGCATTATCGAATGACTGGCTTTACAAAATGGTGCATCGTTGCCATGCCTTCAGCAGCATGGGCAAAAAGTGTCTACCCAGATTTAGAGACAACCGTTGCCATTGAAAAGCTTTGGGAAAAGGTCTTTGAAGCAACACGTGTGGATCAAGAAAATCCAGTTGAAGCATGGCAGGAGCATGATCGAAATATCAAAAAGTATAGGGATTTCTTAAATGAAAAGCAATTTGAAAAGCTGGTATTCAAAGCACCAGGGACAGATTTAGAAGTATACCTTGCAGAGGAGCATTTCTGGATGGGCGGCTCCAAAGAAAGTTTAGCTGGTGATCCATTCGTTGCCAATATTCCTACAGAGGAAGTATTCACTACGCCATATGCCCTAAAGGTTAATGGTACCTTAAAGGCTACAAAGCCGCTGAGCTTAAATGGCAAGCTGGTGGATAACTTTGGATTTACCTTTAAAGATGGTAAAGTTGTTGACTTTTATGCAGAAAAAGGATACGAGGTTCTAGAAAAATTAATGGAAAACGACGAAGGCGCAAAATATTTAGGCGAGGTTGCCTTAGTGCCGGACGATTCTCCAATCTCCAATACTGGCATCCTATTTAACAATACATTATTCGATGAAAATGCCTCCGTGCATTTTGCACTTGGCAGGGCTTACTCCTATGCCATGCAGAATGGCTCTAATCTAACAGAGGAAGAGCTGAAAGCAAAGGGCGCGAATTTCAGTTTAATCCATACAGATTTTATGGTGGGTGGACCGGAGTTAAGTATCGTGGCTTATGAAAAAGATGGCACCGAGGTTGAACTATTCAAAAATGGAAATTGGGTATTTTAAATTCTATTAAATAAAGTGCTTCTCTGGAAGGAGGTTTTAAAACCAGAGAAGCACTTTTTTACGATGATTTGTTTCATCCAGTTACTTATTTCAGAGACGGTAGGTTCTGTACAAACTTATGGAAATCTTTATAGCTTCCTTTATAGTCAATATTCTTATTTTCAAAATCATGGCCAATTACATGATCTTCGATCAAGTACGTTTTCATTCCGATTTCTTTTGCAACCATATCCTCTTGGATATCGTTGCCTACCATCATACAAGTGGACGGTTTCTTCTTAATATTTTCTAGAATTTCCTCATAAAACTTAATTTGTGGCTTACAGTAGTGCATTTTTTCAAAGCTTGTGATGAAGGTAAAATCTTCTTTGTTCAATCCCGCCCATTCAATGCGGTGGAACACAGATTTCTCTGGGAATAGTGGATTCGTCGCCACCACCAAAGTATATCCTTTTTCTTTTAGAAGCTGAATGGCTTCTATCATATGTGTATTTTGGGTGGATATCTTTCTGATATTATTAAAATCTTTTTCATAAAACTCTTCAAAAATAGGGTTCAATACCTCTGCTTCCAGATTGACTCTTTCATAAAAGTCTTCAAAAAAGGCCTCTTCATTAGTTTTTGTAGCATCTTCATGATCGATCATATACTTTGTTGATCGCCACACCGTTTTGGTAATCTCCTCTAAAGTAAAATAGCTTTTCATTTTACTGGACAGCTCTTGAAAATACTTCTTAACGAATTCCTCCGTATCCATTGGTAGTAGTGTCCCATCTAAGTCAAATAATATTGTTGTAATCATAAAATCTTCCTTTCTTTTGTATCTTTCTAAGACTCCGATGCATTGAGTCCGATGACGCTTCCTAAAGCACCTAAGAACCCGCATAGAGGCAGTATCCATAACACCATCTGATATAGCACGGTTTCCATGGGCGGTATGGACAGCAATGGCATGGCTCCGACGATCAAGGCGTAGAAATATTTTAATATAAAGAAGACCAAAAGAATAGCTAGAATTCCACCGCCAAGGGTCAACAACACGCCACATAACACATATGGAAATGCTATAAAAGGCTCCGGCGCACCCAATAGTCGGAGGGTGTCGATCTGCTCTTTATTGCTGTAGATGCCCAGCCGAATCATATGAGAGATAATCACCAATGTAGTGATCGCCGTAGCCGTCACTAGTAGATACCCTGTTTTCTTTATCATCTCAGCAATGCGACTCATCTGATCTAAAACCTCTTTATTATCCCGAATATAATCGATCCCCTCCACATTCTTCAGTTCCTTTAAGATGCTCCCAATTTTATCTAAATTAATTTCCACCTGGATAAAAGGGCTGAATGGATTTTCATCAAAGAATTTTAAAACTTCTGCTTCTTTTCCTAAAACTTCTACCATCCTACTGTAGGCTTCTTCTTCCTCAATAAAATACACTGCCCCTACGCCTTCAATCCCTTTTATTCTTTCTATCAGAGATCTTATCGCTCCTTCCCCCATGCTTTCATCAAAATATACATTCAGTTCTGCTTCGTTTTGGATCATTGCTACAATTTTACCAGTGGCCCACCCAGAGGAAATAACGAGGGTTAAAATAAAAAATATAAGCCCTGTACTCAGTAGCGATAATACGTTAGATTTTAGACTCAATCTAAAAATTGCTTTCGTTTCTCTTAGAAAATACCCTGTATTTTTCAGATATGTCTTCATCTACGCCAGCCCTAACCTTTCCACAGCAATCTGCCCTCTGTCCACCTGAATTAAGGTGGCTTCTTTTTCCGAATCGATTAAGTGGGTAGCGTGGGTAGTGATGATCACCGTTGTATTCTGCCTTTGGAGGGAGATCAATAGCTCCAGTATTTTTAGTGCATTTTCCTTATCTAAATTTCCCGTAGGTTCATCTGCCAAGATTAAAGCTGGCTTTCTCACCAAAGCTCGAGCAATGGATACCCGCTGTTTCTCTCCCCAAGATAGATGTTCCACCAAGGATGATGTTTTATGGGTTAGCCCCACTCTTTCAAGGGCTTCACTTGCCTGCTTCTTTAATTCCTTAGAAGGGATCTCCATAAACCGAATTCCCTGCATCACATTATCGATCACCGTTCTACCCTTCATCAATCTAAAGTCTTGGAAAATAGGCCCTATTTTTCTCCGCAATGCTCTAATTTTTCGAACTTCCTTTTCGCTGATTTTTTGTCCCAAAATCTCCAAGGAGCCTGTGGTTGGATAGATCTCTCCCAGCAATAGCTTTAGTAAACTGGTTTTTCCAGAACCACTAGGTCCTATGATATAAACCAGCGCTCCGCTTTCTATTTTAAAATTTGCATCCTTTAAAGCCACCGTTCCATCGGGATATGCTAAGCTTAAATTTATGGCTTCGATCATCTTTCTGCCCCCTTTTGGCAAAATTATTATGATAATATCCTACAATCTCGGTAAAACCAATAATTCTAAAGATCGATTCAATATCTCTACAGAAATAATCTCATTCTTCCCAATGAGCGGGCTAATATCCAATACCATCGGTCCTTCTTTAAATAAATCTGCGATGGCACTTTGTTCCAGTTCCATTCCAAAAAAGCTTCCTCGATTCACTTTGAATTCCAATTGATTTTTATTTAAAATAACGAATCCCCCTTGAAGTATCAAATACTTCTCTGGTAATTCCATCTTGATTTCATCTTTATAGAAACTGATTTCTATTTTTGGTAGGTACGCTCTGCCCGTTAAAATCTCATTAAATGTCCTCTCTTCAATCGACCCTCGAATTCCTTTTAGGGTTAAATTGATCTTCAATAAATCCTCGGGTAGATTTTCCGAGCTTATGATCCGGTTAAATTCCTTTGTTGTATTGTAGAACATAGGCTTAAGCTCATTCCAAACCACTTTAATATTGTCTAAATACTGACTATAATAATCCCGCTGCTCTGCCATGGTGTTTAAATACTGCTGGAGGTCATTTTTTAAGGCAATGTTTTTCTCCAGTGCTATCTTCAACCGTATTTTTTCTGCTTCAACTAAGGAAAGTTTTTCATCTAGATTTTCCTTGCTGAACACCATTTTTGCTTTGCTTTCCTCTAGGCTATTTAGAAGCTTTCCTGTATTTTTCGTCATGTCTCTCAAAATATTGATTCTTCTTAAAAATCCGCTAATGCTGTTAGATTCCAGTATGATTTTGATATAGGAGCCTGTGCCCATTCGCTGATAGCTTCTGAGAACCTGCTTTAAGTTTTCTTTTCCCTTTTCAAAAGACTGATTTTCCTGTTCAATTTTTATTTCTAAATCCGTAATCTCTTGGGTCATCCCATGGATTTGATTTTCTATCTGCTCTACTTCTCTTTCCATCGCTTCGATTTCCTGATGGATTAAAAACAAATCCTCCAATACAGTTCTCTCGTCCTCAGAGATTTGCGATAGTTTCTCTTCCAGCTCTAAAACAGAATCTGCCTCTCCTTCCACTGTATTAATAAAAAATAGTCCAAAGGAAAATATGCATATGTAAATTAAAACCATCCTGATATTTTTTTCTTGAACATGCCATCCTTCTCCTTTGGAAAGTCTTTTTATTGGTTGTGATTTTCTATCTGTTCCGTAAGCGCTATGATCTCGTTGATGATACTGCCGATATATGCTACCGTGTCTAATAATGGCTTTTCTGTTGTGATATCCACACCTGCCATTTTGGCAAGCTCTACTGGGGTCTTTGTCCCTCCCGCTTTTAGAACCGTTCTCCAATCTTCAATTGCAGGACTTCCTTCCTTTAAAATACGCTTGCTGACTTCTGTGGCTACAGTTAGCCCTGCGCTATAGGTGTAAGGATATAATCCCATATAGTAATGGGGCTGTCTCATCCAAGTCAGCTCCGCACCTTCATTGATGATAACATCTTCACCCCAGAATTTTTCGAGAACCTCTCTCTTGATGCTGCTTAACTTTCCAGCTTGAACACTTTCCCCTTTGTCTATCAATTTGTATACTTCTCTTTGGTAAGCTGCCTCCAATAGATGGGTCACAAAATTATGGTAATACGTTCTGCTAATCATGGAAGATAGCACCCATCTTCTAAACCGAGGGTCATCATTTGTCTTGATCAGATAATTTGCCATCAGCATTTCATTCATAGTGGACGGTGCTTCTATAAAGTATGTGGATGGTCTCGTATCAAATATATTTTGATTTTGCTGCGCCAAATAGAAGTGACCGGCATGGCCTAATTCGTGTGCTAATACGAACACTTCCCTCATTCGGTTAGTCCATGAGATTAAGATATAAGGATGTTTTCCATAAGGACTGGAGCAGAAAGCCCCAGTGGATTTCCCTTTGTTCTGTACAAAATCGATCCACCTTTCATTGTATGCTCTTTCAATCATCTCTAGATAATCTTCTCCAAGAACAGATAAAGCATCTCGGATATATTTTTTTGATTCTTCAATGGATATTTCTGGCTCATACTCAGGGTCCACCACCAGCTTCAAATCTGCAAAGGTCATTTCATCCAGTTTATGTGTTTTCTTTATCAGCTTTGCATACCTTCTCATATGAGGTGCCAGTTTTTCTAAAATAATGTCGATTTGTCGATGGTACAGCTCTTTATCTACCTTTTGACTGAACAGAAGGCTATCGATAACAGAATCAAACCCTCTGAGGTTTGCGATTACCTTCTCCTTTTGAACCTGCGTTTGATAGGTTGCAGCTATGGTATATTTATATTCCTGCAATTTAGATGAAAAGGCCTTGAAAGCTTCTCTTCGGATTTTATAATCATTTTCATATTCCCATTCATTTTCAAAGAGTACAAAGCTAAGAGGATAATTTTTATCTTCCACAGTAAAGTCTGCAAAATCCATATCTGCTAGCTTCGCCCTGTTATAAATTGCATAGGGCGAATTCAAGACGCCAGAGAGAGCGGATAAAGCCTTTTCTACCTCCGGGTGAAGGCGATGTTTTTTAGAACGCTTAATTTCACTTAAGTAGTTGCTATTGTCTTTAGAGCTTTCAATGGCTTCCTCAATAATCTTCTCATCTAAGGCTATAATCTCACTTTCTATAAAGCTCAATCGGCTTTGTAGCTCCGATACCTTATTGGAAAGCTTCATATTTCTTTCCTGATTTTCAGCATTTGCCTGATTTTCGGCAACTGCCAAATAGGCATATGTAGCGGTTCCATGGAATAGCTCTGTTACCTTTCTCAACTGATCTAAACATTGGTTGACAATCTCTGCGGAATTCAATCTCCCCTTATAATTCCCTTCAATGGCCAGTACAAGAGATTCTGCTTCCTTTACCGAAGCATTAAAATCCTCTTCTGTTTGAAATATCGCCGATAAGTCCCAAGTCAACGGTTCCTCGACATCCTTCCTCTCTTTCAATACTTTCCCCATACCAATACTCCTCCCATTTTTTATGCTTCGATGAATGATATTATTGTATGGTATATCTTCTATATTCAAGATTTGATTCCTTCTATATTTTCAAAAATAAAATTTGTTCGTAACTTCAACGGTTTAGCGATTTCAAGTACTCAAAATAAAAAAAGTTGACACTACTCATGATAGTGTCAACTTTTTTCTTATTTTACATCATCTTCCTGAACAAGGCCGGATGTCCGATTGACATCCATAACGAATAATACACCTTTTCCTGGCGCATCTATGTCCATTGCTTGATTAATGGCATTTACGATATCCTCACCTTTTTCTTTTTTAATGATGATCATTACAATTTCTTTCTCTGGTTCAATATGCATTGCAAAAAATGTATTGTTCTCGTGTAGCCCAGCACCTCTTGCATTAATGATGGTAGCACCCTTTGCTCCAGCAGCTGTAGCTACATCTACAACTTCCTGACCAAGGCCTCTCTCTACAACAGTCCAAATAACTTCATATTCCATATCACTTCTACCCCCTTTTATAGAATCTAAATTAGATTCGTGTCTTCGTCCTGATCCTATAATTTTCTTTAGATCTACAGAGAAAATAATCCCATGATTTGGTTTATCCATATGGAACTTTTCTGTTAAGTGATGATGAATCTTTTCTTCCATATCTTTTGTAGCACCAATTAATACAATTTCTTTTTTTACTTCATTCAGACCTAAAAACTCTAGAAAATTATTTTTAACGGTTCCTTTTCCTAAGAAAATCGTTGCTCCTGTTGCCCCGACGGTCTTAGCTTCTGTTAGAACTTTACTTCCTACGCCATAATTCACAACGGCAAATATTAAAACATAGTTATTATCAAAGTCTAAATTCACCGCAATCACTCCTCTCCAACAGCAGTTTTCTTCGCTTTATGCTTATATATTAAACCCAATACCTGTATTGCTATTAACGGCGTTAGAGCAACCAATGCGATTACACCAAAGGCGTCCAGCAACACATCTGCTCCTTCTGTAGCCTCTGCCACACCTTGGGCAAAAGCCAGGATAAAGGTGGCAGTCATTGGACCGGAAGCAACGCCACCGGAGTCAAAAGCAATACCGACAAATAAATTCGGTGCAAAATACGATAAGATTACAGCAATCAGATATCCCGGTACGAGTAAATGCCACAATTGTATTTCTGCTACCAGAATCTTTACCATAGAAAGTGCTACGGCTGATGCAACGCCTATGGATAGCGCATATAAAATAACCTTTCTTTGTATATGCCCACTTGTAACCGTTTCAATCTGCTCATTTAGTACGTACACCGCAGGCTCAGCAAATATTACCACGAATCCTAGGATAAATCCAATAGGAATGACAACCCAATTGTAATCTAATAGTGCAAGGGTATGGCCAATGGCACTTCCTGCCTCCATAAATCCCGCATTAACGCCTGTAAGAAATAGTAAGAACCCGATATATGTGTATAGTAAACCTTTTAATATTCGTGCGAATTGTTTTCTGGGTAATCTAATAATTAGAACTTGAAATATAAGAAATAAAACTAAGAAGGGAAGTAAAGCAAATGTTACTTCAACTAATAAAGCTGGTATTTCATGTAGAAATGGTCGTATGATACTTCCAGATGATTCTCCATGATAAGGAAGACTTCCTGTTAATTCTTTGATGCCCGATAATAAGCTCATGGTTAAAACTGCTAACATTGGACCGGCTGATGCGATTCCAACTAGGCCGAAACTATCCTCTTCTGATTCCTTTCCCCCCTGGATGGAGGCTACCCCTAGACCGAGTGCTAAAATAAATGGCACTGTCATGGACCCTGTCGTTGCTCCGCCTGAATCAAAAGCGATACCTAAAAATACTTTAGGTGCAAATAAAACTAAAGCAAAGATAATACCGTATAAAACTGTTAGTACTCTGTTTAATGGAACTTTAAATACGATTCTCGCCAAACCGAGGGCTACCATTATCCCAATACCGATGGAAACAACGATCAATAGTGTCGTTTGACCAATGGCACCAGAGGTTACTTCACTTACCTGCCTCGCTAATACGAGTAAGTCTGGCTCTGCAATGTTTACGAGGAATCCTAGTAAAAATCCAAATACAACAACAATCCATAATTTCTTCTTTTTTGCGATGGAGGATCCCATCAAGCTTCCTATGGGCTGAATTCCTATTTCAGCACCGAATAAAAAGATGGAAAGACCAAATATTATAAATATTGCGCCTACAATAAATCTTCCAATCATCTCTGTACCAATGGGGGCTATAGTAAAGTTTAGCAGTAATACAATAGCAGTCACTGGCAGTACAGACATTATTACTTCTTTGAATTTGTCAACGAACACGTTCATTTCAACCAACATCCTTTCTATGTGCACTGTAGCATTTCGTTCGGTACATTGGTTGGATGGTCATAAACTGAACTTTTCTGAGCGATGAATGTGATTTCTTTTAATATTACTTCCATATCGCGTTGCCTCCTCTCCCTTTCTTTTTAAATGTACGGAATATTTCTGATATTCATTCTGTATTTATTCTATATTATACACTTAAATTCCTTTATTCCTTAGGGCTTTCTTTATTAACTTTTGTTAATAAAGGAAAAATTGTTCATCATGCATATGGCTTAACGCTTTTATTCCACTGAATTTTATAAAAAATTACCACTACTCTTTTACAATTAGTGGTAATTTCACACTCTGTTTTTTAAGAAAATAACACAAGGCTTAAGGCCATGACCATCATTCCAGAGATTAATCCATAAATTGCAATGTGATGCTCTCCATATTTTTCGGCGGTTGGCAGGAGCTCATCTAAAGAGATATAGACCATAATTCCAGCCACGGCTGCAAATATAATTCCAAACAAAGCATCATTAAAGAATCTCATTAAAATGAAAAACCCGATCAATGCACCTACTGGCTCTGATAACCCTGATAGAAAGGAATATAAAAAAGCTTTTTTTCTATCTCCCGTAGCAAAATAGATGGGTACAGAAACTGCAATGCCTTCTGGAATATTATGAATAGCGATTGCAATAGCGATACTGACACCTAAAGTAGGGTTTTGAACAGCACTTGCAAATGTTGCCAATCCCTCTGGAAAGTTATGGATTGCAATGGCAAGGGCTGAAAACATCCCCATCCTTAGCAATTCAGAATTCTTTGTATTGCCATCTTCCATTTCTGTAACATCCCGAGCTTCATGGGGATTTTCGCCACTGGGTACAAATTTGTCGATCAGTGCAATAAAAGCCATTCCAGCAAAAAAAGCAATGGTTGTAATTCGATATCCCTTCGCTGCACCATAGTATAATTCCAATGAATCTCTTGCTTTTACAAATATTTCAATCATAGAAACGTAAATCATTACACCTGCTGAAAAACCCAAAGCTGCCGATAAAAATTTCTCATTGGTCTGCTTCATATAAAATGCCAATGCACTACCAATTCCTGTGGATAATCCCGCAAACAATGTCAATCCAAAAGCAAATAGCAGTGTATCTAAACTGATACTCATATTCACCAACTCCCTCTAGTATATTTTTTAGAATGATGCACTACATAACAATTGTATTTTACCCCCTAATCCATAATATAACATATATACCCCGATCTTTATATTATATTCGCTTAAATTCTATTTGTAATATTTTAAATTAAATCATATAAAAAGCACTCTTTTCAGAGTGCCTTTCTATTTTCCTTCAGTTGGGTTTGAGACCCCATCTGAATTTAGTTTTCGTCGTTCTAAGTAAGCTACTGCATTTAGGGCTGCAACCTGACCTTCACCCATTGCTTTTAAGTATTGATATGGTTTCCCAGTGACATCTCCAGCAGCGTAGCATCCCTCAAGATTCGTTTCCATATCTCGATTTACTTTTATGTGTGCATCTTCTACCAGCAGTCCTGGTACCAATTGATCCGGTGGAACACTATCCCGCAGGATAAAGATGCCATCACTTTGTATTTCAGAGTTTTTAAGGACCAGCTTTTCTACCTTAGTGCTGCCTACAATTTCAACAGGCTTATCTTGAATCACTTCAATGTTATGGTTTAAGCTATACTCTTCCTTCATCATGGGAACAAAATAGACCTTTTCAGCTAACTCACTCACATAGTTTGCTTCTTCAATAGACTCTTTATTATATCCTATGATCGTAACGGTCTTTCCTTTATATAAAGGAGCATCGCAGGTAGCGCAGTACCCTACGCCTCTTCCTAGAAACTCAGCTTCTCCTCTAAATGGTTTTCCAAATTGAATACCCGTAGCCAAGATCAAAGCTGTAGCTTCATATAGTTTACCATTGATCATAATCGCATAATAATCGCCCATGGCATAAATATTGTCCGGTCTTTCATACGTGATCTCGATGTCCATTTCATCTAAGTGTGCCTTAAACTTTTCTGCTAATTCCTTCCCACGGATACCATGGAACCCTACGTAGTTATCGATCCTAGGGGCTAAGTATAGCTTGTTGCTCAAGTTTTCATATCCAAATAGGATGATTTTCTTATTTCGAATTTTTGCATTGATGGCAGCAGTAATCCCAGCAGGACCGCTTCCCACAATAGCGATATCATATCGCTCTGACATTGATCGATCACCTCACTTACAAACTCAGAGGGCTCACTTCCTTTATATATGCTTTTCTAGCTTTTGTATAATCGCCGCTTTTGGCATAAAACCAACAAATCTGTCAACAAGGGCACCCTCTTTGAAAACTAAAACGGTCGGTATGCTGGATACGCCATATTCCATGGAGATCTCTTGATTCTCATCTACATTTAACTTTGTAACCTTCATTTTTCCTTCTAATTCTACTGCAACCTCTTCTAAAACAGGACCTAACATTTTACAAGGACCGCACCATGGTGCCCAAAAGTCTACGAGGACCGGTACTGTATCCTTAATTACCTCATTAAAATTACCTTGATTTACTTCCATTACCATGCTATATTCCTCCTTATTGCGATTACATTGTGCCTCTTATCACTGAATTTTTTGTGAACCCATACAGTTGTTATATTTGTATATCGTAATATTATAATATAACTTCTTCTATACTTTGTCAACCATCTTCCAGGATTATATTATTATGAATCCGATTCCTAGACTTTATGCAGGCTAATAGCATACATAGAAAATTCAGCGGAAGTTCGATCTCCCGCTGAACTGTGTTTTTGTTTATCCAAGCTTTGCAAGCTCCACTGCAAGCTGTGCACCAACCTTAGCATTGTGATATACAAGTTGAATATTCGCCTCTAGGCTTTTACCTTCCGTAATCTCCTTAACCTTTGACAAAAGGAATGGCGTGCTTTCTTTACCTTTGATTCCTTTTTTATCTGCTTCGATTACTGCCGCTTCAATGGCTGTATTAATTGTATCATAATCCATTTGATACGCTTCAGGGATTGGATTTGCTACTACCATGCCACCCTTTAGACCTAAATCCCATTTTGCTTTCAATGCATTTGCAAGGGCCTCTGCAGAATCCACTTTATAATCTACCTTAAATCCACTTTTTCTGGTATAGAAAGCTGGAAGCTCCTCTGTTTTAAATCCAACAACTGGAACCCCTTGAGTTTCTAGGTATTCTAGAGTTAAACCAATATCTAATATGGATTTTGCGCCTGCACAAACTACTGCAACATCTGTATTTGCAAGTTCTTGTAAATCTGCGGATATATCCATGGTTTCAGCAGCACCTCTATGAACGCCACCAATGCCACCTGTAGCAAAAACCTTAATTCCAGCAAGAGCAGCAATAATCATAGTAGATGCAACCGTAGTAGCACCATCTAACTTCTGAGATACAATGAAAGGAATATCTCTTCTAGATGTTTTTACCACATTTTCAGCTTTTCCCAAATACGCTACTTCTTCTTCACTTAAGCCAACCTTCAATTTCCCATTAAGGATTGCAATCGTAGCAGGAATTGCACCATTCTCTCTGATAATTTTTTCAACGTTTAAAGCAGTCTCAACATTTTTAGGATAAGGCATCCCGTGAGATATGATGGTAGACTCTAAAGCTACAACTGCTTTCCCTTCTTCTAAAGCTTTTTTTACCTCTGGTTTAATTTCTAAATAGTTTGCTAACATGATAAGATATCCTCCATTTTTAAATTTATATTTTCAATCGACATACTTGGGTTGATGGTGCTTTCATGGGATATTGCGATGATTGAAGCCGCAATGCCAAGCTTTGCACTTTCTTCTATTTCCAGATCGTTCATATAAGCATAGGCTAAGGCTGCTATAAATGCATCTCCGGCGCCGGTGGCATTAACAACCTTGGTACCCTTCGCCCGGACACGGCCCCTTGTTGTATTATCGCTGTAAAATACGCCTTCTTCCCCAAGGGTAATGAACACTCTTTTGACACCAGCCCTGTGTAAATAGTCCGCTGCGTTTTCTAAATCTCGTTCATCGTTGATCGGCATTCCTGTGATCACTTCAGTTTCAATCTTATTGGTTTTCACAGTGTGAAAATAGCCGATAAAATCTTTAACACGCTTCGCCTTTGTAGTAGAAACGGTATCCAGAAAAAAATCCAGTGTCTTATGTGCGGTTAAAACGTATTCGATTACCGATGCCGGTATATTGGTGTCTACAACACATAATCTAGAGTTTTCAATCACATGCTTTTTATCCTTAATAAAATCTACAGTCATTCTGTCGTATATATCCATATGAGATATTGCAACAGCCATATCGCCCTGTTCATTTAAAATAGATAAATAAGTCGATGTGGATTCTCCCTTTAGTATTAGGGAATCCTGCATACCCAATCCAATCAGTCTTGATTCTTCTAATATTTTACCACCGTAAACATCATCCCCGATGACGCTGATCAGGTTCGTGCGAATGCCCAGCTTCACTAAGTTCTCGCCGATATTTCTCCCTACACCGCCAAGAGACATTTTTACTGCTCCAACATTGGAATCTTTCAATATCAATTTACTTTTAGGAAATCCTTGAATATCGATATTGGCTCCTCCAATAATTGAAACATAGGAATCATCTCGAAAAATATATCCCTTTCCTAAAAGAAAACCTTTCTTAACTAGGTTTGTAATATGAACAGCAACGGATGATCTGGTTATGCCTAAAATCTGAGACAATTCATTTTGAGAAATTATCGGATTTTTTCTTATGATCTCTAATATTTCCTGTTCTCTATTGGTCATATCAACACATCTTTCTTTTAAGTATTTGCTTATACAGTAAGCAATTGTTTATTTAATTTTATCTCTATTTTTTTATTCTGTCAATAAAAAAAGCTTCTAAAGAAATTCCTTGGAAGCTTTTTTATACGGAAAAACGCTGGTTGGTATACAGAAGCAGTAAAAAATCGCTTATTTTGTTTATGATGCCGAAAAATATCCACAATCACCATTTGGTCTTACTTGCAGCCCAGTTTTTTTCTCCTTCAATGATTTTACTTTACTATGGGTCACCCAGTAGTTTGTAGTCGTAATCAGGATCAATAGAAGTACACCAAAATTGGATATGTTCATATTATTTACTTTCATGGCAAAAAGATGTATGAAAATAATCATAAATATTCCAGTGAGGATAAAATAACGTTTATAGTTCTTTTTTATTTTCAAGATTTCAGCTGCTTCACTGCTTCTTCAGGAATGCCGATGCCAAAGAATAAGGTTTTTTCATAAAGTTCGGCGTAAGAAAACCAATAATCATGACGGTAAAATACACAATCAATCGATTGGCCACCACCAAAAAATCCATTTATCCTTCGCCCTTTAAAATATATTGTTCATAGTTTTTTGCTACGAGCGCCATGAATTCTTCCTTTGTTACGCCTCTTAAATATGCTTCTGCCGTTGTAATGTTTAGGAGTTCCTCTAGGGTGGTGATATATGCTGTAGTTTTTTGGGCATTGAGATCTGGATTGACGATGACACCGCTTTTTCTGTGAATCACAACCCAGCCTTCCTGTTTTAATTGGTTGTAAACCTTATTTACGGTATGAAAGTTGATACCGATATCCGCTGCCAACTGACGAACGGAAGGTAGATCTTGCCCCAGCTTTAAGTGACCCAAAGCGATTTCCCTTATGATCTGGTTTTTAATCTGCTGATAAATTGGGATCTCTGACTCAAATTCTATTTCTAAAAACATAAGTTCCCTCCATCATATATTTATTATATATAATATATAACAGATATCCTTTGTATTCAAGAATTTTAAAAAGACTTCCTCTATTTTCTTAGAGGAAGTCTTTTTTCTACTCCTTAACCGGCGCCCTCCGAATCAGTAAAAAGACCATAGAGGCAATGATAAGGATGGCTATCACAAAATTTATCGCTGCAATATAAGGATTTGTAAATAAATTTTTTAATCCCTTCTCTAAAAAACTAATGAGGTTTTCGCATAAAGAACGGTATACAAACAAGCAAGCTACAAAGGTAGTATTATCAAATGCAAGGAGGTACACTACAAAATAGTTTTGTAGTGTACCTCCTTGTGGCTTATAAATTTTCTGTCTTTTCTGTATTGGATCTCATTGGAAAATGCTCAAAAGGACTTGAAGCTCTAACAAAAAATTTTCCTGAAGACAGAGGGATTGCATATTGGCACGGTTCTGGAAGGTAACCCAACGCTTCTAAAAAGAGATACCCGCACGGTAAAATGTGCGGGTATCTCTTTCTAGTTGGAAATCAACTGGTTAATGGTCGGGAAACCGTCTCCGAGTGTCCCTTTTAGGTCAACCAGACTTAGGGTTCTGACAAGTCGTTCCCTCGCCCCTCAAAGTAGTCTATTGCGCGTTGATTGCAAATCTCCATAGCGTTCGGCTCTGACAAATCTGTGCCGTTTTCCAAAATGTCTTCTGGAAATCTACTGCGGAGTGAGCTTTCATAGTTCTCACCGTCTTCTGGTTCCCAATAATCCGTGACGCTGTACAGACCATCTGCGCTTGCAAAGGTGATAACACAGGGGTTGCTTCCTCCTCCCGTTAGCTTTGCCTCACCTTCTTCAAATTGGTATTGAGCGTAAAGAGCCAACAAATATACCTCGGTAGATTTGTCCTGTACCACAGTCTTAAGTATCTCATGGTACTCAGTGGCAAATATCTGCTTATCGTCGCCTCTAAAGCGGTCCCTGTTGTGAGAGATTATTGCATCTGACACTGCTTGTTCCAACGCCATGTCCACACTAGAATCTAATTGATCGTTCTCATCTTGATGAGTCGTGCAGGCGCCCAATATAAAAATACACAGTATTGCGAGAATTGAACACATGCGCAGGTTGTTTTTCATAAATGATCACTCCTTCGAGTCTTATTTGCTACTTAATAATTCTTGATCACATAAAACGAATACGTAGAGGTAAGTTCGGTATTGCCAAACGGAGCATCTTTTCTATTGCGATTATGTGCAGTGTAACAGACATCAACCGTATTGTTGATAGATATTAGCACTGAATGACCGGGTCTGGTTGCAAAATTTCCTGCGTTTGTATTCGTATAGCTTTCCTTAGTTGCATAGCCATTATCAACCATATATTTAGCGAGTTTGGATGTGCTAATCCAAGCACTTGAATCCTTCTTCCACGTACTGTCTCTTGGAACTCCACCAGCTTTGATACACTGGGAGACAAACTCACGAAGCAGTGTCCGTCCTCGATTGACACGGGTACTGACTGCTGTCTCACTGATTCCCAAATGTACGGCAATCTCACGATCTGTATACTGCAACAAAAACTTCATTTCCAATGTGGCACGATATGTTTCAGGCAGTCGTGTAAAGAGTGCCACAAGCTCCTGATAATTCATATCGTGATTTGGGACTTCTGTGGGTGCATCCCATTCCTCTAATGGAACTGTTTTTCGCTTCTTTCGGAGAATCATCAACGCTTCGTTTTTCGTTATGGAAACGAGCCAAAACAGCAATTCCCCACAGGTAATTTTCGAAATTTTCGAAAAATTTTTGATAACCTGTATCCACGCATTCTGTACAGCATCTTCTGCATCCTTTTGATCTGATAGAATCCGCAGGGCAACCTTCTCCATTTTGGCATGATACTCCTGATAAATAGCTGTAAATTTTTGACGGTCAGCTTCGTCATCTACAAATGTGATTAAATAATCCAGCACAGGACTTCCCCCCTCTGTAACAGGTATCCATAATATCAAGACTCCTTGAGCCACAGGCTAAACTCCTGCATGGTGTGAATGTTGGCAGGAATATGGGTCAGCTTTTTTCGTGGTAGCAAGTCCACAATGTCTTTAAAGTCCTGTGCCTTCGCCTTTTCTAAACGCTCCTGCCAGTCAAGGCGCAGCAGTTCAAAATAGATATGGTTTTTCGCAACGATATTCAGAGCAGACAGCACCTCATCGGCATACTGCTGCTGCTTGGTTTCATACAGTTTTATAAGCGCCTTGCCCACGCCCTCAAATAACGCTCCAAATGACCAGACATCTAAATAAAGTAGCTCCATCAGACTTATTATATTCTTGATTATGCATTAGTCTTAAAAAAATTGCAAGACTTTGTTATGATGCAAATATAGACTAATATTAAAATAAATTAAAAATTAGTCTTTCTGAAGTTGAGGTGATCCTCTTGATTGTAAAATAGCAAAAGCCGTCACTCCACGGCAATGGAATGACGGCTCACGAAACCCGACAGTTTCAAAAATTGGTTGCTCTCATTGTAACTTACAGGGAGCGAAAAAGCAACAGGAAAATGCGGATGCTGGGGTACGGTTACTACCCTTTAAGGTAAGCAAAGCATCAAGAAGTATGTTGCCATAGAACAGCTTGACCGAGAAATGCTGCTGGAGCTCATCAATTATATTGAAATCGGGGAGCGTAAAGAGGTGGACGGGCTGAAATGCAGAGATGTGGTCATCCACTATACCCTGCTTTATGTGAACACTAGTAACAATTTCTATGCCCATGATGGCTTTAATTTTTTGCTGAATATATTGAAATAATGCAAATACAATCACAGGCGAAATCGATACCAGTATCTTCATCGTATGATTACTTCTATAGTACACCAAATTAACCATCCAACCGAGGAATACAAAATCAGAATACAATGCAATTGTAATATTTATATGGTCCAGTGCCTTTGTATCCCCATATTGCTTCGTTATTCCTTTTATTTCAATGATCTTCATTTAGAATTTCTCCCTTCTATCATTTCTACAATTTCATTTTTAGAAATATTTAATTTTGAAGCTTCTTCAAGTAAAGATATAACGAAAGTTTCATAGAAATTTTTTCTCCGCTTATTCAAGACTTTTTCCTTCGCTCCCTCAGATACAAACATCCCTACACCTCTTTTTTTATAAATAATCCCTTCATCGACAAGTATATTTACGCCCTTCCCCGCTGTTGCTGGGTTTATCTTATATTTTGTTGATATTTCTGTAGTGGAAATAATCTGGGTTTCTTCCTCAAATATTCCTTTTAAAATACTATCTTCAATAGCCTCCGCTAGCTGTAAGTAGATGGGTTTTTCACTATTAAAATCAATATTCAATATTACACCTCCCTCATTAGTTAATTACTTGTGTAATTAACTATATAACTAATTCTACATTTTGTCAATCACTTTGAATTAAATTTGTTCAAATTTTGATTGCATCTATATTTCTGATATACTATTTCTAATCATTCAATTCAAAATATGGGAGGTAGAACAATGAGTTATCTTGATTTTATCTATAAAAGACATAGCGTAAGAAAGTTTAAAAATGAAGAGGTTCCTTTAGGGGATATTCAGGAGATCATAACAGCGGCTACCCATGCGCCTTCTGGAAAGAACCTTCAAAATTGGCATTTTGTCGTGGTAACAAATAAAGAAATCATCCGTGGAATCGCTGATACCATTGTAAAAAAAGCTAAAGCAATAACAGCATCCATCAACGATGAGGCTCTTAAAACAGGATTCCTCAGCCGTATCCACCATGCTACTTTATTTACAAATGCACCTGTAACAATATTGATATTTGCTGGACACTATCCAATTACAGGCCTCGATATCTTGGAGGCAGGAGGTGCAACGAGAGAAGAAATCCATCGATTAGCTGCAGCCAGCCCAGGCATACAAAATATCGGTGCCGCTGTTCAAACCCTTATGCTTGCTGCTGCAAATATGGGCTACGGTACCTGTTGGATGGCTGGTGCAAATTTTGCAGGAAAGGAAATTGCAGACTTTATTCAATTTGAAAAAGAAGGATACCATTTAGTTGCCATAACACCCCTAGGAATACCGGAAGAATCTGAGCTGAGCAGTCCAGCTCGAAAGCCGCTGGAAGAAATTATGACAATTCTATGATAAAATATAGTCCTTCCATTGGTTTTAATGGGAAATTGGGGTATCATATATAGATATACATCATTTCAGGAGGATTTACTTTGATTAAACTATTGATAAAAAAATTCATTAAGGATTATGAAAACACCAATGATAAATTTGTAAGAGAATCCTATGGCGTTTTAAGTGGTGTCGTGGGCATTCTTTGCAACATCTTTTTATTCATCCTAAAATTGTCCATCGGTTTATTCATCAACAGCATCGCTGTTATATCCGATGCCTTTAACAATCTAACAGATTTGGGCTCCTCATTAATCGCTATTATCGGAGCGAAGATGAGCAATAAGCCGCCGGATCCGGAGCATCCTCACGGTCACGGCAGATTTGAATACATTTCATCCTTAGCCGTGTCCTTTATTATCTTTTTCGTTGGATTACAGCTATTTGGTACATCTTTCAAAAAGATTCTACAACCGGAAGAGGTATTATTCAGCCCCTTGTCCATCGTCATCCTTACACTTTCAATCTCTATAAAGCTTTGGATGTATTCTTACAATCGATATATTGGCAAAGCCATTAATTCCAGCATCAATAAGGCCACTGCACAGGATAGCTTAAACGATGTCATCGCCACTAGTGCCGTAATTATTACAACAGTCATCGGAAATTTTATAGATTTCTCTATCGACGGCATTGTCGGTGTAGTGATCTCCCTCATTATCCTTTATTCTGGTTTTGAGATTGCAAAGGATACAATTAATTTACTACTAGGCTCCTCTCCAGATCCTGAGCTGGTCAATACCATAGAGGCTTTGGTCTCCGAAGGAAAACATATTATAGGAACCCATGATTTAAAGGTGCACGACTACGGTCCCGGCCGTGTGGTAGCTTCGATTCACGCCGAAGTCCCTGATAAATCCAATATCGTTGAGATTCATTCTGTCATCGATGAGCTGGAAGAAAAGATTGCTAGAGAGCTGGGAATTAATATGGTCATCCATATGGACCCCATCTCTACAGATATCCATCGGATCAATGAAATTCATACCGACATTACCCATATCCTTCAAGGGATTAATGAAACTTTTCGTGCTGATCACCTTCGCATCGCTGATGGAGAAGCCCGAACGAATATTATTTTCGATTTAGTCGTTCCCTCCAATATATCCAGCGCCGAGCACGATTCTGTTATCGCTTTAGTTTCTGAACAAATCGGCCAGCTCAATGGGAATTTTCATACAGTGGTTAATATTGTTACACTATAAAAGTTCTGTACATCTTTTTGTTTTTTAAACAATACAACATTCAAATCTGTATATTCTAAACAATAAAACCGATGGGAGCATATAAATTTTATATGCTCCCATCGGTCTATCTATTTTCTATTTGCCAATCGATGGGCTTTTCACCGATGGATTCTAAAAAACTGTTGGTTTTTGAAAAAGGCTTCGATCCAAAAAATCCTCTGCTGGCTGATAAAGGGCTTGGGTGAACAGATTTTATGATATAGTGCTGTGGATTCGTGATGAAGCGCTCCTTGCTGATGGCATTGTTTCCCCATAGGATAAATACGATCGGCTCTTTTCTATCATTTAATAGCTGAATGATATGATCTGTGAATATTTCCCACCCTATTTTTTGGTGAGAATTTGCTTCTCCTGCTCTTACCGTTAGAGAGGTATTGAGTAGTAGCACCCCTTGATCTGCCCACTTTTTAAGATAGCCATGATTCGGAATGTAGCATCCTAAGTCGGTTTCCAGTTCTTTATAGATGTTTACGAGGGATGGTGGAATACGAACACCGGGCTGTACTGAAAAGCTTAGACCATGGGCTTGATTGGGACCGTGGTAAGGGTCTTGACCTAAAATAACCACCCTTACATCCTTATAAGCCGTATAGTGAAGTGCACTAAAAATGTGATTTTTATCTGGATAGATGGTCTTTGTCCGATACTCCTCCACAAGAAAGCCTCTCACTTTCTTGTAATATTCCTTTTCAAATTCATCCTTTAATAATTCTTGCCAATCATTCTCAAATATAACGCCCATTCTAATTCCCTTGCATAATGAAAACGAAGAAATTCATTATACATTTTCCTTTCTCCTTTATTTTTAGTATAGACAGCTCTATTTACGTTATCGTTCAACAACGCCATAACTCATATCGATAGTATGTCTCTAAAATAATATTCCTACAAGGTATCCATCAAATTGTATACTCCTATTATAATAGATGTCACATGTCGATGCAAAGGGTGTTGACATTTAAAAATGATATCCCCATTCTTCTATTTTTCGATCAGATGCTTCCAATATCTCACAGGCATATATCCCTTTTGTAGCCGTGGATTCACTTTATTTTCAATGGATATACTCTTAAAATATTGCTTCCATAGCTTCTGATAGCTCTCTTCCTCTTTGTGCAGCTCTATATCCCCCTTCAACTTCAATTCTGTAAGCAGCCATTCCTCCTTATTATAAACCACTGCAATGTTCCGGCGGATATCGTGGATGATCCATCTTTCATTGGATATCCTTTCAGCAAAGTGATCTGCAAGAGCAAATACAATATTATAATCTGGCTCTATGGCTGCATACAACAGATCATTTTTAAGCTCTTTGAATCGAACTAAGCCCAGCATTAAATGAATTTCCTTCGATACTTTTTTATACATATTTTGAACCACTAATACATGATTGTTTTTCAAATTACCATCAATGGATTTCCCCATCTTCCACCCCAGCTTTAAATATTGGTATATCATCGTTCCTCGGTCTCTTTCTTCCGATAGATATACATAAAATATATTTTTCATAGCCTGTTTCGAGATCTTCGTTTCTACAGAATGATAGACCTTGTCTGCCTTTTCCATATCGGTCTCAATATAAACCTTACGGACCATCAGACTTTCCTGTAAATCGTCCTGGGACAGAATCTGTTCTGGAATCTCTTTATTGTAATAAGCATGGTATATAGCAGTCAATATCCCTTCAAAGCTACCGTCGTATATGTAATGAATCATTTTAATTCTCCTAACTCTTTTTATCCATATTTGAAATTCCTATAAAAATCAATCTTCTCCATAAGTCAACATCCTCCATGGATTCGTTATAATTTTCTTAGGTTCACTTTTGGCATCGGAAATAAGATTGGGGTACAATGAAAAAAGGGATAGTTGGTCCAAAGCATTAGATTTCTTGTTTCCTTTTGTCTCTAAAAGCAGATTTTGCCGTATCCGATCGCTATCCATCTCCTTTAAACCATAATATTTTCCTTTACAGGTAATAAAATATTTTGCTCTTTTCAGTACGACCCCTAACTTCTTTAAATCTTCAAAATCTAAAGATCCAAATCTCCGGGTGGTGGCGATTCGCTTGGCAGATTGGACACCAACACCGGGAATCCTCAATAAAGTGCTATAATCCACTCTGTTGATCTCCACAGGAAATAGGTGGATGTTTCTTAAAGCCCAGTCACATTTTGGATCCAGCTCTAAATCGAAATTCGGCTTGCTTGCATTTAATAGTTCATCTGCTTGATACCCATAAAATCTTAGGAGCCAATCTGCTTGATATAGTCTATTTTCTCTCACTAAGGGTGGCGATGCAATATTGGGCAATTTCGGATTATTGGTTACTGGAACATAGGCAGAATAATATACCCTTTTCAGCTGATATCCTTTATATAATCCTTCTGAAAGCTTTAAGATTTTCAAATCGTCATCCTTCGTAGCACCTACAATCAGCTGAGTTGTCTGACCTGCTGGCACAAATTTCTCTGCATATCGAAACCTGCTTCTCTCATCGGAGGATTGGATGATTCTACTATTGATAAAATTCATGGGCTTTAAGATGCTCTCTTTATTTTTCTGTGGTGCCAAGGCCTTTAATCCTTCACTAGAGGGCAGCTCAATATTCACGCTCATTCGATCCACATAGAATCCAGCCCTTTCAATGATTTCTCTATCGGCCCCTGGGATGGCCTTCAAATGGATGTATCCATTGAACTTTTCTTCCACTCGAAGTTTTCTCACGATTTTCTCTAAAAGCTCCATGGTATAATTGGGATTTCTGTAAACTGCTGAACTTAAAAAAAGTCCCTCAATATAGTTTCTTTTATAAAAGTTTATGGTGAGGTCAACGACTTCCTCTGGCGTAAACATGGCTCTCGGTAAGTCGTTGGTACACCGATTGATACAGTAAGCACAATCGTATATACAGTAATTGGTCAATAGAATCTTTAATAAAGAAACGCATCGGCCGTCATCGGACCAGCTATGACAGATACCGCTGGTATGGGCACTGCCAAGCTCTCCCTTCTTCCCTTTCCTATTGCTTCCACTGGAGGAACAGGATACATCGTATTTTGCAGCATCGGACAAAATCTTTAATTTTTGTAATACCTCCATAAAACCACCTCAGATCATTTGTTACTTTCAGTTTACTATATTTTAGAAATTTATGCAAACGTATGTTCTATGTTCATATAAAAAATTATTTACCATGGGAGCACTCAATGTGAAGTAAAGCAAAATAAATATTGATAATATACGCTTCTCTTTTCTTTCTAAGAATATTGAAGTTATTTTCATCATGGAGATACAAATTTCAAAGATGATACATATATTGTATCACCAAGGAAAGGAGTGACCTTACCATGAAAATCAGTTTATGTATGATCGTTAAAAACGAAGAAGCTGTTTTAAAAAGATGTCTGGATTCCATTGAGGATATTGTAGATGAAATCGTAATTGTAGATACTGGCTCCATAGATCGAACGAAAGAAATTGCAGAGCAATATACAGAGAAGGTCTATGATTTTAAATGGATTGATGATTTTTCTGCTGCTAGAAACTTTGCATTTTCCAAGGGAACACAGGAATATTTAATGTGGTTGGATGCTGACGATGTGGTTTCAGAGGGAGCCCGTGCTGAACTACAGAAGCTAAAATCCCATGGTGCCCTCCCCTATGATGTTATCATGATGAAATACGATGTGGGCTTCGATGAACACCAAAACGTTACTCTATCTTATTATAGAGAGCGTCTCTTTCGAAAGTCTATGAATTTCAAATGGGTTGAGCCTGTTCATGAAGTCATTCCGCCAAGAGGAAATATTCATTATTTAGAAGCATCCATTATCCATAGAAATGAAGGCAAGAAGAGCAATGACAGAAGAAATTTGCGGATCTATGAAAATGAATTGGCAAAAAATAAAGAATTAAGTCCAAGGGGTACCTATTACTATGCACGAGAGCTCTATTATAACCAGTTCTATGAAAAAGCAATTCGATACTTTAACAAATTCTTAAATACGAAGCGTGGATGGGTAGAGGATTGTATTCAAGCCTGTAAGCTTCTTTCCTCCTGCTATAGTCAAACGGGAGATAAGGAAAATCAGCTTCAAATTTTATTGAAAAGCTTTGAGTACGATAACCCTAGAGCTGATATTTGCTGTGAGATCGGCAATGTGTTCTTTGATTCAGCCAATTACAAATCGGCAATTTTTTGGTACGAATTAGCATCAAATCAAAAACCTTCTGCTCAAAGCCATGGCTTTGTATATCACGATTATTACGGATATATTCCTTGTATCCAGCTATGTCTGTGTTACTATCAATTGGGCGATTTAGAGAAAGCCATTGCATACAATGAAAGGGCTGGTGTATACAAACCAGAGTCTGCCGCTTTCTTATACAATAAAAATTTCTTTAATAGCAGTTTGTCCTAAAATGAATATGGAATCGTAATCAACAAACAAAACCATATACAAAGAAGGTCTTGAACCTTCCTCGTATATGGTTTGTGTTTATAAACTGTTTAAAATACGTTTATTTTAAGCATATGAAATTTTTTAAATTATTGGAAATTAGTGTATCTCAGAATTATTTTCGTTACATAATTTCAATGTTTTTATTAGCTCCAGAACCTACGCTCCCATATGCGTTCCTGAACTTTGTCTATTTATTTTTTACTATTCCTTATTTCCTCCGCTACAAGCGGCACTATTTTAGCAACATCGCCAACAATTCCTAAATCTGCAACTTCAAAAATCGCTGCATCTGGATTTTTATTAATGGCAATAATCAGCTCCGATTCTTCCATACCGGCAACGTGCTGAATGGCTCCAGATATACCGCAGGCAATATATAAATCTGGTCTTACGGTTCTTCCTGTTTGTCCTACTTGTCGATCCTTATCCAACCATCCATTGTCTATTACAGCACGGGAGCCAGATACTTCACCATTTAACACTTCGGCAAGATCATATAAATGAGACATGTTCTCCTTAGACCCTACGCCTCTACCTCCGGATATTAGAACATTGGCATCCTCTATATTGGCTTTTTTCTTATCTTCCTTCACTATTTCTAGAACTTCAACATTTAAGTCCGATGGTGTTAGACCTGCGTCAAAGACTACAACGTCTCCTGTTCTACTGGTATCTCTATCCAGCTTTAACATAACCCCTGGTCTTACAGTGGACATCTGTGGTCTATGATCTGGACATATGATCGTCGCCATAATATTGCCGCCAAAGGCTGGTCTCGTCATCAGAAGCTGTCTCGTTTCTTCGTCTATATCCAAGGAAGTACAATCTGCTGTTAGGCCCGTGTGTATTCTTGCTGAAACCCTAGGACCAATATCCCTACCAATGGATGTGGCACCAACCAACACTACCTCTGGCTTTTCTTTCTTTATCACCTCTGTAAGAGCCTTTGTATAAGGCTCTGTAACGAAATTCTCAAGAATTTCATGTTCAACGACGATGACCTTTTCTGCACCGTGGTATATCAACTCTTCTGCTAAATTTTGAACCCCATGTCCAATAATCACCGCACTCAATTTTTCGCCCAGCTTATCTGCAATTTCTCTTCCTTTTCCTAACAATTCCAGGGAAACTTTTTGAATCTCTTTGTTTCTTTGCTCAATATATACGAGAACACCTTTATAATCTGCTACATTCATTTTTATCCCTCCCATCCTATCTTTTAAGAAATAATATATTTTTCACGTAATTTGTCCACAATGATTTTAGCCGCTTCTTTAGGTTCCATATCGAATACCTTACCTGCTGTTTTAGCACCCTTTGTAAAGGATTTTTTCACCTTTGTAGGAGATCCCTTGAGACCCAAATTGCCATGGTCCACTTCGATGTTGTTCACATCCCATACTTCAACTTTCTTTTCTCTATAGGCATCATATACGCCTGAAACTCTCATATATCGGGCCTCATTCATTTCCTTCAGCGTCGTTATTAAACAAGGTGTGTTGACTTTGATTTTTTGATAACCGTCCTCAAAGGCTCTTTTCACTATGATTGCTTTATCTAAAAGTTCCATATCTTCTACATAGGTTACAGAGGGCAGATTGAGATGCTCCGCAATCTGAGGGCCAACTTGAGCTGTATCTCCATCAATAGCCTGTCTTCCCGCAATAATCAGATCGTAGTCTATATTTCTAAGGGCTCCAGCTAAAGCAGAGGATGTAGCCCATGTATCTGCACCTGCAAAGGCTCTATCTGTAAGCAGTATCGCTCTATCGGCACCCATTGCAAGAGCTTCTCTAAGAGCTAAATCTGCTTGAGGCGGCCCCATTGTAATAACGGTCACTTCTGCATCGTATTGATCCTTTAACCTTAAAGCCGCCTCAAGACCACTCTTATCATCTGGATTGATGATTGATGGAACACCTTCTCGAATTAGAGTTCCAGTCTTTGGATCTAATTTTACTTCCGTTGTATCTGGAACTTGTTTGATACAAACAACAATTTTCATCACCCATACCTCCTCTATTTTAATAATCCAGCAGCGATTACCATTCTTTGAACTTCTGATGTACCTTCATAGATCTCTGTGATCTTTGCATCTCGCATCATTCTTTCCACAGGGTATTCCCTCGTATAACCATATCCTCCATGAAGCTGAACTGCCTTTGTGGTCACTTCCATTGCTGCCTCCGATGCAAACAGCTTTGCCATAGCTGCCTCATAGGAATAAGGCAATCCCATGTCCTTATTGTGGGCTGCTTTATACACCAATAGTCTAGAAGCCTCTACCTTAGCCGCCATATCCGCTAATTGGAACTGGGTATTTTGGAAAGCAGAGATCGGTTTTCCAAATTGTTTTCTTTCCTTAACGTAATGAACGGTTTCATCTAAAGCACCCTGTGCAATACCTAGGGCCTGTGCTGCTATACCAATCCGGCCACCGTCTAGGGTCTTCATGGCAATTCCAAAACCTTTGCCCTCTTTTCCTAAAAGATTTTCTTTCGGTATTCTACAGTTTTCAAATATCAGCTCACATGTAGCTGAGCCTTTGATTCCTAGTTTCTTTTCTTTCGGTCCAACAGTAAAGCCTGGTGTATCTGCATCTACTATAAAAGCAGAGATTCCTCTCGTTCCTACAGATTTATCTGTCATGGCCATAATGATATAAATATGGGCATAGCCTGCATTGGTTATAAAAATTTTAGATCCATTGAGAATATAACTGTCTCCATCTAGTACAGCAGTGGTTTGCTGAGCAGATGCGTCTGTTCCAGCATTGGGCTCTGTTAAACCGAATGCACCCAGTTTTTCTCCTTTTGCTAAGGGAACTAGGTATTTTTGCTTCTGCTCCTCCGTTCCAAATTCATAGATGGGATGTGCACCTAAGGATGTATGGGCAGAAACGATTACGCCTGTAGTGGCACAAACTCTAGATAGCTCTTCCACTGCCATGGCATATCCAAGGTTATCTCCGCCTTCGCCGCCATACTTTTTAGGAAAAGGAATTCCCATAAAGCCTGTATTGGACATTTTTTTTACAGTTTCTATAGGAAATCTTTCTTCCTCGTCAATTTCTGCTGCTAAAGGTTTTACTTCGTTTTCCGCAAATTCTCGATACATTTGTTTCAGCAAAGAATGCTCTTTTGAAAAACCAAATTCCATGATATATCCTCCTTATACGTTAATTTATTAACGATTATTTGTAAAATCCTCTCGTTATTCCATATCAGACTATATGGTCAATACTTCAACTATCCATCCATAATTTCCTCACTTCTCTAAGTCTCTCCTATCCCTCCTCTGTTCTCTTAAGATGCACTGATTCAAAACAGTTCAATCATATGATACTTGTAATCATTTAATTTTTAAAAGGTTTACTTACCCTTTATTTCATTATGCATATTATCACCTTAAATACTGGATAGGATCTCATGCTGTTCTCCAGTATTTTCATGAAATCAAGGTTTATTTTTAACAGCATAAGTTCTATATGAAAAAGAGTGCTAATGAGATAATTATACCTGAATATATCAAGTCGATTATACAGAATCCCATAATATCTCGAGCACCAAGTCCCGCAATACCCAGTGCTGGTAAAGCCCAGAACGGTTGGATCATATTGGTCCATGCGTCTCCCCAAGCAATTGCCATCGCAGTCTTAGCAACTGGAACACCTAAGTCCAATCCTGCTGGCATCATTATAGGCGCTTGTACAGCCCATTGTCCACCGCCAGAAGGTACGAAGAAATTCACTATTCCAGCAGCCCAGAAGCTGAATAGCGGAAAAGTTTTTTCTGTAGATATGCTAACAAACCAATTGGAAATTTGCCCCGCTAAACTTACGCCTTCAACAGTTGCCCCTGTCATCATCCCCATAATACCTGCGTAGAATGGAAACTGTAAAAGTATGGGCCCTGCACCCTTGGCCGCTTCACCAAAGGCATGGATAAATCTCCTTGGTGTTTGATGAAATAATATACCAAAAGTAAGGAATATTAAATTTACAATGTTTAAATTCAAGTCAAATCCTTTGTTTATAAAATGCATTACAATATAAGTCATGCCCATTGCAAATACAAGAATATTTACAATAGAACTATTTTCAATTTTATCCGCAGGTGTATCATTTGAATACAAACTTAAATCTTCTTCATCAACTAACAATTTCTTATCCACTGTAACTGTCAATTTTTTTTCGGGATGCATCGCTCTGTTAATTAAAGGTAGAGTGAATATTAAAATCCCTGAAATCACCAGGTTTAATGATGAGAATATGGTTTGTCCTGTTGGTATAACTTCTGTTACTGCTCCCGCAGTTTGTGCAGCATTTGCTGCAGCATCCGTTGCCAATGTTAGGGGAATTGATCCTGATATTCCACCATGCCATACTAAAAAACCTGAATAAGCAGAAGCAATAAGAAGTCTATAATCAACACCATCAACTTCTTTAGCCAACTCTTTCGCATATAAGGCTCCAATAACTAGACCAAATCCCCAGTTAATCCAGCAAGCAATAGCGGAGACAAAGGAAACTGCTAATATTGCTTGTGTTGGCGTTTTCACCAACTTTGACATACCTCTTAAAGCACCTTTGAAAGGTTTCGAGCTAGCCAGTGTATGACCGGTTACTAGAACTAAGGCCATTTGCATAGAGAATGCCAATAGCCCCCATACGCCATTGCCCCAATGAGTAATCATTGTTAGCAAGCCCTGTCCCGTAAAGAAAACACCTGCGATCAATGTAATAAATGTTAAAAAAATAGCAAATAAGAAAGCATCTGGTAGGTATTTTTGAACTAATAATACAAAAACATTGGTAATTTTTTTAAACATAAGAATCCTCCTTTACTAATATTTTCTTTGACTCGTTGCAGAAGTCCACCTTTTCATATGAATTTCTAGAGGTTTGTTGCTTTTCTGTTGATAACCTAGAATTTACATTGGGCAGCGATCTATTTCAGATACACCTTTAAATATAGCAAAAAGTATGCCATTTTTATAACAATGTAATTTTCAACACTTTTTCTAGCAATTTTTATTGAAATATGTTTAAATTACTGTATAGTTAAAGATAGGAAAACATTTTTTGATTTTCTATTAAAAATTATCTTTGTACAATTTGTATACACCTTATCCAATATCCTGTATATAATTTGTACATTTTTTAACAATGTTAATTGTAAGTAGTTTTAAAAATGATTGTATATACTACTATTACATAATCGAAAGGAGAAATTTAGATGAATTCAACAAAAATAACAGCTAGTTTAAAGGGAAATATGGCCTTTGAAATGGACTTAAATGGCCATACCCTCATTACAGATGCCGCTCCTGAAATCGGTGGAGAAAACTTAGGACCAAGACCAAAGGCTCTATTATTATCAGGATTAATTGGTTGTACTGGAATTGATGTTATGATGATCTTAAATAAAATGAGAGTCAAACCAGATGATGTGATCATTTCAGCAGAAGCTGACCAAACAGACACAGAACCCAAGGTTTATAAAACCATCCATTTGATCTATACCTTTAAAGGAAAAGATCTTCCAGTAGAAAAGCTGCAACGAGCAGTTCGTCTATCTCAAGAGAAATACTGCGGCGTATCTGCAATGCTTGAAAAAGCAGCACCGATTACATATGAAATACGTGTAGAAGAATAGTACACTACAGAATAAAACACCAAGAAGACAACACTGTCTCTTGGTGTTTTATTCTGCAGCTCAGCTTACGCCTTTTTATAGTATTGATTTTTTCAATAATTAAAAGCTTTCTATAGGATATCTCTATTGGTAAAGTTTTATCAAGTAAAATATAATGATAATGGCATCAATTTATTTCAAATTTTTCTAAGGGGGCATATATTATGACTGCTACTGATATAAAAAACTTTACAACTGAGGATTTACTGGACAAGGTACAAGCAAATGCAGAAGAGTTGTTCCGCTCTGGAACCTATTTCTGCAGTGAAGCTGTTCTTCAAACAATCAATGAATTCCTGGGAACACCTTACCCAAAAGACGTTGTTAAACTTGCTAGTGGATTCCCGATCGGAATGGGTAAATCCGGATGTCTTTGCGGTGCCGTTTCTGGAGGCCAAATGGCTCTCGGTATGGTATACGGTAGAGTTGAAGGTGAAGCAATGCAAGAAAAAATGTTTGAGGAATCAAAAGCTCTTCATGACTATATTATGAGCGAATATAAATCAAACTGCTGTCGAGTGATCACTCGTCAATGGGCAGGGGATAATTTTAAAAGCCCAGAAAGAAAAGAACACTGTATCACAATTACTGGTAAGGTTGCAAGATGGGTTGCAAATGAGCTGATTGCTGATGGAAAAGTAGAAGTCGAAGCAGAATAATAAAAACATGTATAAAGGAAATTCCCTTCCTCTATACATGTTTTTTTATTTGAGCTGATTCCACTCTTCCTCTTTAAAGCCTAAAAGAACCGTACCTTCACCCACAAGAATCGGTCTTTTAACCAGCATACCATCTGTAGCCAAAAGCTTAATTTGCTCCTCTTCAGACATCGTTGGCAGCTTGTCCTTTAATTGCAGCTCCTTATATAAGTTTCCACTGGTATTAAAGAACCGTTTAATGGGATAACTGCTTTTATGGAACCATTCTGTGATTTCTACCTCTGTGGGATTATTTTCTTTAATCAATCGTTCTTCATATTCAATGTGGTTTCCATCGAGCCATTTTTTTGCATTTCTGCAGGTACTACATTTAGGGTAATGAATGAATAAATATTTCATCGCTTCCTCCTTCTATAGATCCTTTATATAGTGGTAGATATACTTTGTAATTCGTATAAGGACACAAAGTTATCGTTTGATATCTCTACCCCTTCTATTTATATTATGCCATCATTTCCTCTGTAAATATAGCCCTCACTATAAAATACCTCAAGATGACCGCCCTTTATAAGGCAAAATCAAAATGAGGTATTTAATAATTTTTATTTCATTGATGAAGTGAAGGGCTTAATTATAGCAAACAAACCCTTTGAATTCGATCCCCGTTCTGTAGGCTTTGCTGTAGTTTTCCATGCATGCATCGCTAGAGAAACGGCAATGACGCCGTATGCAACAAATACTCTAAAGTATTCTCCAAGCTGTGCATTGTTGAACAGCTCTTTACCTGCTTGTGGCGCTACGATAAACAAGGTGTGGAATAGGATTACACCGATAATCGCTTGTTTGTTGGTAGCTTTTTGTACCGATGCACCTCCTACGAGAAGGGCTGCAATTGCAAACTGTGCCACCTGCGTATGAGCCCCGTAGGTTGAGAAGGTCCCAATATTCTGCAGATAGATCAACTGTCCCCAACAAGCAAGTACTGTGGATAGGATCATTGCAATAATCCTCGTTCTATCCACATCAATTCCCGCCGCATTTGCAACAGCACGGCTTTGCCCCACGGTACGCATATTCTGACCCAATCTTGTACGGAGCAGCATGTTATTGAATACACATAATGCAGCAATACATAGATAGGTGGTCACTGGAATATTCACATATAGTAGAATTTTTTCAATGGGTTTGATATAGGTCAAACCATAGCATATAATAGCTGTTATGATTTTTGAAATTCCTTGATTCATATTGTATTCCGGATCTTTCCTCACAAATTTGCGATGAATGATTCTAAAAACCTGAAGTGCTACTACAAAAACAACAGCAATGGTAACACCATGTAACAACAACAGTCGATCCTTCCCTAAGAATCCTTCCACAGCTGGAATAAATGTTGCTGCATAGGCTAGGGCAGCGATCCCAAGGAGGACAAAATCTTTTTTGATGGAAGAACCTGTCTTTTGGATTTTATTAAATAGAATCTTAAACAAGGTGATTGCCACCACTACATAAAAGGTAATCTCTATCACTTTCAGCATGGAAACTGTATCTAAGGAATATTTTAAGTTGTTGGCTAAGTCGATGGTATTTTTAACACCAATTCCTCCTGTGATGATGAGTGTATCATTTTGAACTGGGATAATGCCCCCAATAATATACAGAAAAAATAGTTGGTACAGTCCATCTGCAAAATATCCAAGGACCATTCCTGCAATCATTTCAGAACCCTTCATTTTATTGAAGAGTTTCCCCACCATCCATCCAAAGATCATAGCGATGGGTGTTGCCATTACTACACTCAATAAAAATCCAGTGATTCCTGTATATCCCCAATAAACAATCCAGAATACGGCGATTTGAGCAGCAATAGCACCGATGGTAATCCCAAAGTTCAGTCCCATTCCTGCTAAAACAGGAATCAGTAGCGCCAGTACCATAAATCCATTTCTTCCAATACGTGTAAACAATTCTGCTGAAACGAATGTTAAAGGATTTTTGGAGGCATAGGTTGCCGCTGCACATAGGATGATGAATAGCATCACGACCTTATTTTCATTAATGGCATTGAATACTTTATTTTTCAATTGATTCATTATTTATTACCCCCTTTTGTCTTAGACAGAGCATATAAAATGATGCCGTTAGAGATAATAATTCTTAGTACATCGGAAAGATTACTTTCCGGTAGCAGCTTATTTGCTACAGGTAAAGCAACCGCTAAAATTCCCTGGAACAAGAAGGTTCCTATAATAACATGGGATATCTTTGCCCGATTGGTGGTTGCGCCACCGATCAAAACTGCGGCTACAGAGTGGAATCCCATCATGAGAGGGGCATTATATAATTGCAGAAATCCATAGCTCTGGGCATAGGTAATAATACCAACCGCTGCTAATGCAGTGGAAATTGTTGTACCTAGAACTCGCATCTTATTCACATTAATTCCAGAAGAACGAGTAAATAATGGATTGGCTCCTGCCGCACTCATGGCAATTCCTGCTTTACTGCGCATAAACAACCATACAATAAAACAGGTGAATAAGAAGAACAAGATTACACCTGTAGGGATATATAACCCAGCCGCTTCATCTCCTATGTAAAAGCCCATGATTTTATTGAGAACCATACCGAAGCTCTTTTCTAAACCAATGGTGTTCCGCATTCCCTGACCACCTAAGGGCCATATCAGATCCCCATTTTTAAAAGGCAGGGATAGCCATAGCATATTCATAAAAGCGATGACAGAGAAGCCCACATAGGTGGAGACTGTCATTTCAGAACCCTTTACTTGGTTTAATAAAAGGCCATATCCGATGCCTAATAAACTGGACACTGCAATACCAACGAGCATTGCTACAAGCAAACTTACCAAAGGATTTCCGATACCCATTTCTATCGTGATGGTTGCTCCTAAAAGTCCTCCGACGATCCCCAATGAAATACCAAAGTTTAGACCAATCCCACATTGGACTGCTGGAACCATTGCAAGAACTAAAATACCGTACATAGCCCATCTACGTATGGCATCGGCTAAAAGGCTGGGCACACTGAGACCCAGTGGCGCTGCTATGGTTAACATCAACAAGAAAAAGCTGATAATAATCACTCTGGGAAGCCCTATATTTTCATAGGCTTCATTGATTCTCTCACGCATTTTGTACACCTTCTTTCCTTGTTCCTGCCATTGCTAAACCAAATTCTGCATCCGGTGCATCTGGCTTCAATATGGCCGAAAGCTTTCCATCGGAAATTATGGCAATACGGTCACAAAGGGAACGAAGCTCCACCAGCTCAGAGCTGACCATAATTACAGTTAAGCCTTGCTCTCTGTTCAACTGAACTAAATATTCAAGGACCAATTTTTTTGCTCCGATGTCGATTCCCCTGGTGGGTTCTGAAACGATCAATATTTTAGGGTTCATGGTAAGGGCACGAGCAAGACAAACTTTTTGCTGATTTCCCCCAGAAAGACTTCCCGCCGTTTGCTTCGGTCCCGTACAGCGAATATCTAGGAGTTTGATCATATTCAGGGCGTGTTCTCTCGTTTTTTTATTATCCAATAATTTCATTCCACCAAATTTCCTAAGGAAATCATCATTGATCTGCATGGCTGTAAAGATGATATTCTGCTCAATGGATTCCTCTAATAAAAGTCCTACGCCTCGTCGATCCTCTGATACACAGGCGACGCCATTGGAAAGAGCGCTACCTAAGCTAGACAATTCAAGTGAATTGCCAAATACTTTTACTATGCCCTTTGTATCATACAGGCCCATGATGCCGTTTGGAATTCCTATTTTACCTTGACCCGCCAAACCTCCGATACCGAAGATCTCCCCTTGTCGAATATTCAGATCAATCCCCTTCACCGTCTCCCCTGGCATCTGAACATGAAAATCCTCCATGGAAAGTGCAATATTCTCTTCACTTAAAACACGGTGATCTTCTCGATCATCTACTAATTTCTCAACTTTTCTACCGATCATCAACTCCGCAATCTCCACTACAGATGTATCCTTTACCTCTTTATGTACAACAAATTCCCCGTCCCTCAAAACAGTAAGGCTATCGGCTACTGCCATAACCTCGTCCAATCTATGAGTAATAAAAATAATTGCAATGCCTTTATCGGCTATAATACGCATAATTTCAAGAAGACGTTCCGCTTCACTCTCTGTAAGTACTGCTGTTGGTTCATCAAATACCAATAACTTTATTCCCGTTTTATCGATTTCCCTAGCAATTTCGATAAATTGCATATAGCCAATGGGCAATCCTGCAACCTTAATATATTCTTCAATATTGAGGCCAATATCCGAAAGGGCCTTTCTAGAATCTTTTTTCATCTGACCAAAATCTAAACTTTCAAGGTTTCTTCCAAACAAGCGGCTTAAAAAAGTAGACTTGCTGATTTCTCTACCTACTTTGATATTTTCTGTAACTGTAAATCCTGGAATCAGCATAAATTCCTGGTGCACCATTCCAATACCAAAATTCATTGCATTTTGAGGTGAATCGATCCCTACCTTTTCTCCATTAATTTCAACGGTTCCTTCAAAGCCTCCTGTAGCGTGTATGACTGGCATACCGAATAAAATGTTCATTAAAGTAGACTTTCCAGCACCATTCTCTCCCATTAATGCATGGATTTCCCCTGGTTTTATGCGTAAACTGACATTCTTCAGTACGCGATTTCCGTAATACTCCTTTGTTATGTTGTCCATATTCAGCAGATATCGGGTTTCCAATATGCACCCCTCCCATCTTTTCCAAAGTGTTTGATGCCATATAAGAAATCGCCAGTTTACCGTGCAAACCGGCGATTTCACACACTTATATCCAGTAATTTTTACTGAACACTAAAATCATAGAAATCACAAAGTATCATATAATAGTTATCAAGCTTCACACCATTTTCATCATATTTAGTTAATTTTGCAGATCCTTCTCCTCCTGCTATTCTGTTCATGATCTTATTTAATACAGCTTCATCTAAATTGCCATTAGTTCTTCCTTCAATTACTTCGATGGCATAGTCAACGCCGGCTTCAACCATCAGCATATTGACAGGAACGCTCCAAGTAGACATTCTCTTCTCTTGACCAGCTTCTTTCAGCTTCGCACCAATGGAGTCTAACATATATTGAACGTCTCCCTCATGACCAGCAACGTCAATATTCAAGGCTGCTGGATAACCGTGGTATGGACTTGGACAGCATTGTTGTGGGAATATTGCACCTTGCTCTAATATAGAACGAATTAGCGGTTCTTGCATCGCACAGTTTGTGGAGAAAAATGCAGTATCTTTACCGTATTGTTTAATTTGACGGGGAACATCTTCTAATATAAATTGTTGAGCGCCGGATACACCTGCATCACCAGTTGGGTCTGGCGCTGTAACGTCAACAAATTCTAATCCAAGCTCTTTACATTTCTCGATCATCAGCTGTCTACGAGCAGCGATGGTTGCATAGGATAAGTGACGTGCAAATGAATAGTGGATAAAAGTTTTTGCACCCATTTCAGCCGCTTTTGCAGGAATTGTAGAGCCCATGGATATTTCGTCAACCAATGTTACAATATCTGATTTACTAGCGATGGTTGCAGGGTCTTCTGCAGCTACACCACTGATAAATAACATATCTGGACGAGTTTCTCTCACTTTATCAATGGCCGCAGAGGCTCCAGGAACTGCTTGAACGAATACAATGGCTTTTACAGCGGGGTCGGAAGCCAATGAAACAACGTTCGCTATGGTCGTTTCTGTTTCAGATGAGAAGTTATCTGGATATGTAGCGGTTACGATTTTGTCTCCGTATTTTGCAGCCATGTTCTGAGCTGCTTGATACTCTTCTTCCCCTTGTGATACAGTACCTGTAATGATTCCTATTTTGTAGTTTGGATCTTCAGATGGTGCCACCGGCGCCTCTCCTTGGTTTCCAGTAGTTGCTGGAGCATCGGTGCTACGACATCCTACTAAAGTAATTGCCATAATCAATGCGATTACCAAACATAAAACTCTTTTGGTCATAAATATTTCCCCCTCTTTTTGTATTGATTAGGAATCTTTGAACAAATCTGAAAATTCAAAGTTTTCTAATTTGAAATCTATTATACTACCTATTTATTCAGATTACAATTAAATTATTCACGTTCAAAAATCATCTTTAAGACTTTTATTTATTTTTATCGATAGGAAAATAGAACCTGTCTACCCTCCATAATTTCGCAGTCTCATTGCACAATTTTATTCTCCCTAGGGTCGATAAAATTGGCATTCGTTGCGTTTGACCTACCATCAATTTATTGCTTCCTACGGTCGCATAAATTGGGTTAGGTCATAAAAAAAACCTATGTATACCATAGGTTTTAAGTAATTTTTCATAATTTTAAGCACTTAATCAAAGCATGCAGAGTCACAAATCTCCTTTGCTACTTTTAAAAGTTTATATTTTTTTGTATAGAGGCCTGGTATTTTAGGTTGTTCTTCGTATTTACCGTTATTTCCAGTAATCAAGGATTCTTTAATTGTTTTTATAAAATCATCTATATAACGAACCTGATATTTATCAATCTCCTCTTCTCCTGCAATGAACTCTAAAAGACTAAGAACAATATCCTCATAGGTAGCTGTGGCCTCCAATCCCAGCATATGTACGACCTTGGGCATAATTTTTTCAAATAACATTCTTTTCGGTGGCATCTCTTTGATGCCAAACAATTTACCTAGGGAACATATTCTTTCATCTGGGATCGATAACAATCTATGAAATATCATATCCTCATTCATATTTTCCTTGTAAAAATAATACCTACTTCCTGCCAGCTTCTTGATATGCCGCATGGCATCATAGTAGCCCATCTTTAAATTCAATTGAATTATATTCCGATCAAATTCTAATATTCCGCCTAGATTTTCAGAGGGCGTAATGTCTATCACTTGAACATCTGGATATTTGATACTTTTCACAATGCCAACGCCTAAGGTTCTAACCGCAATAATCTCCTTGTAACCTTTTTCCGCTAAAAGGTTGATGGGACAATTATCGTAGAACCCACCATCGATATAGTATTTATCCTCTATCTTTTTCGGCTCAAATACTGGTAGATTTGCACTGGCCAACAAATAGTCTACAATTTTTCCCTCTGGAATGTCTTCCTTATAGATCTCCACTGGCTTTAGATCTGGAAAAGACACCGTTACCAGACCAAAATCCACTTCTGATTTCCGAAGCTTTTCTTCATCGATGATACTTTCTATTATTCTTTGCATTTTACTGGTATCCAAGCCCCCACGCTCTATGACCTTTTTTGCTTTCGTAGCCAATTCAACGAGAGTCCCTTTATCAATATTCATTTTCTTCAACTTTTTATAGTGCAAATCATCGATATCGAACACGTGAGAAAAATCTAAGTTCTCCCAAAGTTCATAGACCTTTTCAAAATCACCTTGGGCTATGACTGCGCCATTTAATGCACCAATTGAGGTTCCAGTAATGCCGCCAAATTGATACCCTTCCTCTAACAATGCTTTCACTACACCGATATGGTATGCTCCTTTTGCGCCACCACCTTCTAATGCAAGACCTAACACCGAAATCACTCCTTTCCTTCCATTCTGTACCAAAAATTTAATCTTATTTTATCATCCTCTCATTTTAAGAACAAGGTCTCTCGTTTCAAATGAAGTATTCTTATCATACCCTTTTTTTTATTCAAATAAATCAGTAATTAAGATACAATATAAATATCCTATACAAAATGAGGTGGAATTATGAATTTATATGAATCAATTTTATTGGAGCAAAAACAATATTTAGATCGAGTCCAAACAATCGATGTGGCGATGCGCATAGCAAAGCTTCAGTTATTAAAAGAAACTATAAAAAAACAAGAAAACAACATAATGGAAGCCTTAAAAAAAGACTTAGGAAAAAGTAATTTTGAAGCATTTTTAAATGAGATTGGATTCCTGTATAAAAGCATCGATCATACAAAAAAGAATCTAAAGAAATGGGTAAGACCCAAAAAAATCAAAAATGATATCGCCCAAATTTTCGGTAAATCCCTAGTCTATCCTTCTCATTACGGTGTGGTTTTAATCATTGGCCCCTATAATTATCCTTTTCAGCTATTAATAGAACCACTCATCGGCGCTATTGCAGGGGGGAATACCGCAGTTTTAAAACCGTCGGAGTTTACACCGAATGTTGAGAAGGTCATCATTGAAATCATTGAAGCTGTATTTGAAAGAAATTATGTATCCGTCGTGACAGGGGATCATCAGGTGAATAGTGCTCTACTGGATCTACCCTTCGACTATATTTTCTTTACCGGTAGCGTTCCTGTAGGGAAAATCGTGATGGAGAAAGCAAGTAAGCATCTAATCCCTGTGACCCTAGAGCTGGGAGGGAAGTCGCCAGTAATCGTTCATAACTCTGCAAATTTAAAAATAGCAGCCAAAAGAATTCTATGGGGAAAGCTCATCAATGCTGGCCAAACCTGTATCGCTCCTGATTACGTAATGGCTCATGAAGATATCGTCGATGAGCTCTGCGAAGTCTTTCGAAAGACCATCCTAGAATTTTACGGTGAAGATCCGATCCATAGCAAAGACTTTGGACGCATTATCAATGAGAAACATATGAATCGATTGGCTGCCATACTAGAGCATGATCGAGAAAAAATAATATTTGGCGGAGATCTCCATAGGGCGGAACGCTTTATTGCACCGACTCTATTAAAGGATATCACCTTAGAGGATATGTCTATGAAAGAGGAATTATTTGGTCCCATTCTGCCAATCATGAGCTATAGAACCATGGATGATATTAAGACGTGCATTGCTGCAAACCCGAAGCCGTTGGCGCTCTATGTATTTTCTGAAGATGCATCCTTTAGCGAAGATATCATCACTCGTTTTTCCTTCGGTGGCGGATGTGTGAACGATACGATTTTACACGTTGCATCCAACTACCTTCCATTCGGTGGCGTCGGCACCTCTGGCATTGGCAGATACCACGGTAAAAGCAGCTTTCATACCTTTACTTACGAAAAAAGCATCGTGAAAAAGTCTTCTAAAATAGATATGACCCTTCTTTTTCCACCATACAAAAACAAGTTCAATCTGGTTAAAAAACTTATTCGATAAAAAAATCAATACAGAAAAATACTTGATTCAAATTCTATCCTAGAGCTTGAATCAAGTATTTTTATAGGCAGGTTTTTCTATTTTCTAAAAACGTTTTTATATCTGCTTCTGGCAACGGTTTACTAAAGTAATAACCTTGCACAATATCACAATGATTCTTTCTCAGATAATCTAATTGTGCTTCCGTCTCTACACCCTCTGCTACGACCTTTAGTCCCAGACTATGTGCTAAATCAATCACTAGTTTTAAAATATGAGCTTCATCGTTAATATCTTGAATGTTTTTAATAAAGTCTCGATCGATCTTCAGTATATCAATTGGCAGTTTTTGAAGATATGTCAAGGAGGAATACCCTGTACCGAAATCGTCCAATGCAATGGTGATATTCAGTTCCTTTAATTGCTTTAACACATCGGTTGCCTTTTCTAAATTATCGATGATGGCTGTTTCTGTTACTTCCATTTCAATATAATCGCCACTGATATTGTACTCGTCTAGAATTTTTTTAATATAGGCTAAAAGCTGTGGATGGGTTAGCATCTTACTGGACAAGTTTACGGATACTTTAAAGTTATCGTATCCCTCTTTCTGCCATTTGACCTTTTGTTCCACCACTGTCTTAAACACCCATTTTTCAATTTCAGTAATATAGCCTGTGGTCTCAGCGAATGGGATAAAATCATTGGGTGGTATAAAGCCTTTCTTTGGGTGTAACCAACGAATCAGCGCTTCTGTACCGATCACTTCATTGGTCTTTAAATCAATTTGAGGCTGATAATATACTGTAAATTCTTCATTATGAATGCCATATCTCAGTTGGCTGCTCATTTGGATATAGTCCAAGGTTTTTTCTGTCATATAAGGTGCGTAAATACCTACGCCATCCCTACCATTCTCTTTAATATGGAACATTGCTGTATCTGCGTTTTGCATCAGTGTAGCTAATGTTTTGCCGTGGTCAGGATATAAGGCAACGCCGATACTGGTGGATATAAAAAATTCTTGTTTATTTAAATTCCATGGCCTGCGCAAATAGCTGGAAAATTTCTCTATTTCTTGAAGTACATCTTCTATGGTCTTTATTTCCCCTAGTACAACGGCAAATTCATCGCCACCCAGTCTCGCTACAAGATTCGGTGCTTTCACTTGATGGGATAAGATATTCGCTATGTAGGTGATCATTTTATCGCCAATTTCATGACCAAGAATATCATTGATATGCTTGAAGTTATCGATATCCAAGTAGATTAAAGCCATCTTTTTTTTCTCGGTCTCTGCTTCTCTAAGGAGTTTCTCCATTTCTTCCTTTAGCATCTCTTTATTATAAAGTCCCGTTAGGGTATCGTAATATGCCATGGTATGGAGCTTGTTCTGTAGATTCTGCTGTTCTGTTATATCCGTATGGGACCCAGCAATCCGTATGGCTTTGCCATCCTCCCATACCGCTTTTCCTCTACTGAGAATCCACCGATATTCCCCATTTTTACATCGGATTCTATAAATATTTTCGTAAATTCCCTCTTTGGGGTTTTCAAGATAAGCCGCCACTTTTTCCAAGGCTTCTTTTAAATCCTCTGGATGAAACAGACTTTTCCATGCCTCAAAAGTGTTTTCCAATTCTTCGGGAGCATACCCAAATACACCCTTATGTTTTAAGGAGAAAAAATACGTCTCATTTATAAGATCCCAATCCCAAAGCCCATCATTGGCCCCCTCGACGACTAAGCTATATCGCTGATTGCTGACCATCAATGCATCCCGATGCTTTCCGATTTCATCATACTGTTGAAGCATTTCTTCATCCGTTGCGATCAATTCTTCATGAAGGGCGTTAAGTTCCTCATAACTTTTAAAGGCCCTATGGATTGCTTCACTATAAAGAGAAATTCTTCTCTTGATGATCCGATAGAATATCAGCCCTGTGATACCCACATATACCCAGCCCTTATACAGTTGAAATTCTTTGATCATATCCGTATCTGTAATCAGAATGCCTAGTATTCGATCCGATAATAGAATCCACAAAACGCCGATTAAAAAATAGAGGCCAGCAATTTTTAACGCTTCAGATTCAGGATGAATTGTTTTTTTTAGGTCAGAAAAATTATCAAATTGATTTTGTAGACAGCTAATTTTTTCATCAAATTCAATACTCTTCTTTTTTACATCCATGGTATCACCTACTTAGGTATAATTTCTATTCTGATACGCTATGCTGTTACTGTTAATTATACCTAAAAAAACATACTTGAAACAACGCAAAGTTTTATTCTGTAACATTACTGAACATACAGTTTCAAATATACCCATATTAAATAGTATAAGCCGCACACCATAAATCATTATCTTTCAATACCTTTACCATTGTTGCACCAATATCTGTAGGGTTTTGAGCCATGTGTATCCCACAGCTTTCCATAACCCTTATTTTTTCATCGGCGGTACCCTTCCCCTCTGAGATGATAGCACCGGCGTGTCCCATTCGCTTGCCAGCAGGTGCTGTTTTTCCGCTGATAAATCCGACCACTGGTTTTTTCATATTTTCTTTAATCCATAATGCAGCTTTCTCTTCAGCGTTTCCACCGATTTCTCCGATCATAATTACAGCATCCGTTTCGCTATCCTCGTTGAATTCCATTAATACATCTATAAAATCCGTTCCATTTACAGGATCTCCACCAATTCCTACGGCTGTGGATTGACCGATCCCTCTTTCACTTAACTGATGGACCGCTTCATAAGTTAATGTTCCAGATCTGGAAACCACACCAATTCTCCCTTTTTTATGGATATACCCTGGCATAATACCAATCTTGCATTCTTCAGGAGTAATGATGCCAGGACAGTTTGGTCCGATGAGCCTAGTTTTTTTCCCTTCCAAATGCTTTTTTACAAAAATCATGTCCTTAATAGGAATATGTTCCGTAATACAGATTACCATCTCTAGTTCCGCGTCTACTGCCTCTAATATGGCGTCTGCTGCAGATTTAGCTGGTACATATATCACCGACACATTGGCGCCCGTTTCACGTACAGCTTTCTGCACCGTATCAAATACTGGAACGTTTTCTATGGTGCTGCCTTCCTTCCCTGGCGTAACGCCTGCCACTATTTTAGTTCCATATTCGATCATCTGCTTTGTGTGATATAGGGCTGTTTTCCCCGTAATTCCCTGCACTATTACCCTCGTATCTTTATTAATCCATATACTCATAATACTCTCCCTACTCTCTGCTCTATTTTATCAATTTCACTATTTTTTTTGCCCCATCAGCCATGGTCGTAGCTGTGACGATATTAAGGTTAGATTGATTCAATATCTCCTTTCCCAATTCTACATTGGTACCTTCCAATCGAACCACCAAGGGAACATTCAACTTCACTTCATTTGCTGCATTGACGATTCCTTTCGCTATCACGTCGCATTTCATTATGCCACCAAAAATATTAACGAATATTCCCTTTACCTTGGGATCGGATAATATGATCTTAAATGCATTCATTACCTTTTCTTCACTTGCACCGCCTCCAACATCTAAGAAGTTGGCAGGGTTTCCACCATATAGTTTGATGATATCCATTGTGGCCATGGCCAATCCTGCACCATTTACCATGCACCCAATGTTGCCGTCTAAAGAAATATAGGATAGATTGTATTTAGACGCTTCTATTTCCTTTTCATCTTCTTCATTTAAATCTCTTAGCTTTAATACATCCTCATTTCTATAGAGCCCATTGCCATCGAAATTAATTTTGGCATCCAATGCCATCACACGGTTATTCTTTGTTATCACCAAAGGGTTGATCTCTAGCAATGAACAATCTTTCTCTATAAAACATCGATACAAATTTTTCATCAATTCCACCGTATCATTGATAAGGCTGCCATCTATATTTAAATTAAAACAAACTCTTCTTCCCTGAAAATCAGTGAGCCCTATTAATGGGTCTATGATCTCCTTCAATATTTTATCTGGACGATTTGCTGCAACCTCTTCTATATCCATGCCCCCTTCTTCAGAGGCAATTAGCGCAATCTTTGAGTTTTCTCGATCTAAAGTAAATGCTATATAATATTCCTTATATATTTCGCAGCCTTCTTCAATCAAAATTGCCTTGACTACTCTTCCTTCTTGCCCTGTCTGATGGGTAACCAATGTTTTCCCTAGCAATTCTCTTGAGAATTGTTCAACCTCTGTAATACTTTTGGCTATTTTTACGCCCCCAGCCTTTCCTCTTCCCCCTGCATGAATCTGCGCTTTCACGACGGCAATATCCGATTCTATATGCCATGCAGCTCTTTGGGCATCACGAACATCGTAAATAACCTGCCCCCTTGGAACTGGTACACCATAATCTCTCAATAGCTCCTTGGCTTGGTATTCATGTATATTCATTTTTCATTCCTCCATTTCCTATAGTCTAAATAATATGTTAATAAACAAAATTTTTAAAAATAGTCCAAAGGGATAGGCAGCACCGTATCCCGCTACAACTTCATCACTCTCTAAGGATTCCATGGCAGCACATAGCCCCGGTGTACTTGTCATAGACCCGCAGATTCCTCCAATGATATTGATGGTACTGAGCTTTAGAACCTTTTTTCCTAGTATGTATCCTACCAAGATGCTCGATAATGTGGTTGTTGCTCCAATGGCTAGCAACTGAACGCCAGAAACCCGAATGAGGTTTAAAGCACTGTAGCCATAGTTGAGCCCCACTGTTGCGAGAAATATATTTAGAGAAATATCTCTGACCACAGCAAGATATCCATCATCCATTCTGAAATTTATAAACCCTATCTTTTTAAGGTTGCCTAAAACCAAAGCACTGAGCAAAACACCACCCGTTGCTCCTAGGGAAAATAGCCCCAGATACGCTCCAAGATACACTTCAATTTTGCCGATGCCAGTTCCTAATAAGCAAATCGTTACAAATCCAATAACACTAAAATTACCTTTCCCTATTTCTTGCTTTTTGGAGTTGAGTTTACAGGAAGAATGGTTCCCATTATAATACTTACTCAATAGCTGAACCGAGATCACAATGATGATCACTGCTGGAATATATGAAATTGTGTATCCCAATCCCACCAAAACCTCCGATGAGTTTCCTAATGCAGTAGCCAGCTCTATTGCTGTAGCTAAAGTAGGAGAACTTGTGAGCGCACCAGGATACGTTCCTATAATGCTTATTTTAGAAATACTCGATATTTTATGAAAAAATAACCATGTTGACAGTGCTCCTGTTCCTGTTGTAACGAGGGCTAATAGCATAAATTTGTATCCATTTTCTTTTATTTGACTTCCAATATTCTGAGAAGCCAACAATCCTACCGCTGCAATAAACCCTGTTAAGCTTAGCTGAAATAGCTCTGACGGTATGAGCCCACTCTTTAATAAACGATGATCCACATTCACCATCATTAAATATTGCGTTGCAAAATAGCTGATTGCAATTCCAGAGAATAGTGCCCCTGCACTTCCTAATTTAAAACCTTTACAGCTGATCCTCCCTATGACCTGACCTATCAATATACTACAAAATAAAAGCAACAACGGTTCTTCTACAAATTTTATTGCATTCAACACACATACCTCCCGCTTTCAAAAAAATAAACTCAGCAATTTTTGCCGAGTTTGGTGGATAGATAAAAAAAACCTTTCTTTAAAAAAGAAAGGGCATTATTAAAAAAGTAAGAATACATAAAGATTCTACTGACTCAATAACGCATCCTCATCCTCGTGAGCAATCAACAGCGCTTTTTCCATTGGCAGGTCTCCTGACTAAGGAATTACAAGCTTTACACCTTCCCATGCCTTAAAAGCACAGTGGTATCCGTAAAGCTCTATCCATTACAGTGGCGGGACCGTGTCGGATTTTAACCGATCTTCCCTTTTAAACAACGATATCCAATATATCGTTGTACCCATGGTCATTCTATTTAATTTAAACTTCAACATATCCGATAAAGATTCCACATCATTTGAATCGTTCTAAGTTAAACCATTCGTATTAATGTTTTTAATGTTCAAACGAATCATTTTAAAAATATCATTATACCTTTTACTTGTCAAGTGAAAAGTAAATAATCATATTTTCTTAATATTTTTTAGAAGCATGGTTCTTATTGTAGGCTATTTCTATAGATGCCTTCAATTTCCTTCATGGTAACTTCCTCAGGATGATTTCTCAGTTTATCTTTGTTCTCTGCAAATAAAGACGCATATTTTAATATTTCATCATCAGAAAGCTTTAAATCCAAAGTAAACAGAGCATCAAATATATCTTGAAGCTCCTGTATAGTTTCAAGACCTAATAGGCTGAGCATTCTCACAATTTTGCTGCGGTCTTTAAAAATCCTTAAATATTCTACGGTAAGGACTCCATTGGCTAAGCCATGGGGAACATTATGATAATAAGTAAGAGAATATCCCATACCGTGTGGCAATGCCGTTCCACTTTGCGCAATGGCGATGCCCCCTAACATGGATGCCATCATCAAATCTTCTCGAAGTTCTTCTGTCAATTCTTTCTTTGCTAGACGATCAAAGCAAATTTTAAATAATTCGAAGCCTTTTTCTGCATATAAATCGGACATGGTTGTTGCATTTCGGCTAAGGTAGCTCTCAACGAGATGGGTAAATGCGTCTATAGCAGTGTTCACCGTAATAGGGTACGGCGTGTGATCTGTGTAGCTACTGTCCAAGAAAGCAATCTTCGGAAATACAATTTGTCCGAGATTTCTTTTAGTCTCTTCGCTATGTACTGTAACGATACTGTATTGTGTCACCTCTGACCCCGTTCCAGAGGTTGTAGGAACCGCTACCACAGGAATATTGTCCAGCTTTCCACTACGGAATACTGCTTCTCCCTTGATTTCTGGATTTTTTATGAATACTGCAACGGCCTTCGCTGCATCTAAAGGAGACCCGCCACCTATGCCGATTACAAAATCTACTTGTTGTACTTTGCCAAGATCAGCTGCCTTCTCTATGGTTTCCAAGGATGGATTTTCTTCTACATCATCGAAGATTGTATATGAAATATTTAAGTCGGTTAGTGCTTCTTCCACATCTTTTAAGGAACCATTTCTTTTAGATGAGCTCTTTCCAGTGACAATTAAAGCTTTCTTTCCAATGCCAGATAAAGCCTCTTTATTCTTTTTTATCGCCGCTCTACCAAAATATATTTTTGTCGGCATCAGATAATTAAATTCCATAGAAAACACTCCTTTAAGATTTATTTTTAATATACTAACCCAATTTATCTCCTTTTTTCACTGTTTTTCCTGGTTCTATCAGCACAACTCCTTGTTCTGCGTATATTCCTAAAACCAGCACCTCGGACATAAAGTCCGCAATTTGTCTCGGTGGAAAATTTACAACTCCCAGTACTTGTTTTCCTATGAGTTCTTCAGCACTGTAGCATTCAGTAATCTGTGCGCTGGATTTCTTTATCCCAATTTCTTCACCAAAATCAACCCATACCTTATACGCGGGTTTTTTAGCTTTTTCAAAAACTTCAGCCTGTATGATTTCGCCAACTCGAATATCCAGTTTTAAAAAATCATCGAATGTGGCCATCCCCATGTCCATCCCTCTTTCTTATTTTCTTAGACGATATCGTTTCAATATTCTAAAAAGTAATTCGTCAATAGAAATATTATACCATATTCAAAAAAAGAAACCCACCTCGGTGGGTTTCAATATCAAAATTAAGTTAAATTTTTATATCCAGCTTTCTTTTGGTATTACGATGCTCTATAATCGCCTCCATATTGGACTTGCCGCTCTCTTTTGAAATGCCACTGTGGTACTCATGGATCGCTTTATCGTAAGCATCGGATAGTAGTTCTCCATACTCATTATCTTTGTTGGATAAAACTTGACCCACTTCTACGCTGGCCTCCATAATAATATCTCTGGCTTCCTTCTCATTTTTAGCAGATTTTAATCGGCTCTCCAACTCTTTTCTTCTTTTACTTGCCATGTCGGCTTTTCTGAGTTTTTCAGGATTATGCTTCCCTAATAAGGCTCGTTCTTCATTGTTCACACGATCCCCTCGTGAAATCTTTCTCGCAATCCGTTCTAGTTTATTTCCTAAAGCCATATTTTCTAGCTGTTGTTTACTCATTTCTAGAATTCGCCTTTGTTCCTCCACCTCCTTCGATCTTATCTGAAAAATATCCTTGGACTTCTTCATAGAACTTAAAAATTTAGATACGTCTATATTCCTATGAATTCGCATACGATCCCCCCTCGATTTATCTCTCTTATAATAATTATCGGTACATTGGACCATTCATTGATATCAAAAATGGTACAAAAAATTTTTATGAAAATATTACTTGACATCGTCCGTTTTTAAAATTATAATAAGTTTGTAATCATTACAACTTAGAAGTCAATTTTGTTTTCTGATTACAGTCCTACTATTTAAAGGATGTGAGTTATATGAATGAAACTTTTGAAAAGTTATCGGAGGAATTGAAAAAGAAGAATATTCGTCTTTCTCATCAACGATTAAAGGTTTTAGAGTACATGAGTACTCATAAGACTCATCCTACAGTAGATCAAATATACCATGATCTTCACAAAGATATTCCAACATTATCAAAGACAACAATCTACAATACATTGAATACTTTGATCAATGCTGGTTTAATAAAATCTGTAACCATAGAGGATACAGAGGTTCGATATGACAGTGTGACCGATGAACACGGTCATTTCAAATGTGAATCCTGTGGCACTATATTTGATTTCAGCATCGACTTTAATTCTTTTTCCACCCAAGACTTAGGGAATTTTAAAATCAAAAATAAAGATGTATATTTCAAAGGGATTTGCCCAAATTGCATCTCGGAACAGCATTAGTTTATAAAGACAACTTTGTCTTTTCAATAAATATTTATAAATGGAGGAGATTTAAAATGGAAAACAATAAAACTCTAGAAAACTTAATGGCGGCTTTTGCTGGGGAGTCCCAAGCAAACAGAAAGTACTTAGCTTATGCACAAAAGGCTGAAAAAGATGGTAAATTAAATGCAGCAAAATTATTTAAAGCAGCATCCGATGCTGAAACTTTACACGCTCTTAAAGAGTTTGAAGTCGCAGGAAAAATTGGAACTACTGAAGCGAACCTTGCAGACGCTGTAGCAGGTGAGACTTATGAATTCGAAAGTATGTACCCTGGATTTATAGAAACTGCGAAAGAAGAAGGAAATAAAGAAGCAGTTCGCGTATTTACTTTTGCTATGGAAGCTGAAAAGGTTCATGCACAGCTGTATAAAGAAGCTTTAGAAAACCTTGATAGCGAAGAGGAAGTATTCTACTACCTATGTCCAATCTGTGGAAACATCGAAAAATTCGTACCAGAAAAATGTAATATCTGCGGTGTTCCTGGAACAAAATTCATTAAATATTAATGGAATTAAGATAAAATTTGTTCGTTTACACTGACAAACTTTATGTCGTACGCCATCTTTAACTATGTTAAAGGTTTCAAGTACCCAAAATGAAGTCCCCTATTTGATCTATCAGATAGGGGACTTTTTATTGTATATCTATTTACTGTAGTAGAACACCATGCTGAGCTTTGCTACCCTATGCTGGTCTGCTGTGCTGTATCCCTATTTCACTAGGTTTCTACCATTTCGCTTTGCAAAATACAGCGCATCGTCTGCTTCATGAAGAAGATGGTGCGGATCATTCGTCACCTCTGGATAGGAGCTGACACCGATGGAAACCGTAATTTTAATTTCTTCGTTCTTATCGATGATGAACAGATGATCCTCTACATTTTTTCTGATTCTTTCCGCAATTTCAAGTGCAGTTTTATGGTCACATCCCAATAAAATGACAGTGAACTCCTCTCCTCCTTGTCTAGAGACAATATCAAAGGATCTGCAGGAAGAGGTAATAATGGTACTTAGCTGCTTTAGTACCAAATCTCCAGAGGAATGGCCAAAGGTATCATTGACCTTCTTAAAAAAATCGATATCGATCATCAATAAGGATAAGTTTTCTTTCCTCTGAACAATCGTAGCAAAAAGCTCATTTGTTACTTTTTCAAATTCTCTTACATTATAAAGTCCAGTTAAAAAATCTCTTGTAGCTTCTTCTTTCAGCCTTAAATAGAGTTCGTTGGTTCGATAGATATAGGACAGCACAAAATAAACCACAGTCGATACGATGGCTGTAGCAAGGGCATATCTGGCTACAACATTGAATACCATATTCACGTCCCTAATCAATATCCAGGTTGCTATAAAAGAAGTGCATATATTGACGACTATCATTACTATATATTTTTTAGCAAAATCCAATTTGGTTTTCAATATCATATTTAAAATGATCCATAATGTGGTTAAATTCGCTGCGGCTAACAAGGAAGCTGTATGTCCACCGAAATAACTCAGCCTGAATACGATGAGAATCATCACGGTTATGATAGAAGATATAGAGCCGCAATAGATTAAAGAGATAATCAACGCAATTACCCTAAAATCCATAATCATATTGCTGGGTAAACTAAATCCATTGAACATCAATAAACACCCAGTTAAACCAAATAATATGCCTACAGATATTTTGGTTTTTAAATCTGATTGAGAAGTGATTTTTTGTTCTTTAAATATCTGACTTGTCAAGTATAGAACAGATATTAGAATTGATGCATTGATAAATAAGGAATTAACCATCTAAACACCTCCAATATACTGCACATGGCTTAAAATTTATTTTCATATTTCTTGAAAAAATCATAATAGATCCGAACGTTTTTTAATTCGGTCCAAGGTTTTACATCCACTGGATTTTCATCCAGATCATATATTTTTGCACCTTTTATGGAAAGCAGAAATGGAGAATGGGTAGATATGATAAATTGACAGTTAAAAAACCGGGCAGATTCCTCAATGAATTGAATTAATTCTATCTGGAGCTCCGGAGAAAGACTATTTTCAGGTTCATCCAATATATATAGCCCTTCTTCACCGATTTTTTCAGTGAAATATATAAATGCACTTTCGCCATTGGAGTACCCTCGTACATTATCCATCAATTCACTTCTTACAAAACGAGATTGAGTTTTACTTCTAGCCTTATTTACTTTTTTTAGCTGGTCATAGTCTGCCATGGATTTGAACTTAAAACTGGCGTACTTTGCATCTAAATATTCATCAAAAAGATTTTCTCGTTTTTGGTCAATTCCTTCATTTAAATTCCGTATATTCAGCATATAATCAAAAACATCATCACTGGTTATAATTTTACTACTTTTTGGTATATCCTCATTTAGCTCTACATTGCATAAATTCACATAATCTCCATAAAAGTTTGATTTGTTATAAATAGAATCTCGATGAATTTTTAACTTTTCTGCTATAACATTCAATGCGGTGGATTTTCCAGAACCATTCCCCCCATATAAAATCGTAATGGGCTCAAAGTCAATTCTTTCAAAGTTTCGTTTGGATAGTACCTTAAATGGATAAAAAGAATCATAACACGTTCTCTGTATCCCCATAAAAAAGTTGAATTCCATACTTTCATCTGGAAATTTGAACACATTTAAATAGATCATTGGAACCTCTCCTAATAAATCATTTCTCACTGTATCTCTTATCTTATCGATATGGTACCTTTGAATATAGACACATTTCATATCCCAAGGAGTTTGCTTTTGCTATAAGTTTTTCTGTATCATTGAAACTTTTTCTTCTTTATGATTACTAAAACCTTCTCTTTTAATCTTTCCCCAATCTCCCCTAAACTTTTTAAACCTTATGATGGCGTCGATCCTAAAAAGAGTTGTCATCTGCCTATATCCAAAGTTCTCTAAAATTCCGTACAAAGACAACCTTAATAGTTGTTTCATCGATGGATATTTGCTAAACGTATATTCTTCTAGTAAAATTGCACCTAAAGACAGTATAATACCGTAAAGTATGGATGTTATTAAAAACAATACAAAGTATCTGGTATTTAATAATCCAAAAATATAGGACAGAGGAATAATAATATAGCCGAGGGTTTCAATGATTGGACCTAACATTTCAAAAATCCAAAAATAGGGGACACCATACATACCTACAACACCATAACGAGGATTTAGTAGCAAATCCTTATGCCTAAATAAACTATCCATTAAACCGATCTGCCATCTTCTTCTTTGTCCCCGTAAATCTTTAATATTTTCAGGAGCCTGTGTCCAGCAAACAGGATCAGGAATAAAGTTAACTTTATATTTTACCTTGTTTTTTCTCATCATCTTATGAATCTTAACTACGAGTTCCATATCTTCACCAATGGTATCTGGAGTGTATCCTCCAGCTTGCACTACAACATCTTTCTTAAAGGCTCCGAAGGCCCCCGAAACAATAAGAAGACATCTCAGCTTGCTCCAAGCCAACCTTCCTGTAAGAAAGGCTCTTAAATACTCTACAATTTGGAACATTGCCAGTTTGCTTTTAGGCAGCCCTATGGCCTCTACTTTTCCATTCTTAATCTCGCTACCATTTATAATTCGAACAATTCCTCCTACAGCTACGGTTAAATTATCCTCAATAAATGGCATAATTACTCTGACTAAGGAGTCGCTTTCAAGTATTGAATCTGCATCAATCGATGTAAAAACGGGATACTTTGATACATTGATCCCAACATTCAACGCATCTGCCTTCCCCCCATTTTCCTTATCTACTAAGACTAGGTTTGGAATATCCAGATTGGCATATATCCCCTTAATCTTTTTGGTTTTTAGTAAATGTCTTACGGGCTGATTTATTTCTTTTAAATCATATGCCTCTACTATTTTTCGAAGTGTATCATCGTTGGAACCATCATTAATAACAATAACTTCAAAAGCTGGATAGTTTAAAGATAAGAGGGACTTTATATTATCCACTATGGTCTCTTCCTCGTCATATGCAGGTACCAGCACTGAAATTGGAATCATATTAGAGGAAGCAGTATATTTTTTAAAATCAGAATAATACATTTTTCGGATGTAGTCATATAAACTAAAGGCAGACACAATTAACTGCATAAAATATATAGAATTAATAGCTAATACGTAATATAGTACCATATGATTAAAGCTTATAACGATTTGTTTCATAAATTCTATAACCATTGGACACCTCCTTCTTATTCCTCCGTCTACTTTCTTTGCAGGTTTTTTCCGTTCTACACATTGTGACTTTTTAGAAAGCTGGTTTTACGATCCCCAGAGTTCTCTATCGCAAACATAATGATATCCTTAGCAAATGTATCATTGCCATCCAATACAGAATCTACAATACTCATCCCGTCTTCATGATTCAATATGGTGGTAGCTGCATTAAACCTTACATGCCATTGAGCATCGGAGAGGGCATCCCTAAGAGGTAGCAATATTTCATTATCTGTAAAATTATTCAGTGCTTTTGCGGACAATGCCCTTACCTCCCATTCATGGTCCTTTAAGAGTTTTATTAAATCATTCACGTATTCTTCAGCCCCCATATTTCCTATAGCTTTTACAGCAGCAATTCTCAACTCCTTGTTTTCACTAGATAAATATTTCGATATAGCTTTGCTCAAGGATATCATCCTAGCGTTTCCCGCGGACTTAATAAAGACACCTGCAATAAAGCGATTACTGGAGTTTATCATATGCTTATAAATATTGTATTTATTTCCTTCAAAGCTATCTACGATCTCAATTAGACTTCTCTCACTCAAGCTGATGGATGAATCCATACTTGCAAAAGCATTGACAAAAGCTTCTTCATCTCCTATTTTAGCTAAAGCTAGAAGGATGTTATATATGACATCGTTATTTCTTACATGGATTTGAGCTAATAATGCCGGAACTGCATCTTTACTTCTAAATTCACCTAATCGCTTAGCAGCTAAAGCCTTTTTAAAGTAGTTCTTATTTTCCAAATTATTAATTTCATATTGAACAACACCAATATAATCGCATAGCTCCGTATGCTTAGATAAATCCACACCCTTAAGATTTTCCATACGGTTTAAAATATGTTCTTCTACTACTTCTCTTTTCATTTTGTTCATGCATGCATATTTAAGATCATCCAGTATGGCTGTGGTCGTTTCGTGGCCTGCATTGATTTCATCTATAATATTGTTAATATACGACTCTATTCTTTGAGAATATTTTTTGATTTTATTACTTCTATACGCATTCGAAAGCTTCTCATAGGTAATATAAATATATAATTGAAATATAATCAAAGAAAAAAATATGATCGAAATATAAATATATTGCTCCATATAACCCCTTTCTCAAAAAGATCTACCCTTTTTGAAGTTAAAACTATTTTATAGATTTTTTCTATTCCTTTTCAATGGATTGAAAGGTCTTTTGCAAAATATAGTAGGAAGGTTTCAATCGCTCATGATACGTGGGAGTTTCCCACTCATCCCAAGTATAATATTCCATGACGCTGTTTACAATGACAGTTTTATCCTCTATCAAAATTCCACCAATATACATCCCCTGGATCTTAAATGGGGTTATTTCTTTCTGATCATAAAAATCATCCATAATCATTTTATGAGATGGGTCCATAACATTCAAAAGCTGCCAAGGTATTCTAATCTCTATATTCTCGCCATTTATCGCATAATCTGTAAGGGAATTGAAATTCTTATGATTTGGATTTCCATTGCCTTCAAGCAATATCCCTGTTTCATGTTTTTCAAAAGGGAGGTGTTTTTGATCCTGTGGCAAATAGAGTGGTCTATTTAAACATAAATATATGGGGTTGAAATTGCCACTGTTACTCTGCTCATATTCAGGATGTCGATCAATCATTCCCAAGCTTTTACCATATGCAAAGTAAAAGACATCATAGTAGGAATCCACTACGATTCTTGGTTCCATGGCCTTATCCAATACAATAACCATATCCGTAGGCCTGTTCAGTTCAAGATTATAGGTATTATATTTAAGATTTCCAGAGTTTGGCGTTATATCAATTGGTATTAGGAGTTTCTGTTTTTCAAAATCAAAATTTTTAATTTCACCCATAATATACAGATATTTTTCATCACTTTTCACATATAATTTCATACCCTTCGTACTTACCAATGGAATGTCTTTTTTCCATTCATCGACTTCCCCATCCACATAGGAAATACTTTTAATATTTCCTGGATCAAAGGATAGTAGACCAAACCCCTGCTCATTGGTTTGTGCATTGGACCAGTAAGGTCTGTGATCTGGTATATCTAAATCCTGTGTATTCCAGGTTCTTTTAAACCATTCGTCCTGCCACGAAAAGATCAGTCCTCCTGCATAGCCTTCATCGTAGATATCCAGTAGCATGGAAGCATTCATTTCCCCCTGACTCTTCTCATCTACATAGCCTTGGTTATATCCCATATGAATGCTCTTGTGTGCGATTCCTCTTGTGGCAGGTATTCCAAATTCTGCTACTAATATGGGTACTGTATGCTCTTTTTTTAAGTCCTTTAAATAAGCTCTATAAGTGTTTACCTTTCCACTTTCATCCTTATAGGCTGCATATTCTTTCTGATAATTCATAGAGTCCGGATAATAAGGATATATATGATAAGATGCAAAAATTCCAGGCTTAAAGGACGGTTTTTTCTTTATAGTCTCTGTGTTCACTGCCACCATATCCTCTGTCTCAAGAGGCTCATTTGGATGTTTCAGCGTATCCGTTGTCACCCAATTTACATAGCTTAAAGGTCTCTGCATCTCATAGCGCATCGTTTCATACCCTATGGCATAGTCCCCTACTTCAGCTAGGAATGTTTCAAATGGTGAAGCATTTTCAGTATACAGATATTCTCCTTCAAAGCTCGTTATCTCCCAGTTCATCTCATTGGTATTTACTACAAAGACCGGATCCCACTCGATTCCTAAAATCCACCCCATTACATAGGAGGATACATCCTTTGTATAGGTTCCACTGGCATGACCTTTTCTAGGCTCAACGGTAGCATTCCCATGGATGATATCTATTACAGTCTTTATATCTTTCTTAAATTCTTCTTTTATCACCGGATTATGTGCATCCTGAAGCTCTTCTATATCCACTTCATTGATCCAAACTCCCTGAAAAACATATAGTGGTTTTAAAGCACTTTTGTTGTACTCATATAATGCTTCATAAAATTCAGGATTCAGTATGGTATAGACCCTGATCGTCTCCCCATTCATATCTGCAATTTGTTTGAACCATCTTAAATATTCCTCTTTTGTAATAGCCAATTCTCCCGGAAAGCTCCCAGGCTTTGCAGCCCCTAAATTAACGCCTTTAACGAAGTTCTTGCTCCACTTCCCATATTGATACACATAAAAAGAATGGTGATCCACCTTAGCAATATATGATATGCCGTCCTCAGAGTATACGGATACATTATTTCTAATTAGAAAAAAAGATTTATAGCTTAAAAAAGCTGATATGATTATAATCGTCCATATGATTATGAATTTTTTCAAAATTATCTTCCCCCTGATACCTAAATTCATTTAAAATATTTCATAGATCCATATCTCTACCAAATATTTAATCTTTAAAATAAAAACCTTTCCTAGCAAATCGTCTTGAAAAGGTTTAGATTGCGCCTATATAGATTTGTTATTTTTGAAGATTGCCAAAACGAACTATTATTTTAATCGATACTATTTTTCCTCTAACATCCTGTAGCCTACACCCATTTCTGTCAAAATATATTGAGGCTCTGCAGTGTTCTTTTCAATTTTCCTCCGTAGGTTTGCAACGTTGACCCGAAGGGCTTTGCTTTTATTCACATAGGGACCCCAAAGCTCACGACTTAAAAACTCATGGGTCACTACAGTCCCTGCATTCAGAGAAAGCAAAACAATGATCCGATATTCAATCGGCGTCAAATGGACTGGGTTTCCGGCTACTGTCACAATTCGCTTATCATAATCAATATAGAGGTCGTCTAAGGAAAAGGATTTATTCATATTGCTATTTTTAATTTTTGCAATATGCCCCCTTCGCAGAGCCGTTCTGACCCTTGCAACTAAAATCGCGTTGTTAAAAGGTTTCGTTATATAATCGTCTGCACCATTATCAAGGGCTGATACGATAAACTTTTCCTCGTGTCTTGCAGATATAATAATGATGGGCACCAAGCTCCACCCTCGAATGAATTTCAACACTTCCATCCCATCTTTATCTGGCAGTCCCAAATCCATTAAAATTAAATCTGGGCAATGGGAAGCAGCAAGGGACATTGCTTCCTGCCCGTTGTAGGCTTTCAGCGTTCTGTATCCTTGTAACTCTAACTTTATAGAGATGAATTCACTGATTGGTTCTTCATCCTCTACGATCATAATAACAGGTTTATTTTCCATAGCAATCCCTCTCTAGTAATTATATTTCTCCTTACAAAGGGGTATCGTAAACGTAAACTGTGCTCCGCCTTCTGGTCTATTGTTCGCATATATTTCTCCGCCATGGGCCCGAATGATAGTCCGACAAATGGAAAGCCCAATTCCTAAGTCTCGTGTTGTATCTCTGCAAGGGGTATTGTCTGAAGTAATCATAAAATTAAACAGCAATGGAAGAATTTGTGGGTCGATTCCAGGCCCCGTATCCATTATGGTAAATGTGACAAAATCGTCCATTTCTTTGACTTCTATTGTTACATCGGATTTTTTTCCTTTCGAATGCTTCTGTGTGTTTTCCAAAATATTGGTTAAAACTTGAGAGATCAGCAGAATGTCGATGGGGACTAATATGACATTCTTTGGTTGCTTTACGGTAATTTTTGCACTTGGAAAACGTTTTCGGAAAGTTAACACAGCGCCCTCGATGACTTCTTCCACAAGCTCCTCCACTTTGTCAATCCTCATATCGTTATTATGAACCCTCGTAATGGATAGAATGTTTTCAATCATGTTAAGAAGCCATTGAGCATCATTTTGTATTCCTTCTATCAGCTTTGTTTCTACTTCATAAGGAATCACTTTCCCTTCTTCCAGTAAAGTAGAACTAGCGCCTATAATACCCGTCAGCGGTGTTCTTAGATCGTGAGATATGCTTTGTAAAAAGCTGTTTTTTACCTTTTCTGTTTCCATCATCACCTTAACTTCTTGCTGTTCCACGATCAGATGGTACATTCTTAGCGCTTGGGCAGTTTGATCCGCTATTAATTCTAAAAACATCCATTCTTTCTGATTTAGATCCTCTCTTCTACAGCAAAAAGCAAAGACGCCATAGGTGATATTCTGTGCTACCATAGGGAAAAAACAGCCGTAAGATTGATCTTCTAAGGGTTCCTGCTGATCTGCCGCAAGTCTTACTAGAGAAAAGATTTCTTCCTTTATAAAATATTCAGTATCCACATCTTCTTCTACATGTATACAATAAGGATTCAGCGCTCCTTCTGGCTTAATATCCTCAAAAAAAGCCACAGAATATCGTAATTCATTTTTCAAATACTCCATGGCATATCTTACGATGGTATCTAAATCTCTTGTAGAAAGAAGTTTCCGGTTAATGCTGTATAGCAGCTCTGCATGTTGGTGCTTCTGCTTAGCTTCTTCCAGCCGTGCCTTAATTCTACCCGTAATGGTACTGCTGGTAAAAACTACAGTCAATAGGATGAGTAATGTTGCTGGAAAGTCTACAGTAAAACTAAAACCCAGTCTTGGTGAGGTGATGAGAAAGTCATAGGTAAGTACACCGATAATGGCTGATGACAAACCATAAATATATCCTTCCGTAACAGCTGTAATAATAAATATCGCCATAGACATGATAATGTTGATATTTTGATGCCCCACACCGTATTTGTAAAGCACTTCACAAATGAGCAATGTACTCCAAAGGACACTGAAGGAAAAAATAATGTTTTTAATTCTTTGTTTATTCAATTGAATCCACCCTATACTTTTACATTGAATTATTTTTTTGAGTTTTCTATCCTATATTATACCATACTTCCAATCCAATTTGATCGATTACCGATGGATTACTCAGTCGATCAATAATATTTGCCGACAGGGAACCTATTGGCAATCTGGCTAATATAATAAACTATAAACAGAAAGGAGGACAAATTAATGGCAACCAAATTATTCAAGCTTGTAGTTGATGCTGTTACTACAACAGATACAGACATCCATCCTGAAGTTGAAAACTACTTCTACGAGCTCAGTGAAACCGAAAGATCTGGTAGTACTGTTACCATTCCATCTACGCTATTTACCGATAGTGAAGGTACTGCTGTAACAGGTAATCTTACCACCGCAGCTGCAAACAATGGATACTACCTGTTATTTATAAATGGCGTATTACAGCAATCCAGTCTATATACAGTCAGTGTCGATGGTTCTGAAGTTGTTATTACGAATGCTGATTCAATTCTAGTTGGTACACCGATTACTTTAGTAGTCAACAACTTCGTTCCAGATTCTGATTCTACCACTACAGTAACAACTTAATTGAAAAATTTAAGGATGTGCATACACTGCACATCCTTTTATGAAAAAAACGATGGATTGTGCTCTACATAGAATAGGATCAGAATATATCTTTGGTTGGAGGTGATCGTTGTGTTTCATTTGAATGCAAATGTTTATCAATATAATGCCCGTTCGGACGGTATCCGAAAAATTTATACGAATGATGATGAACTAAAGGAGTATGGCAACCGAGGCATACTGGACCCTGCGTCGGTCTCTTACTTTAATTTGTTTATTAATGGCGTGCTACAGCCAAAGGTCAACTATGAGATCCAGAAAGGTCATCTTCTTTTAAAGACGGAAGATGTTCCCTTAAAAGGAACATCCCTTATACTCAGTTTTGTCACCTTAAAAAATAGGACATCATCAAAGCTCAATTATGCCACTGCTGAAGGATTGCTTCCTTCCGGCAATATATCCATTGGTCCTGTAGCGGATATGGATATTGTGATTCAGGACAATGTAGCTTCCTATCTCCGTTTAGAAAAAAATATTATACAGGGACCTGATTCTATTCTCACAGGTCAAATTGCTACTTGGGAACTTATGATCACAGTAAAAAATATCAGTACGACCCAGATTCGAAATCTTCATGTGACCGATCATATGCTATTGGATTCTATCTTAGGCATAGAAAGTAGGGCTGTATCCCAAGGCAATATTCGCATAGAAGATCATCGTATTCATTGGGATATGGACTTCATTCTTCCAGGGGACTCTGTTACCGCCAGCTTTCAGGTAGAAGGATGCTTTACAGCCAGTGGCATCCGCTGTATCAGTAGTGGCACAGCAACTGGACATGGTTCTTTTGGCGCCGTTACAACAGATATAGTTCCGTCCCCTTTCATAACGGTAGGGAAGGGACTTTTTATCAACAAGATAATTACGTCAGGCCCCACAAAGGTTAGTATTGGTGAAAATAACCGATGGCGAGTAGAACTAAGCCTGTGGAATCACAGCCATTGTACTATATCCAACATTCTTATAACAGATTCTCTATGGGTGGATGCTCTTAAAGATATCCGAGTCATTGGTGCATCCCTTGGTAACGCCACTTTACAAGGAAATAAGCTCCTGTGGCATATGGATGTGCTGGAAGAGTTCCAAAATGCTATCCTGGTGGTAGATATTATCGGTTCTTTTGAATCTGAGGGCATCAAAAATTTAAACACTGCTTCAGGCGTTGGAAATATTGGTATGAGCACAATTCTTACCAATACTGCACAAGATTTTCAAATCTTGGTTCTACCCGCTTTAAAGCCACAAAAGAAAGCATTGCTGGTAAAATGTTTTATATATAACGAATCTTTGGCTGTATTCACAGGTCAATCGAAAAAATGGCACTTTGTTCTCCAAATTTCGAATCCTACAGATCATATTGTGCAGAACATTATGGTAACCGATACGATCCTTTTCGATGAATTGCACCAAATTTCTGCTGGACATATCCCTTTGGGCCATGCTGCAATCTCCCATAACACGATTCTGTGGACCATTGAAAAATTACTGCCAGGTACTACTTTAAGGGCTACATTTGAAGCTGAAGGTTCCTTCAATACAACGGGTCTCCGCTCTCTCAATAGAGCCATAGCCACTGCTACAGCTTTAGATTCCTGCATCATATCCAATATAGCATCTGGCCCATCCATACAGATTTTTGATCCTGTTCAGGATTTACAAAGCATCTGCATCCTTGCTGACAAAGTCTTTTCACAATGTCGTCAGAAAAGATGTCTTGAGAATATTACCATAGCTATGGATAACAATTATTTTAGACAGATTCGATTTCAACCAGGAATCATTGTAGAAAACACTTTAAAAATTACGGAGTTAGAAAATAGACCGAATTTGAAACGCGTTCGTTTTCAAGTAAAAATACCCTTTGGAGTCGTTACTTCCAATGGTGTAATCCAAGGATTTCTACCTACGATCGCTGAAGACATTCTAATGTTTATTCCAGAATCTCGGGATGAGTTTTCATATCGTATTGTGGTGGACACCAGCACAAAGCTTCTGGAGGTACCCCTCCAAGTAAATTCACAATTAAAATTTTCAGTAGGGGTATCTATGATGATTAAAGTCGTAGGAAAAGTCCCATTGCTCATTCCAAGCTATGCGCTCTCTTTAGAGTCCTTTGCCTGCGAAGATTTTGGCGGAAATTCGATCCGTGATGATTTTAAGCTAAGAGATTTCCCACAGTTATACCCCCTACAGAATGTCTTTTCTCCTTCTGATTCCTCTAAAAAATCCAAGGAAAAAAATCCGTGCCCTCATCTGTTTGGTGATCTAGGAATTGAAAAGTATATTGTGGCTGGACCTTTGGAGGTAGAAGAGCATCATATTTATACTTGGAAAATAGAGATTCATGTAGAGAATACCGGTTATGGCTTCGTCCATGATGTTGTAATGACGGATCATTTCTTGTTGGACCCTCTCCTAGATTTTAAGATCCTTAGTACTACTCAAGGCACTTTATCCAGAGAGAGCAACAATGAGATTCGATGGGATATCGGAACCTTAGATTCTAATACCACAGCTGTTATGGTAGCTGAAGTAAGGGGCGCTTTCTATGGGAAAAATGTTGAGCAGATCTTTGCGGAAAATCATCATTATAATACGATTTCAGATGGGGTAAAGAAAGCATTCACCGATGATGATGAACTTATACACTATGGGGATGGAGGCATACCGAATCCCGAGGATGTATCCTTTTTCAACCTTTTTATCAATGGGGTACTACAGCCGAAGACCAATTACAGGGTATCACCTGGCCTTTTGACCCTAACAACGGTGGAGCCACCGCTAAAGGGCGTCTTCATCGTCCTTGAATATTTAATCATAAGGGATGGAAATCACCAGCTTTTGAAAGGAGATCTCGCTCAATATAACGCGATCTCAAATGAAGGGCATATTTATACAAATGAAGATGAGCTAAGGCTGTATGGATGTACGGGAATTCTTGATCCTGCAAAGACTTCCTACCACCATCTCTTTGTCAATAGCGTCATGCAGCCTCCAATTAATTATATCATTGAGTCCGGCATCTTAATATTGAAGACTGAGAATGCTCCCATAGGGGGAGCACCGATCTCCATACAGTTTATTTCCATCCGTCGGTAGCAGTAGAAATACGCTTTCATAGAATGAAGCATCCAAGTTTTCATAGAAAATATATCCTATGGGAATTTTAATCATGGTAAAAGCCAAATCACGTTTTTGGAATATGAAGCTTTGGCGTAAAAAGAGCAACCTCTTTCTCAGTAATTTCTATCCTAGAGAAAGAGGTTGTATTGAGTAGCTTCCGTTTTATTGACACCTTTGACTGCAATTTTATCTATAAAACATCGTATTTAATCCTTCTTAATTCTTTTTTTATGAAGGATATCAAAAGTAATTGAGCATATAAGAGCAGGTATACTTGCAAATAGCAATAGTAGACCCATTACAAATTTTCCTAACGCCTGAAAGCCTTCAGATGGAGCACTGTACATGGTAATGAAATTGTATAGCATAAAAGGAAATATTATTATTATGGGAATATACTTGATATACCTTTTTTTCTTAAATATGTGATTCAATAGACAAGCTACTAAAATTGAAGTTATTGATATAACAGCTAGAATTAAACTGAATTCCATAAAAAGCGCTCCTCTATATTTATTTGATTTTGACAATAACCACTGTCTCCACGTGGGTTGGGGTAAAAGTATGATAAGCATACACAGAAGTAAGGCGTTTTGTGGAAAGGTAGTCCTCTAAGCCCCTCTTTAGCCAAAGTGCGTTTTTAAAAAACCCTTATATACTTCAAAGCATCATATCACTCTTCTTTAATATTTGATTTTATAGTAACCTTTACACTTTGTGAAGTTGTTGAGCCGCCCCCGCCGTTTCCATTACCTACATTGCCGCTGGCTATTACTGGAATATCCTTCCCAAAAATTTCACTTAAACCTTTAAAGTTAAAATAATTGCCTCCCTTAGGCAAAGTAATTTCATTTTTAGATATTATAACACCATTAAAAGTTCCATCTCCTGAATATTCAACTCTCCCATTAGGGGCAATTAAAGCACCTGTAAATCCATTGCCACCCCTCAATATGATATCTCCCTTACTAATAAGAACCACTTGTCCCGTTATGTTTTGCCAGTTAGTATTTTTGTAGTTATTCACCAGCATTTTAGCACCATGTGGAATGGTTCCTGTTTCATTACCTTTTACAACATATCCATTATCTATATACCAACGATCTTCTCTTAAGCTATAATCCACTATTGGTATTTTAAAATTATCCACACTCTCTACCTTTATACATTTGTTTAGTACCGATGTATTGTAATTTGCAGGTGCAATTAATTTGCCTGTATAATATATGTTTTGATGAATTTCAGGGATCCACTCTAATTCTAAATCGCCATTTACATACACGTTTCCATAGATTTTGGCATCTTTTAACCTAAACTTTCCATTTACTCTTATGTCACCGTATACATCTCTTGTACCATTCCAAAACTCTAGATTACCATTGACATATATATTTCCTGGATTATCTTTGCTTCCAAAAGATGCTGAACCCCCATCCATCTTCACAGGACCATTAAAATACATATTGCTTATGTTTAATGCTGAACCCCCATTTAAGCTATGTGTTTGTATACCATCCATGACGATACTTCCTGTAGGCGCATTTACTGATGAACCCTTAAAGCTAAAATTTTTTGCATAAAATATTAATTCTTCTATTATTTCATTTTTTTCCTCTTGATTCCAGCTTATTGATAGAATCGCACCAACGGTTCTCGTACTATCTCCAATTTTCCCTACAGATTGTATCTTATAATCTCTCCTATCTTCATTTGTGCCTACCTGACTTACTGTAATAAAAGCTTTGGGTTGCTCTCCATTATTTTTCTCGAAATTATCTAGAGTACTTGCAGCTTTTGTAAATTGATTTTCAATATGTTGAAAAAACGCTGTGCTAGTTTTATACTTGCTTTCATTTTCATGCACCTCTGTATTGAATTGATCAATCATATAGCTTATTCCAGCTTCTGCAATATAATAAGCACCTTGACTTCTACTGTCTATTTTTGTCATCTTGAAATTAGATGTTGCAACTCTCATTAGGACAAGTCCCAGAATTGATATTAATGCTAGGCTTAAAAGTGTAATAATCAAAGCAAAACCTTTTTTTTCTTTCACTCTTCTCTTTATCACAATACCCATCTCCTTACCGCATATTGATAGTTGATGAAAGACTATGTTCTTTGTTTTTACGATCCCTGATTACTACTTTTATTTCCATTCTATTCTTATCTTTCCGTATAATTAATTCATCAACACCCTCTATAAGTATACTATCATCCTTAACAAGATTTCTGTCTTGAATCTTGTAAACCTTAGAATCAATCTTAATGGCATTGTCATTAACGACTTCAACTTCACTGGCCTTTCTTATTTGCCTCGTTAAATGGTCCATGGTAGCTCTTAAATTTGATGTTATGTTTGCTTTTTCATTTTGAATCCCAAAGTTTTGGAATGAAAATATGATCGGTGAAAAAATCATTGATAATACGATCCCTGCTAATCCTAAAACTATTGCTAACTCTATCAAAGTAAACCCTCTATTACTCTTCACTTAAAATACCCCTTCCAATCCAAGAATATAGCGACTCGTATTGCACCTCTAGTTGGTTCATACTTTTATCTTTATATATTTTCGTAACTACCTTTATTAAATTTTCACTTTCAGTAAAGCTGATATACAAGCATTTTTTGTCTTCATATTCATAGAGGTAGGTATTACTGGATAGTTCTGTATAGCCTTTTTCACTTACCAACTTATTCTTTAATTCATTATAGGGAACGGTTTTACTTAAATTATATACTAATTCCATAACATCTTTTCCAAGATATGTAGAATCAAGTATAGTTTCTGATCTATTGTTAGTTTTCGATGACATGACAAATAAAGGCATAAATGCGACAACTATCATCCCAATTATAGCTATAGAAACTATAAGTTCTATGAGAGTTAGTCCTGCTTTCGTTTTTTTGATAATTTTCACCTCAGCTCACTCCCTAATAAATTAATTTATAAATGTGCAAAAGGAAATTTTTAGAAAATTAATTCTATTATACAATACCCATACAAATAATTCACTATCTTTTATTATAATCTGAAAATAAAAAAAGCCCGTCAGAACTATACCTTCACATCCCAACTGGCTCTTGCAATATCCTCAACCGATATTTTCAGGATCGTAAACAAAAGAATTAGAAAATCTTTTGTTTAATTCATAAGTACATGTTGTCTTACCCGAACCAAATGCTCCGTTTATACAAAAACAATCTGGATTTCTATTGATCATTAACATTCATCTTAAGCGCAGCAAAAGCAATCAACAAAGCATTGATTGCTTTTTTCTACTTAGTTTAAAAAACAGGGATTATTTGCTTATCTTAGATGTGAGATAGATATTTTGTGGTCCGAATCATTTGGCTTACGAAGGAATTTTCATTATCAAACCAAGCACCAACTCTAACTTCAAATTCACTTTCGTTGACTTTATTTACAAGAGTTTGAGAAGCATCAAAAAGTGCGGCATATGTAATTCCTATAATGTCTGAGGAGACGTATTCTTCTTCAGTGTAACCAAAGGTGTCCGAAGCAGCTGCTTTCATTGCCATATTTATTTTCTCAACGGTCAGTTCTTTCCCTGAAACCACTGCTGCAAGTGTAATAAGGCATCCCGTGGGTACTGGCACTCGAACAGCAGAACCGCTAAGTTTACCATTTAAAGACGGTATGACACGCCCAACAGCCGCTGCTGCCTCTGCAGTAGTAGGAATAATATTGATAGCCGCAGCACGGGAACGTCTAAGATTTCCCTTTCGCTGTGGACCGTCTTGTAGCATTTGTGTAGCCGTGTATCCATGAATTACAGTCATAATACCACTTAGAATGGACGTATAATCATTTAACGCTTTTACCATAGGTGCAAGTGCATTTGTAGAACATGAAGCCGCTGAAACAATATGGTCCTCCGGCTTCAGTATATCCTCGTTTACACCATAAACTATTGTAGGGATGTCAGCCCCCGCAGGAGCTGATATTACAACATTTTTGGCTCCTGCTTCGATATGTGCTTGAGACTTTTCTCTTGAAAGATATGCCCCTGAGCATTCTAATACAATATCTATTGAAAGCTCCTCCCACGGAAGCTTTGAAGCATCCGATTCCTTATAAAGAGAGATTTTCACTCCATCAACAACAATATAATTCTCGCCGTACTGGACTGTATCAGCATATTTATAGGTACCTTGGGTTGAATCGTATTTTAAAAGATAGGCCAGCATTTCCGGTGTAGCTAGATCATTAATTGCGACGATTTTAAAATCATCCATATCAAACAGTTGCCTAAGAGCAAGCCGTCCAATACGTCCTAAACCATTAATTGCAACTCTTATTGACATAATTATTACCTCCTGTTATGCTCCAATATTATATACTCACCCTTATATTACAGGAGCGCATAATGTTACTATTTGGGTTTTTTAACAAAGCTTTTACAGATCCTTCCAAGTGATGGTTTATCCTTAAAAACTAATTCCTTTTCTGTTTTCAATTGTAAGTCATAGGAACAAGGTTTCGCTAAGCTCCAATGATATGTAAAATCAGATTAATGATTTGAGGAAATAATGACATTACAATAACAGCCCTCAGAACCTGTAAGATAATGATGTCTGTATTTTCTACACCTAAATCGTTTGAAATCAGCGCCATGTCGGACGCTCCCGCTGGTGTAGTAATGAGCATGGCTTCTTTCCTGGTAAAACCACAGGTTTTGCTAATAATCTTTCCGGTAACAAAACAGTTTGCTGCATAGCCCAGCACAATGATACAAAGAGGTACCAGCAAATATCGTAATGTCAGAACATCATTCAAGACAATAGTACTTCCAAGATAGCTTCCACTTAAAACCTGTGCACATTTTTTGAGCCATTTTGGAATGTAGGCAAAATCAAATACTAATTTAAGAATTAATACAGAAAGGATAGCGAAAGTGAAGGTGCCTGCTGTTATACCGGATATTTTGCCAAGGATACCGAAAAGTGCGGCAACAACCACTGTACATAAAAATGCACGCCATGATTTTGTTTTTGACTTTTGGCGTTTTTCAATGAATGCTCCCCTTTCGTTTTCGATACCATGCTTTCTGCACTTATGATCGTAGACGAAAATTAGAGCTGGAAAAACACCAATTCCAAGAATCTGTCGAACCAGCTGCATAACGGCTACCTTCGGTCCGTCTGCTCCCATGACAGCCGCAATAATTGGCGTATCACTTACGCCTCCGGGTACCACTGACATAAGGGATGTCACTAAATCCAGCGGACTGAGGAAGTAAATCAAAAAACCAGCCGTTAAATTTAAGATTATTAAGGAGCTCAGCATAATTGCTGCTGGTTTAATTATCTTTGGCAGGCGCCTTAAGTCACTTTTCTCCATAGAACAGCCAATAAAAGCACCGGCAACAATCTGAACAACCAGCGTTGTTTGCTTTGGCATATAGGCAAGATCAAAGAAGATATTAAATGCCGCAACACCGACTATGGCTCCAACCATGAGCCCGGCAGGAATTTTTACTTTTACCGCAGCTACACCGAACATACTTCCGACAAGTATGGTAATCAACAGAAACATAATTTCATCCAAATATCTCTCCTCCATTTCTAAGTTTTTTCGTGTTATTTCGTATTTGTTTTCTTTTTAAATGTGTGATATAATACGAAATAGGATGTAAAGTGATATAAATAACATTTTATATACAATTATATATACTCTCGCACATTAAATCAAGATTAAGGGGTGAATAGTTTATGTCCACTAAAGCTGCTCTCTCAACTCAAGAGGTTGCAGATCTTTTACAGGTAAGCAAAAGTACGATTTATGACTTAATTCGGCGTGGTGAAATAAATTCGTATAAGGTTGGGCGTAAGGTTCGTTTTACAGAGGAAGATGTAAAAGAATATATATCTAAATCTAAAGAAAGCCAAAATGCAAAAAAAACATCCGTTCTTGATGGGACATTTAGCCTCATGGGAAATGAAAAGAAACCAGACGGTTTTATAATTTGTGGACAAGATTTGATTCTTGACGTGCTGTCAAACTACATGCGCTTACATAACATCCCGGCTCTGCGGGCTTATATTGGCAGCTATGACGGTCTAATTTCCTTATACCGCAATAAAGTGAATGTAACGGCTTCACATATGTGGGATAGTGATACCGACACCTACAATGTTCCATATGTTCGGCGACTTATACCAGGTATCCCTGCTGTAATTATTCACCTCACCTGTCGTATGCAAGGGCTTTATGTTGCCAAAGGGAACCCGAAAAATATTAGCGGTTGGGATGATTTCAAAAGAGATGATATCATTATGGTTAACCGTGAACAAGGTGCAGGCTCAAGAGTACTTCTTGATGAAAATCTCAAGCTTCTTGGTATTTTTGGAAGTACAATTAAGGGCTATAACAGAGAAATAAGCTCTCACTTGGCTGTTGCCAGTGCAGTCAGCAGAGGTGAAGCGGATGTTGCAGTAGGTAACGAAAAAATAGCATGTCAGGTCGATAACATTGACTTTATTGCCATGAAAAAGGAAAGATATGATCTCGTGTTACGTAAAGAGGATATGAATACATTTGAAATTCAGACCCTGCTCAAAATAATTCGTTCCGATGCCTTTCGCAATGAATTTGGAAATATCGGCGGTTACGATACAAAAGACATGGGTAGGATCATAGCCGAAACATAGTCCTCTACAGTAGGCTCTTACACCATTTGTTCATCGTCTCGCCATCGATTTGAATATTTCCATCCTTCCCTGTGAGCTCCTCCCACAAGGAAAGTGGACTTCCTCTATCCCCTCCTTCTTATGACTGTGGTGTTTAATCGTAATATCCATGTTTTAATCCTCCTATCTCAAAATAATATTTAGTCTATACAATAAAAAAAGACCGTGCTTTTATTAAAAAATACCCTATCGAATAGACAAGTAAAAAAGTCTATCGACAGGGTATTTTTTTACTATAATCTGAAAATAAAAAAAGCCCGTCAGAACTATACCTTCACATCCCAACTGGCTCTTGCAATATCCTCAACCGATTCATTTTCTTAATACCTTGTCCCTTACTATTTGCCTCCGTTGCATATCTTTCAAGTAATCCATCTCTCCAAACACAAAAAGGTTATCTTTTGCGCGAGAAGCCGCTCACCCTTCGAGCGCCCCCTTAAGATTAATATAAATTACCGTATATGTTTGATCAGGGTAGCCCATCTATCCATCAATTTCTTGAAGTGGCCTCTTTTGTCACTTCGCAAAGTTAAACCACTTTTTTCAGCGATTTCCTCCACAATATCATCAATGGTTTTGTGGTCCGTTATTATTTTTTCTTCAGTAATATGGTGATTAAATGCATAAATACATCGGTCAATTTGTGATTTGGCCCATGAATTACTCCACTCAAATCGTTTATTAAGACGTTTTTCTATAGTTTTCTTCTCTGCGTAAAGAATGTAATGCTTTACCTTAATGTTTTCTTTGATAAGTCGACCAATGATTTCATCATAATATTGACGGTTCACTAATGTCATGGGGACTAAAATAATGCCCTCATAAGTACTGTTTAAATATTTTAACATTTCATAATTGAATACCCGCCACTGATCATGGTTTTGAAAATCTGATTCATACAGTTCTTTAGGTATATTTTTTCGTATAAAATAACCGATATTTTCAGGATCGTAAACAAAAGAATTGGACAATCTTTTGTTTAATTCATAGGTACATGTTGTCTTTCCCGAGCCAAATGCTCCGTTTATCCAAATAATCATTTTTTACACCTCTTTTTTCCATATTAGGGAATACCACCAAAACAAATGCCTTCGAGTGATTGTCTTTGGTAAAATAGAATCCACTATTTCATGAATATCTTTTAGTGGCATATAAACGTGGTGTTGTATATGCTCTTTCATTCTCTGATCTTCCTTTTGTATCTTTAATAGTTAAACAAGCATTTTCTACTGCTTTTAAAGGTATCTGTGCAGTCATTTAAACATCTGTTTCAGCTTAATCTAGTACAAGCTCTTAACTAGAATTGGTACTCATACAATACAGATTCCTGCTCGTTATTATAAATAACATGATACCTAGCTCTTAAATAGGTGGATTGCCAATTTAATGTGTTTAAAGATACGCTCGAAGCATTCTGGGTAATCGGTGGTTCTATTTTGTAAAATAAGCCATTTGTTGAATCAAGAATTTCAAGCATACGATCATAAGTTTCATAGTTTTCCCGGGTCTTCAACGCAATGAATCTAAAGTCAGAAGATATAACAGCTTCCATAATGTAATGATCCGAAGAAAATTCTCCAATATTTTCAATATGATTATCTGTTCCAATTTTTGAGAAAGAAATTGTCTTTTCATCCCCATATTCACAACTAATAAAATAAGAACTGCTATGTTGAAGTATTATTGTACTATCTTTTAGAGATTCAAGTAAAGTCACCTCGCCATTAACTGTACAAACTCCATATGTTCTCTTACCATCTCGATCGTCCCTCTGGAATACAAACCTTGTATCGTCAAGCCACCAATTTAAAATATGATAGCTGGAAGTATCATCACCAGTTAGTACTGATACTTCTTCCCCAGTCTTCATGTTCTTAACAAAGATTGAAACCGATACTTCACTTTCCAAACAATTACGATTAGAGTTAAATAATCCATAGTATTTAGAAGGGGAAATTGATTTTCCCGTAGCCCAAATTAAATGTACATTCTTTTGTTCAGCAAGAGCTCTATAATCGTTCATTGTTAAATCAAGGTAACTATTAATTACAGGAAAATCTGGCTCTTTATCAAATATTAATGTATCTTCCTTTTGCTCAACCCATTTCCCATCAATTACACCTAAGCTGCCATTTGAGTCGTTATCTAAAGGATTCGGTGAACTTTGGTTACTGCAAGCAGAAAAAACTAATAAGAACATAAGAAAATATAGTATTAACATTTTTATTTTCTTCATTAAAATCGTCCTTTCTCAAGTATAGTTCAGTGACATTACCGAAGCTACTCAATACAAAAGTACTGCAGCAGCTTCGGTATCTTAAATTATATTATACAACATTTTTATACTCCTCATATAGGTCCGTCATCTTTTTTACGTTCCTGCTCTGTATCCAGTATGGACAAATAAATATATACCGCAATATGTCATCAGAATTATACTCTTCACATATAACATCATAATCCATTGCTTGATCCTTCCTTTTGCTTTTGTTCAATCAAGTGCTCACTCCAAAATATAAAACATCATTTCATTTTACAGTGCTGTTTATTAGCTCTTCTCTAATTTTACGGTACTTGATAATAGGACCGTCGCCCGGTACAAGCTTTTCACCAGATCTTAATGACGAAGCTTTGGGCTTTTGTGTTATAACAACCCGTTTATCCTGTCTTTCGACTGTTTTGTTTGCAAATTTACCTATGTATGCGATCAAGCTGTTTATCGGCCTTAGACTTGTCAGTTTGCAATAAAACCGGATATAGAGCACGGTATTTTCATCATCAACGGGAGCAAAATAGATAATGACCTTTATATTCTCACTGATGTGGTTCATCCAAATGTTGGGAAATCGGAAACTTAAATGGGTATCCTTGATGACACATTCTTCCGGTGATTTGGGTTTTTGACCTTGATCCAGCTCGTTATTGGCACTGGTCGTTAAAATCCCGTCTTCCCAGACTACCTTAGGACCATTAACCAGAGTTTTATTTCCCCTACCAATAGTGCTTTGATGTACGAAAGGAAGATGCACCACATCCAATTGGTTTTCAATGCATCTTGAATAGTGCGAATTCCAGTGATCTTCAAGCTCGCTGAACACGAATGAATCATCGATTTCCTTATCAAAGAAAGGCAGATCATCAGTGATTTTTTCCTCGTCACCATACCACAGATAGATAATTCCATTTTCTTCTCTTACAGGATAATGCTTGACATTGTATCGGCTGATGTCTCCCGTAGAGGCCTTCCCATTTGCAGGAATAAACATACATTTACCGATTTTATTAAATTCAAGTCCATGGAATGGGCACTGGATACAGTCATCCTTGACCTTCCCCAAGCTGAGCGCAGCGCCACGATGCGTGCACTGGTCCACCACACATCCGATTTCACCCTTGCTGTTTCGAAATATTGCCAGATCCAGGTTCATCCGTTTTACACCTACGATCTTGTCAGTCTTAACTTTCTTTGATGGTAGTATTGCGTACCATTGATTTGAGATCATTTAATTCCCTCCTTCAATAAAACAATTACTCTATGCTAATTTTTCCTTTATTTTAATTGGTACCAATGACGCGAATACCATCCCAATATGCCTCGAACAATTCATCAACATTGCTTCTATCGACAAGCTCTTCCGAACCTAAAAGCATACCGTCCAGCACACCTTGAAGTATGCAAAGGTACAGACGGAGAGCTCCTGGGGATGCATCCAGTCTGATTTCACCATTGGACTGACCCTTTGAAAAACATATCTGCATCTGTTGTTTGAAGATCCTGTCATTGTCTACAATCAGCTGAGTAGAAATACTTTTAAGCTGTTGATTTTGAATGAATGGTATGGCACGCCAAAATTTAATCCTATTATCTTTTGAGAAATATTTAATCACATAAACAAATAGGCTTTTCATCGCTTCCTTGCAGCTCAAGCTCTTTACTTCTAACATTTTTTCGGTTAAAGAGGCATAGTATCTTTGAATTTCATCCCGAATAACCAGTTCAATGATTTCGTCCTTGCTCCCAAAATGACTGTAGAGTGACGGCGTTTTGATTTTCACCGCACCAGCAAGCTCAGAAACAGACAGATTGTATCCTTTTTCGCAAAAAATATCAAATGCAGCTTTAAGGATTTCATGCTTCTTGTCCATGATTATCACCTCCTAAACTAACTAATATTTGTTAGGTACATAGTTGTATTATACTACTAATTATTTAGGTTTGTAAGTCTATTGTACTTCTCATTAGTTAAGATCTGCTTTATATTGCTTTCATTCCATTTTGAACGGCCGGCGCCGTTTAGAATTCCATCAGCTTCAAGGGACCTTTTTATCTGTAAAAAGCTCTTACCTTGAATGTACTCTCTATAAATGCGCTTTACTACTTCGACTTGCTCTGGATCAATTATGAGGTGACCGTCTTCGTCTTTGGTGTATCCCAAGAGCCAGTTGTGGTTGACTGGAACTTTTCCTTGCTGGTATCTAAATTATAAGCCTAAACGAACGTTAGCAGATCGTGACTCACTTTCTTGTTGGACTAGAGAAGAACAGTAACATTTTGAGCTAGAGAAATCATGAATCCACCTCACTTTCTATCAGGCTGTAGATATACTCTGCCTGCCTGAAAGGTATCCTTTGTAGAGCTTCCTCATTTGCTCTGCATTTTCTTCATCAATAACTGCTTTACCGTTTTCAATTCTGTATCCATATGGGACATGACTCAGATTCTCACAACCTTTCCTTAAGAGTTACACCACACTTAAGTGCGAAGCCTATTTCACTTCTGTTATAAACATTGATGTGGTGGATTGTCAACAGTTTTTCAGACAACTTTTTTAAGGGTATTCATTCTGAATGTAGCTGGCGTTAAATAACCTAACGAGGAATGAAGTCGGTGATTATGAAACCAGTTCACATAATCAGCCAGTTCATATTGTAATTCCTCTAGCGTTTCAAATACCTTATATTTTACAAATTCCGTCTTTATAATTTTAAACGTTGCTTCTGCAACTGCATTATCATAAGGACATCCTCTCTTGCTAAGGGAGCGCTTTATATCAAATATTTTAAGGGTTTCGTCCAGAAGTTTGTTCTTGAATTCATTGCCTCTATCTGTATGAAATACCTGGATATTTTTCAAATTTGTATTTACACGTGCAAATGCCTTTGAAACTAGGTTAGCGTCTTTATTTTTACCTGCACTATATCCGATGATTTCACGATTAAATAGGTCGACAAGAACACATATGTAATTCCATTGATTTCCTACTCGTACATATGTTAAATCACTTACAACTACATTATATTGTGAACGATCATCGAATTTCCGTTTTACCAAGTTTTCTATTTGTGATTCGTTGCATTTATCTGCATATGGCCTAAACTGAGCCACTGTATACTTTGATACTAACCCTTCCTGCTTCATGATTCTTCCGGTTCTGCGCCGGGAGACTTGATATCCATTGTCTCTAAGAGCTGCTTTGATTTTTCTGGTGCCATAATTACTACGGCTTTCCTGAAAAATTTTCTTGATTTTGGAAGTTAGCTTAGATTCATACTGTTTTGGCTTTGATTCATAGTAATAACTACTTCTTGAAATTTCTAGGACCTTGCACATTGCTGATACTGAGTATTTGTGAGCATTGTTACGAATCACATTTACTTTCGTCCCATAATCAGCGCGGCTTGCTTTAAAATATCATTTTCCATTTCAAGCTGTTTGTTGCGTTTACGAAGTTCAATTAGTTCCTTTTGTTCTAGAGTAAGATTATCTTTTTCTTTGAAAGAACCACTAGTATCCGCCTGTTTGATCCATTTGTCTAATAAAGAAGAAGCAATATCGTATTCGCGGGTAATATTGCATTTGCGTTTTCCATTCTTATATAATTGTACTACTTGGTTTTTAAACTCATCCGTATAGGTAGGGCGAGGACGTTTTTCAACAGACATGGGCGTAGCTCCTTTAATTTTATATTTTTATTGTACATGCCCTTAAATTATCTGTCCAATTAATTGTAGCCTATCCATTTCTTTAACTTCTATGGCTGATGAAAATGCATTTACTATACTATCTATCTCTATTTCCTCTACATCTTTACTTTCTCTAATTACATCAGCTAATGACTTTCTTTCTCTTTCACCTGAAACGACTGCTATGACTTCAATGCCATTGCTGGCTTTCATGGCTTGTTCATATTCTGAATAATCACTTACTACCAAGAATCTCTTCATCATTTTTACCTCCATTAATTATTATTAAAATTTCTTTTCTATTTCTATTAGTCTATCAAGACCTATTTATGCATAAATAGGATTTTATGTCTCCAAATTTATTTTTTTAAAGATACACCCTTTATTTTTTGCATAAAAAATAAGATGCCTTAGTTAAAAGCATCTTATTAAACCTTACTTAGACTACTCTAAAAATCCCCTAATAGACAATGCAAAATGATGCATCCTAATTGTATTATAAAGATTACTTTAAATATAGATAAAAAAGTCTTAAATATATTTCAATGATAAATCATTTAATTCTGCTAATATTTTTTCATTATTCATCTTTACTGCTATGGGTAAAAATATATCTAATGTTTCTTTTGCCTTCTCCTTCCAACGACCTTCATCCATAAACTCAATTGTTCTCATATTATGAAGCCGTTCAGCTAATTTAACCATTATTACATCTTCATCAGTTATATCACTATTTCCATTAAATTCTGTTACACCTTTAATAATATTTACAATGCTGTTAGAAAACATTTTCTCTACTTCTTTTAGAGATATATTTGATTTCTCTAAAAGAATATCATGTAGCAATCCAGCTATGACTGTATCCTCACTTGCCTCCATTTCTGATAAAAGAATAGCAACATTAATTGGATGTGTTACATAATCATCATTTGAATACCTCTTTTTCCCATCAAATGCTTTGCAGGCAAATTCATATGCCTTCCTAATTTTTTCATGGTCATATTCTAACATATTCTCATTTATTGTCGTTATTAATAGTTCATACAATTCCTCTTTTGTCGCGTGAATGGCTGTTGATTTCATAAATACATGACTCATATTACAATTACCCCCTAAACAATTAATTTGAAAACTAAATGCTCTTAAAAGAGCTGGTGAAAAACCAAACTTATTTTTAAATGCTTTTGTAAAACCACTATGTGACTGATAGCCATAATTTAGTGCAGTATCAATTATCTTTTTGCCATTTACTATTTCTTCAGAGGCCCTAATCAGTTTTCGTTCTTTTACATACTCCATAATTGGCAATCCCATTTGTTTTTTAAACATTCTTGAAAAATGGTATAATGAATACCCTGCATTTTTAGCAATATCCTCTGCCATTATAGGTTCATTAATATTTGTCTCAATGTATTTTAAACTATTAAATATAATGGTTTTTAGCTCCAAATTTTTCACCTTCCTTCTCCACGTGGTAATTATAATATATACACTTTTGAATTTAGTTTCTTTTCCATTATTGCTATATATATCATTTAAATTATTTAAAATCAATATTATGCTTTATCTGAATCTAATTATTCTAAATACTACCCTTTTATCATCAATAATCAATTCCTACTACAAGAATATCATCATCTAATGATTCATTCTCCTCTTCATACTCAAATAATAAATATAATACTTGCTCATACCAACTCTTATATACATTTAATCTTTCTTCTAATGTTGCAGTATCTCCTAAATCTACTTCATAATTACTTTGAAGTATTATAAAATCTAAAGTATCATAATCTTTATTTCTTAATACCATTTCAATCATAGATATTTCTTTCTGAATATACTTGATTTGTACTTCTATTAACTCTTTATCTACATCAAATTTCATACTATATCCCTGCTTTCTCTTGTTATTATTGCTTTCTACATTACAATTAAAGTATTTCTCTCTATATTTATATCACTTCTATCCATAGTTTTTGTCCACTTATGGTTTATGTCTCTTGTTCTATTTTATTTTAGATACATATAAATAAGCTATCTCCATAATTTTCTTTTATGATATGAGATAGCTTAAATATGATTTTATTATTCTTTTATTCTTTCAAGCGACACACAGCACTCAACGTGACTCGAATGCGAAAACATATCCACCGGCTGTACTTCCACAGTTTTATATCCCTTCTCATCCAAATAAGCTAAGTCTCTAGCTAAGGTCGCTGGATTGCAGGAGACGTATACCACTCTTTTTGGAGCCATATTTACGATGGTTTCTAGGACACTTTCCTCGCAGCCCTTTCTTGGTGGATCGACTACGACAACATCGGCAACAAGACCGCTTTTGTATAGCTTCGGCACTACATCCTCTGCCTTTCCAACATAGAACTTCGTATTGGTTAGATGATTGATTCTCGCATTTTCCCTCGCATCTTCGATGGCCGCATCGATAATCTCTATCCCATGAACTTCTTTTGCTTTTTTAGCCAAGAATAGAGATATGGTTCCAATACCACAATAGATATCAAACACTCTTTCATTCCCTGTTAAGTCTGCATATTCCAGTGCCTTCTCGTAAAGCACCTTAGTCTGAGCTGGGTTCACTTGATAGAAGGATCTTGCAGAAATATTGAACTTTAAATCACCGATATAATCTACAATCTGATCCTCTCCATATAGAGTAAATGTGGTATCGCCAAAGATCACATTGGTATTTTTCATATTGATATTTTGGACTACACTTTTTAGCCCTTCCACATTTTCTTTTAACATTTCTATCAGCTTGTCCTTATAAGGAAACTCCTTACCATTGGTTACCATTATCACCATCACTTCTCCTGTGGCAAACCCCACCTTTGTCACCACGTGGCGAATTAAACCGCTATGCTCCTTCTCGTCATATACGGCAACATCGAAATCATCGATGTATTTTTTTATCACTTGAACGATTTTCGTATTAATCGGTGCCTGAATATGACAATATTCCGTATCTACAATCTCATGGCTTCCTTTTTTATAAAATCCTAAAATTGATTTTCCATCTAAGATTCCCACTGGAAATTGTGCCTTATTTCTATATTCATAGGGGTTGTCCATACCTAGCGTAGGATGAACCACAGCATCGATTTTTCCGATACGCTTCAAGGCTTCTACCACTGTATTTCTTTTCGTTCTCAGCTGTTGTTCGTAATCCATGTGCATAATTTGACATCCACCACAGATCCCTGCGATGCCGCATTTTGGTGTTACTCTATTTGCTGAAGGCTTCAGTATTTCCAACAGCTCCCCCACACCATAATTTTTCTTTAATACAGTTATTTTAGTCCTTATAACATCTCCAGGAATCGCATTTTCTACAAAAACTGTAAAGTCATCAATCTTACCAATGCCTTCTCCACTATGCCCCAATCCGCTGATTTCCATTTCATATATCTTACTTTTATCTAGCACTGTTCAAACACTCCTTATATTGACAATCCTCATTATTTTTTATTCTCATGCTCCAAATACAGTCTGTATCCCTCGAATATGAAGCGATAGATACTAAAACTGTCGAAATACATGTCTCCATTATTATTCTACACTACTTTCATACTTTTTTGCTAACATTTGTTGTACGATTCCTATTTACGGAAAGGATGTAATATCCTATAATGGGATTATAACTTAGGACAAGCTACGATTGGAGTTGATTGAATGTTACGAACCATCAGAAACATTTTGATTTTGATCCTAATAGGCATAACCGCCACTGGTATGCCGATTTATGCAAGTACTATGGACTTTACTGCATTAATTCCGACCATCACTCCCAAGAACCAATATATTACGGTTACTACAGAGGAGGAAGTCGTATCCAATCATCAGGTAAAAATCAAATATGGTTTCTCCGCAAATTCAGATTACACCCGTATTCTATTTGATGAAGGTAACCCTTTTACTTTTACATTAATGAATAACGGTAAGGTCATTGAAGGTTTATCTCTCCACGATATTGCACCTAATGAGAATTATAAAGCTTTGGAATTGTATAGCGAATCTCCTGCCTATATTACTTTTGATTTTGATCAAAGTAAATTAGACTTGCCCGATGGTTCTTATAAATTAACGTTGCATCCCAATTCCCAAGGAAAAGAGTTTCATTTAGAGCAAGCAGAATTTCATATAAATTTTAGTAGTGAAGGCACCTATGTCAATGCTATGGCATCTGCTCCAAAGGGACAAATGGCTTTAACTCTTTATTTTCCAGATAAGGACTTAAAATATCTCTCTCCTATTACGAGATTTGTTCCTTATACAGAGTATCCACTGACTACAATTCTTAGAAACTTAGAACAAGGTCCACAGGCAGCTCTTGGCTTACAGAAGGGTTCTTCTATTCCTCCTAATGGAAAAGCGGGAAAATCTGGAGACACTGCCTATATTAATTTGCCAAATAACCTGGGTCCCTATGACGATGGTTCTAGCATCGCCACTATGGCGGTGGGTAGTCTAGTAAACTCCATGGTATCTTCAAAGGGAATCTCTAAGGTTCAGTTTCAATTTAATGGTACAATATTAAAGGAAGCTTTTCACGGTATGACCATGGATCAGCCTTATTTCGGTACAGCTGTTGATGTGATTTATACATCCTATTTGTCCGATACTGGTCGATTTTTATTAGTACCAATTCCTTTTGAACAGTTTACTGCTGTTTTAGGAAACGATACGAATGGTGTTAAAATACCAATGTTTTTTGATGCCTTAAAATTTAATCTTTCTGGCATCTATAACGCTCAGGTGCACCCTATTGTTCCTAATGAAGTGGAGCTTCTGGACTATAGCTTCCATGATGGGCTTCTTACCCTAACCTTTAACGAAGCATTTCTAAAGGCCTACGAAAATAACAGTTCTCTTCGAAATAGAATGATCGATGGTATTGTTTTTACCTTTCAATCTATTGAAAATGTAACTGACGTAAGCTTTGAAGTAAAACATGATTCTGGCCAAGGCTTCACAAAATATGACTTTCAGAGCCCAGTCTATATCAATCCTGAAAATTAATAAAATTTGTTCACTTAGGTGTACAAACTTTATGGCGCACTTAATTTTAAATTCCATTTAAAATTTCAACTGCTAAAAAAAATTGCACAGAGAATTCAATCTCTGTGCACAAAATAGAATCAGTTGTCCGTTTAAATCCTATTATGATTATAGCGCACTTTTCAATTTTTATACCAATATTTTCAAAAAATATAAAAATGTTTTCTTTAGATGAATATGATTGCGTAAATTTGTAAAATTTTATTGATAAGTTGCCTACAAATATCTAAAAAAAAGGACATATTATCTATGTATAATATGTCCCTTCATTTATTTGTCCATATTTTTTCAATTTACGTATGGATAACTTTTGATCTAGACTTTTAATTGTGTGTATCCATTATCTTGTTCCTAAGCTCATATTATTTTGCCGCTGCTGCAGCCTTACCTGCTTGGATACCCATTCTTGTACTCATTTGGATAGAAGATCCCGAACATGGATATTGCTCATAGAATAATTCTCCGTTGGCAACCTCTCCAGCAGCGTATAATCCTGGAATTACATCCCCTGTTGTAGAGATCACTTGAGCGTTCATATCAATCTTTGGTCCACCAAATGTTCCGGTTACACCTGTTGTATTGAATGCAATCGCATAGTATGGGGCTTGATCTACTGCATTTAATAATTGTAATTCTTTAAGATTATCTTCTCTGTTACCTACTGGCCCTACTGCTGGTTTACCGAAGTCTTCGTCTTTACCTGTAGCCGCAAATCCATTGTAACGAGTTACTGTAGCCTTTAAAATTTCTGGTTTTGCACCAATGAACTTAGCTAATTCTTCTATTGTATCTGCTTTAAAAGCGGTTCCATTTTCAACTGCTTTTTCCAAATTTTCATTATCTAATTTAGAATCTGTAATAGCAAAATAATTACTAAATCCTAAGTCATGGTATAATGTAGCCGCACGCTTAAACCAGTATTCGTTTTCATTAGCAAATCTCTTTCCTTCTGGCGTTACGTTTAAGAAAATTCCACCTGCATCTACGTATCTAGTAGCTCCTAAATCCATTGGCGCTACAATACCGCCACCATTAGCAACGATTTCAGCACCTACTTCTCTAGCCATGATTAAACCGTCTCCGTTCAGTGCTTCTCCTAAAGCTGATCCGTAACCTTTTACGTTTGGCATGTATTGTTCTACCAGTTCTTTATTGTTCGCATACCCACCCGTAGCTAAAATTGTGCTCTTTGCATTGACTGTAACTGTTCTTCCTGCATTTTTTGCAACGACCCCTTTAATCGTTCCCTTATCATTGATTAAAGAAACTGCTGGTGTTTCAAATCTGAATTCTACGCCTAAGCTTTTAGCTTTTTCTTGTAATGGTAGAATAAAGTCTGCTCCCGAGAAAGTTTCAGTTGCATGGTTTCTGTAAACGCTTTGCGTTGGGTAGTAGTAAGAGAAAGTTACATTTCTGAACTTCACGCCTCTTTCAGCTAACCATTTTACAGTATCTGCACTTTTATCCGCTATAAAGCTGATGATTTCTTCGTTTATTTTTCCTTTACCAACTTCTAACCAGTATTGTTTTAGTCCTTCTGCTGTATCTTCAATTCCTTGTGCTGCTTGCATTTCAGAACCACCAGCTAAAATTTCTCCACCACATGTAATCGAAGCACCACCAACGCTACCCATTTTTTCAAGTAGTACCACTTTTGCTCCTTCTTCTGCCGCTGAAACAGCTGCGGAAAGACCAGCGATTCCAGAACCAACAACGACAACATCTGTTTCTATTGTCTCATCTTCTAACACAACTGCTTTAAGACCTTTTGTCTTTAATTCCTCAATGTTCGCTCCTGCTTGTGTTAAACAATCAATAACAGCTGCTAGGATAGCCTCACTTGTTACCGTTGCTCCGGAAACAGCATCGATCTTTAGTCCTTGAGCAGCTACGATATTCGCAGGGATTTGTTCGATCGCTGGATCTGAAATTCCAGGTGTTTCACTATGGCTTAATACTTTTACGGATTCAATCGTTGTTTCTGTTAAAATCATTTCAACTTCAACATCTCCACCTAGACCCTTTGCTTTAGCAGTATACGTTCCTGCTTTAAACAGAGCACCTTCGCCACCATTGGAAGCAGGTTTACTACATCCAACAAAACTCAACATCATTATAAATACTAATAATACCGATAAAATTTGCTTTGTCTTTTTCATAGTTTCTCTCCTCTTTTATTTTTTATAAATGAAAGGATTACCCTTTATTTAACCTTTCTAAGCCCTGCAACTGTTGTTTCTACCATAGCTTCTAGGAGTTTTTCATCTTCTAAAACACTGGGATGTTTTCTTATATATGTTGAAATGCCTTCCACTGAACTAAAAAACATTTTGCATAAAAATTCAAGAGGTAGTTCCTTGAACTCTTTTTGTTCAATTCCTTCTTGTAAAAATACCTTATTTATTTCATATGATTCTTTTAAAGAAACATCATCTGTTCCAACAATATTGACTGGTTTATAGTATGCACTTACAATTGAGGCTTCCTTCGGATATTCATGATTCCAGAACAATATATTTTTTACTCGCTTCTTGAGTTTCTCACTATTGCTGCTTTGAATTTCTACATCTTTCATTGAAGCTTCAATATGCAAACTTAAAGAATAATTAAAAATATGATCTATTAAATCCTCTCTACTACTGTAATACAAATATATAGTGCCCTTTGCAATACCGGCCTCCTTTGCAATCTCCTGCATGTTTGTATTGTTGATTCCCTGCTTATAGAATAAATCGATTGCAGCTTGTCTTATTAAAATATATTTGTTTGGGTCTAAAGACGTATATCGAGCCATAATACCTCCATTAAAATTGATGACCAGTCGGTCATTAATAGTCATTAAAAAAATTCCATCCGTAAATTGCTGGAATTTGATATAATTATAACAACGTTTTATAGATATGTAAATACCTTTCGAGGAAAAACTTATATTATTGAGTGCCATCCAATATATCTTTTTTATAAACTCATTGATTTTCAAAGTTTATTAATAATCTCTTTCTAAAACCATTGATTTTTGAGTATCGGTTTTCATTGCTTTAATTACTTTTTTGACAAAAAAGTATTATACAAAAAACTGTAAAAGGATCTACATACTTTCGTAGATCCTTTTACACTTATATCATCAATATCTTCAAGGGGGAGATTTTGATTTTAATATAGTATATGTATCTCCCTAGCTTATTGTGTATATTATTCCTTTCCAATTAAAGAACTTTTGTTTCTCCGCTGTATACCAAGCCTCTTAAGGCATCTACCGTAACGATTTCTCCCTCTTTTAGCTTTATGGTTGCCATATCTGCTCCAACTAAGGTTGCTTTCCCCAGGTTCAATCCAACAATAGCGCCGTGGCTAGTCAAGCCGCCTTCTTCTGTGATGATTGCAGCAGCTTTTTCTATGAAAGGCATTAAATCTCTGTCCGTTGCTTTTGCTACTAAGATATCGCCTTCTTCAACCTTATGTCCATCTTCGACACTATTTACAATAACAACCTTTCCAGTGGCAGCTTTTTTTCCAATCCCAGTTCCAGATAGGATGACTTCTCCTACGATATGAACTTTGATTAGGTTGGTCGTACCGGAAACTCCTACTGGAACGCCTGCTGTGATTACAATTAAATCTCCATTACGAATTAGCTCCGCTTCTAGGGCCTTGCTTACAGAGATATCAATGATATCGTCTGTGGAATGAAGTTGCTCTGTAATAACAGAGTAAACCCCCCAGATTAAGCTCAATCTTCTTCTTACACTTTCGCTTGTAGTCGTTGCAATAATCGGTGCTGATGGTCTAAATTTAGATACCATTCTTGTAGTATATCCCGAAGATGTAGCTGTAACAATGGCAGATGCATCTAAATCTGCTGCTGTTGTGCAGGTAGCATGGCTGATAGCATCCGTCACAGAGGTTTCCATTTCTATGGCTTTCGTTTTTAGAAGTCCCCTATAGTCGATGGCAGCTTCTGCACGCTTGGCAATGTTGCTCATCACCTCGACTGCCTCTGCTGGATACTTCCCAGCCGCAGTTTCTCCGGAAAGCATGATTGCATCGGTTCCGTCAAAGATAGCATTGGCAACATCCGTTACCTCTGCGCGAGTTGGTCTTGGGTTTCTGATCATGGAATCCAGCATTTGTGTCGCTGTAATAACAGGCTTTCCAGCTCTATTACATTTTCTGATCATTTCTTTTTGAGCCAAAGGAATTTCTTCCGTAGGGATTTCTACACCCAAATCGCCCCTTGCAACCATCAATCCGTCTGAAACTTCAATGATTTCATCCAGATTGTCCATCCCCTCTTGATTCTCTATTTTAGAAATAATCTGAATATGGCTTCCGTTATTATCTTCTAAAATCTTTCGAATAGCTAAAACGTCTGCTGCCTTTCTAACGAAGGAAGCTGCGATAAAGTCAATGTCCATTTCGATACCGAATTTAATATCGGATTCATCCTTTTCTGTAATAGCAGGTAAATTAATTTTTACGCCTGGTACGTTGACACCTTTATTATTCTTTACAATCCCTGCATTCTCAACGATACATTGGATATCTGTATCTCCTACGATATTCTGAACTTTTAAACCAACTAGACCATCGTCGATTAGGATACTGTCCCCTACCTTTACATCTCTTGCAAGCCCTTCATAGCTTACATTACAGATGGTATTATCTCCAAGAACATCTCTCGTCGTAATGGTGAATTCTTGTCCTTCCAGAAGCTCTACTTCCGTGTCTTTAAACTTACCCGTTCTAATTTCAGGTCCTTTGGTATCCAATAGAATTGCTACAGGCTCGTTTAATTCTTCTCTTACTTCCTTGATTACCCGAATTCTTTCACCGTGCTCTTCATGGCTACCATGGGAAAAATTTAATCTTGCAACATTCAGTCCCCGCATAACTAATTTCCTAAAAACCTCTTTACTTTCACTTGCAGGTCCAATGGTACATACGATTTTCGTTCTTTTCATTTTAAAACCTCCTTAGCTCACACCTAAATAGATAGTATCTTCGTCAATTCATAGGTTTCTATATCAAAATTGCTTTTCATACTTAAAGCTTCATCTATATCCATATCGATCACATTCTTTCCATGAACGCCTACCACTCGATTGCCGATATCTTGAAGAAGTAATTCTACAGCCCTTGCGCCCAATTTGCTGGCTAGAATTCGATCGGAAGCCGTTGGACTTCCACCTCTTTGCAGGTGTCCTAGAATTGTCGCTCTCGTTTCAATCCCTGTTTTCTCTTCAATTTCCTTACTCATTTCAATTGCACTGCCGGCGCCCTCCGCTAAAATGATGATACTATGCAGTTTTCCTCGGTATCTTCCCTTTAAAAGCTTATTGCATACCTCATCCACATCAACACCGACTTCAGGAACGATAATGCTTTCTGCGCCTCCTGCCAGTCCAGCCATCAGAGCAATATCGCCGCAATGTCTGCCCATAACTTCAATAATATTAGCTCGTCCATGGGATGTGGAAGTATCCCTGATTTTGCTGATGGCATCTACTACTGTATTAACAGAGGTATCAAAGCCTATGGTATAGTCCGTATAGGCCAAGTCGTTATCAATGGTTCCCGGAACACCGATGGTAGGGATTCCTAGTTCATTGAGGGTCTTTGCACCACGAATGGAACCATCTCCACCGATTGCAACAATCCCCTCGATTCCTAAAACCTTGATGACATTCAGTGCCTTTCTTTGCCCTTCCTCTGTCATAAACTCTTCGCTTCTTGCAGTTCTGAGGATGGTCCCTCCGCGATGGATAATATCCGCTACAGAAGAAAGATTCATCTCCTCTATTTGAGCGTTAATCAACCCATTGTACCCTTGTTTTACCCCCATGACCTTCATCTCATTATAAATTCCGCTTCTTACTACAGCACGGACTGCAGCATTCATTCCTGGTGCATCGCCACCGCTGGTTAATACAGCAATTTTCTTCATGTATAGCCCCCACTCTCGCTCCGCCTTTAAATTTTCATCCACCAAAATTTTATAAGTTCTTCAACAATTAAAAATAACAAAGTCTCATTTATATAGATATTTAACCTAAATGGACTTTGTTAAACAATTACAGCTCAACTTTTATTCTGTATTCTAACTGATCGCTAAAGTCCTAGCTGAATCAAAATAGAGTGCACCTCTTCTACCTCTGATCTTGGTACTAAAACTTCCGTCGTTCCATCTACATTATTTTTACTAATCGGTCTAACTTTAACCAAGAAGCCCTCTTTCACTAGTATATTTTGTATTTCTTCTGCGTCTTGACGTGTATTAGCCATGTATATAACTGTCCACATTTAACTAGGCCTCCTCTATCATTTTGAATTTTTAAATAACCCTTTTCTATTTGTCCATGTCATATTATATCACATATTTATAACTTAGTTGGTACTATCCTACAAAATTTAAATTACAGTATTTTTATATTTTCCTCTCCAAAAAAATCTTGGAGCTTCAATATAACCTCATCATTTAAAGATATCCACAGTCCTCTATCTGCTTTCAGCTTTTCATTGGTTTCTTCAATATAAATGACGATGGGTGTACTCCCACTATACTTCTTTAATGTAGGCTTAATCTCTTCAATTTGATGCCAGTCCTTTTTACTTTTCAGCTTAATAAAGACCTTATGATTCCCTTTTTCTAGAGATTTCAAATGCTCCTCCGATACCTTTACTAAAGGTGTCATACGGTTTACCAATACTTTTGGCTCCTCATCCTCTTTCAAGCTCAATATCCCTTGAATCACAATAAAGCCATCTTCCTCTATCAAGTGATTGTATTGCTTTAGAGTCCTGGGAAAAACAATGCATTCTAAACTACCAAATAAGTCTTCTAAAACGATGAAAGCCATCATCTGATTGTTTCTCGTTATTTTGGAATTGATCTCTGCAATCATACCACCAACGATGATCGGTTGTCCATCTTTCAACTGGGATTCCGCTAAATTTTCCATGGCCTCTATCAGCTGTGCACTATTGGCAGAAACGATTTGTTCCAATTCCTTCTCGTATTCCGATAGTGGATGGCCGCTGATGTAAAAGCCCACCACTTCTTTTTCCATACTGAGCCGTATCTTTTCACTAAAATCTTTGATATCTGGAAAATTTACGGTGTTCATTGAAGCATCCATCTCTTCATTCATTTGGAAAAGGTCAATTTGTCCCTCTAGCTTTCTCCTTTTCTCCTGCTGTATATTGTCCATGATGCCTTCGAAGCTTGCCATTAGCTGTGCACGATTTCCACCCATATTATCAAATGCTCCACATTTGATTAAGCTTTCCACAGCCCTTTTGTTGATATCTTTCGATTCTACTCTTTGACAGAAATCTAAAAATGTAGAAAAATCTCCTGTGGTTTCTCGAATCTGAACCAGATTATTGATCATACCGATACCTACATTTTTTACAGCGCCTAAAGCAAAGCGGATACTTTCACCTTCAACAGTGAATTTACTAAAGCTTCGATTAATGCTCGGGGGCAGTATTTTTATATTTTGTTTTTTACAATCTTGAATGTACTGCACTACCTTCGACGTATTGCCCATGACGCTGGTCATTAACGCTGCCATAAATTCTACCTTATAGTAAGTTTTTAAATAAGCAGTTTCGTAGGCAAGAACGGCATAAGCGGCGGCGTGGGATTTATTAAAGCCATAGTTTGCAAAGTCGATCATCTCATCGTATATTTTATTTGCAACATCCTCTGGCACACCATTCCTGATACAGCCAGCAACTTCTACCTCGCCTTTTTCATTGACGATACCATAGATAAAGTTCTTTCTTTCCTGCTCCATTACATCCATTTTCTTTTTTCCCATGGCACGTCTTACAAGGTCTGATCTTCCGTAGCTATATCCGGCTAAATCTCGAACGATTTGCATAATCTGCTCTTGGTAGACCATACAGCCATAGGTTACATTTAAAATAGGCTCCAAGCTTTCATGGATGTATTTAATTTTCTCAGGGTTATTTTTATTTTCAATATATCTTGGAATGGAATCCATAGGCCCTGGACGATACAAAGAAATCCCCGCAATAATATCCTCGAAGCAATTGGGCTTTAGCTCCTTTAAAAACTGGATCATACCGGCACTTTCCAGCTGGAATAACCCCAGTGTGTCGCCTTTACTGATCAAATCATAGACCTTCTCGTCATCGTATTTACTGTCGGAAAGATCCAGTTTAATACCGTGATTCTTTTCAATTAAGTCAATGGCATCCTTTATTACGGTCAATGTCCTCAGTCCTAGGAAATCCATTTTTAAAAGTCCCAGTTCCTCCAAGGTTCCCATGGTAAACTGTGTGGTACTGTTATCGTCATGAACATATAAAGGCACATGCTCCTTTAGTGGTTTTTTAGCAATTACCACACCTGCTGCATGGGTGGAAGCATGTCTCGGCATTCCCTCTAGCCTTCTAGCCATATCGATTAAATATCTGCCTTGCTCATTTTCTTCGTATATGGATTTTAGCTCGGGATTCATCTTCAGCGCTTTTTCTATGGTCATTCCGATGGCAAAGGGGATTTGCTTCGCTATTTTATCCACTTCGTTATAAGGCATATTGATCACTCTACCTACATCTCGAATGGCCGCCCTCGCTGCCATGGTTCCAAAGGTAATGATTTGAGCCACCTTATCTTCACCGTATTTCTGCTTCACATAATCGATGACTTCCTCCCGTCGTTCGTAGCAGAAGTCAATATCGATATCGGGCATGGATATTCTTTCAGGATTTAAAAAACGCTCGAAAATGAGATTGTATTTGATAGGGTCCACATCGGTGATTCCCAAGGTATAGGCCACGATACTTCCTGCTGCACTTCCTCTGCCCGGCCCTACAGGGATACCGTTATCCTTTGCATATTTTATAAAGTCCCAAACGATTAGGAAATACTCCACATAACCCATTTTCTCAATAACAGAAAGCTCCCCTTCCAGACGACTTTCTAGCTCTTCTGTCACTGACGTATATCTTTTATTCAATCCCTCGAAGCAAAGCTTTCTCAAATAGTCCTCTTTGTTTACATCTTGAGGCACATGGTATTCCGGTAGATGGATGGTATTGAAATCAAAATCAAAGTTGCACTGTTCTGCAATTTTAACGGTGTTGGATATGGCCTCTGGTGCGAAGTCAAAGATCTTCATCATTTCCTCTGGAGATTTTAGATAAAATTCATCATTGGGAAATCTCATCCGCTCTTGATCTTCTACAATCTTTCCAGTTTGTATGCAGAGTAAAATATCGTGTGCTTTGGCATCCTCCTTATTGATATAATGGGCATCGTTGGTTGCAACCAAAGGGATTCCCGTTTCTCTGCTCAGCTTTATCAACCCTAAATTCACCTTTTTTTGCTCCGCCATGTTGTGATCCTGTAGCTCTAAATAAAAGCTATTTTCCTCAAACATGGCATTGAGTCTTAGAGCCAAAGCCTTAGCGCTTTCGTATTGATCCTGCAGTAAAAGCTGCTGAATATCCCCTGCAAGGCAGGCACTCAAACAGATGATTCCCTTGCTATGCCTTTCAAGTTCATCGTAATCGATTCTCGGCTTATAATAAAAACCTTCTAAAAAACCATTGGATACCATCTTTATGATATTCTGATAGCCTTCTTCGTTTTTCGCCAATAAAACGAGATGACCTTGGTTTTTATCCTTCTGTGGATCTTTATCCGCCATACTTCTAGGTGCGGTATATACCTCACAGCCAATGATGGGTTTGATGCCATTTTTCTTTGCTGCTTTATAAAAGTCCACTACACCGAACATACTGCCATGGTCTGTAATGGCGATGGCGTTCATACCCATCTCCTTTACTCGTTCCATTGCCTTATTAATCACAGTGAATCCATCTAAAAGACTGTATTCCGTATGAACGTGTAGATGTACGAATTGATTGCTCATTTTATTTCACCTCGGTTTCATAGGTAAACAGGTTTTATCTTTAATATTGGCTACCTATTTGTACTAAAATTATTTCAAATATCTTTCTTTAAGTAAGTTGTATTACTTCCATTATAATAGATTCTTTAAAAATATCATAGTTTTTGTATTCCTACTAAAACAAGTAAAGTTTGACCTACCATCGATTTATTGCTTCCTTCGGTCGCATAAATCGGGTTATTTCGCAGTCTCACAACTCAAATTTGTTCACTTCCTCCGGTCGTGCAAATTTGGTGTTCGTTGCGTTTGACCTACCATCGATTTATTGCTTCCTTCGGTCGCATAAATTGGGTTAGGTCATAAAAAAACAGGAAGTATCATGTGATGATAGTTCCTGGTTCCATTTTTTATTTTCCTTCTGTATATAATTCGCCAAATAAGTCATAATCCTTTGCTCTTTGAATCCTGCAATCTACAAAGGTATTCATTAAATTTTCCTTCGTATTATTGACGATATAAACGACACCATCCATATCGGGAACATCCATATAGGTTCTGCCGATATAGTAATTGCCCCCTTTGGTTCTGGACTCTATTAATACTTTGTAAACATTCCCTACTTTTTGCTCTAAGCTTTCTCTCGATATCTTTTCCTGTAACGCCATGATCTTACGAAGTCTGCTTTTTTTCGTCGCATGATGAATCTGTTCTTTCAGCTTTGCTGCTGGTGTATTGTCCTCTTTAGAATAAGCAAACACCCCCAGCTTGTCGAACTTGGTTTCCTCCACAAATTCATACAGCTCTTTGAAGTCTTCCTCTGTTTCTCCTGGGAACCCTACGATTAAAGTTGTTCTTATGATCACATCTGGAATTTCTCTTCTTATTTTTTCAATGATATTTCTTACACTGGCACCATCACTTTTTCTATTCATTCGTTTTAATACAGAATCTGATATATGCTGAATTGGAATATCAAAATAATTACAGATCTTGTCATTCTCTCCCACGACTTTGATCAGTTCATCCGTTATGCTCTCTGGATATACGTATAAGAATCTGACCCACTCGATGTCTTCTATTTTACAAAGTTCCTCTAATAGCTGTGGAAGTCTTGCTTCTCCATAGATATCCAGGCCATATTTTGTCGTATCCTGTGCAATAACGATCAGCTCTTTGATCCCTTGTTTCGCAAGATTTCTAGCCTCTTTTAGAATATCCTCCATGGTTCTAGAGATATAAGGGCCTTGAATATTTGGAATGGCACAATAGGTACAGTGATTATCACAGCCTTCCCCTATTTTTAAATACGCCATATTACTGCCTGTGGTCAATACCCTATTATGATAGTCTAGATTCGACTCCTTGCCGGTCTCTAAGTCCAATAAATTCTCAATTTCCTTCCAGATCTGCTTGTATTCACTGATACTGATGAATAAATCCACCTCTGGAATTGCTTTTTCCAACTCTTTTTTGTATCGCTGGACCAAACATCCCGCTACAATCAAATATTTGCATTTGTTATTTTTGAGCTTCGCCATTTCTAATATGGTGTTGATGGCTTCTTGCTTTGCTGATTCTATAAATCCACAAGTATTGATAACGATGATTTCTGCATCTTCTTTTTTATTCACTATATTAAAATGGTTGCTTTTAAATAAGCCGATGATTTCTTCTGTCACAACCAAGTTCTTACTACATCCTAAAGATATAAATCCTACATTCATTTTATTCGATTCCTTTCTTCTCCTTAGCGTATCGATTCTAATCTTTAGTATTTTATCATAAAAATCTCGATCTCACTATAGGAATCCATGGAAAGATCAAAATTTTATTCTAAGGCTACGCAAAATATGATAGATTTGAATTCCTCATTATTCTTTTGTACTGAAGCCCATAAATGAAATCTACAGTTTATTATTTTCAATCGATTTCATTTTGACATTACGCACAACAATATGTTTCCAGCATATTACCATCTCTCAATAAACTTGTAAGCTTGATTCATTTCCCTGTACCTATTTTTTCTAATAAATTATCACGATCTTCATGAATCTATTTAAGTCCATATCCATCGCCATGGAAAAATCCTCTTTCCATTAATTTTTCACACAACGGGTAGGTCCGTATTATTTTCCCCCTTCAAAACTGTAGATGTTTTTATATTTTATCTATATGGGAGGTTTTGTAGAGTTTCGGTAGTTTCAGAACCATTTACGCCAAACCTTCTAATTATTTTCAAAATATTTTATTTTATCTGATTTTATTATATAATAGAACTAATTATATCTAAACTGGAATTAATTTGGTGTAGGAGAGATTTTATTTTTGCATCTTATGATTTTACTGATTTTTGCTCCAAACTTGAAGATATCAAAGGGTCTATGGGATATGTACAAACTGATATCCAAGCCATGTGTGGCATTCATTCCAATATGCTACGAAAAATAAACCAGAGCAGGAGGTGCATCGTTTGAAGAAAGTATGTTTAAAGCTTGCAATGCCCCTATTATTCTTTATTGTACTTACCACTGTTTTTTCAAGTGGACAGCCAATGAAAACAAGTATTAACGAAAGTAATATTAAGTCCCATTTAGATTCATTGACATCACCGGAATATGAAGGCAGATTAATCGGCACCAAGGGTAATGAAAAGGTTCTAGCCTACATAGAAGATCATTTTAAAGACATGGGACTCCGCAGCTTTACCAGCGAAGGCTATAGACAGGAGTTTAAGGCGGTCAACTTTACGTGGAATGGCGTACCGAAATTTAATGTGATCGAATCTGATGGAAAATTCGTTGATGCCTATGAAGAACAGAAAAACTTTATGTTCATAATGGACAATATGAGTATGGGTGGAAGCTTTAAAGGTCGGATGAATCATATTACAGACCCTAAAGAAATTACTCAGGGCGATGAACAATTTAAAGATCAGGCCGTTCTGATCGATTATGAAGACAATCCTATGAAAAAACTACGGCTCAGTGACGAAGAAATAGACCATCGATTATATTATTTAGGAAAAGCTAAAGTCATTATTTACTTAGATCATAACTTTACTACAAAAAGAAAGGTTCACCTTGGTGATAAAAATACGATGATCCCTGCCAATGGGTTGATTAAAATAGGGGTACCAAAAAATACATATAAAGCATTATTAGATTATACAAATAGAGGGTACCACCTAGATATCCATATCCCAATTACCTTTCAAGAAATTTTATCTAGTAATATCTATAACGTTCTGCCGGGAAAGAATTATCCCAATGGAGATTACCTTGTCATAGCAACATCAATCGATGGTTTAGGGTTAAATTGGGATGGAAAAGTTTATCCTGGCGCCGCTGACAATGGAGCCTCAATTTCCTTAATCCTTGAATTAGCCCGTATACTATCTACTACAGAAAAACCTTTAGACTCAAACCTTCTTTTTGCAGGTTTTAATGGAAAGCATACAGGTTCTATGGGCGTTGAACAATATTTAAGAGATTCCATGACCTTTCCTGAAAAAGCTGAGATCATTTATCTCGATCATCTATCCTCTGATGGAGATACCCCTTTGAAAATCGCTACTTTTGTAAAACCAAGAACGGAGAGAAAAACAGCGAACAAAATACTCCATCAACTGGCTACTACTGCTGATGGACAAAATATCTCCTACGAACTGGACGATGGATATTTACAGGGAGAATATGCTTTATTTCGAAATTTTGGTATGATCGCCTCCACATTAACCTATGATTGTAACGAAAATATAGGTACAGTGCTAGACACTTCTGATTCTATCAATCTATCTAAAGTTGCAGAGGTTGGTGCATTGCTAGAGGCGTATATCACTGAATATGGACAATTTAATTTATTTTCAGAAATAAGTCAGGTGCTAAAATCCATAGGGTGGCTCATTGTTGTAGGCATTGTTCTATTCATATTAAAATACGGTCTATCCGATAAAAAAGGCTTCGAAAAGTTAAATTCATGGTTTGATTCAAACCCAGTGATGTCTAGCTACTTGTTAATTTTATTTTTTATCAGTATTTTAACGATGCAAATACAGCATTCTATCAGTGAAACAGCGGGTATTCTTTTAAAGGATACGATCATCACTTGGGGCTCCATCGTAGAAATGTTCGCTCATAATATTTTTACTACACTGCCGATGTTGGCTTATTTAGGCATGGTGACTGTAATTCCCATTGGCTTGGTTTTTATTGTATTCATGTATCTTTCAAAAAAGTTGAATAAAAATGTCTATGTTCTACTGCTGTCCTTCAGTACCTATATCGTCTTTATGAAATTTTTCAATGAATTTTACGATGATCGATATACCGTTATTTATCCAAAGCTACTATCTCCTTATGGTTCCCAATATGTGATTATATTTTTAATTTTATTGTTTAGCCTTCTCGTTACATGGATGTTTAGCAAAGAAACCCATAAAATAAGTCATTTAAGAACTACCGTCCTATTCTTATTTCTATTTATTATTCTAACAACCTTCACTTATAGCCCTTATGTTTTTGCAAAGGAAGTAGTAAACGCTCGATCTGTAAATGGCAGATTAAAACTATAGTTTATGTCTTAGTAAATAGTAAAAATACAAAACATAAAAAAGCAATGGAATCCCCTTCTATAGGGTTCTCCATTGCTTTTATCTATTCCATCATTCTATATTCTAAAACCTGATCCATTGAAAAATCTTCTACCCCTAAGTAATACACTGCTGTGTCTATGAGAGCTTCCATAGGCAATAGACCGATGATTTCGCTGCCAATTACATTAACGCCATATCGTCTTGCTTCTATCTTTATAAGCTCAAAAGCACGGTATAGAGCTGTTTTTGTATAGTCCGTCATGTTCATGGATACCTGTACGATACCACGTTCCTTCAGCTCGATGCCAATCCCTTTACAGTATCTCAATCCACCGGATAAATGTCTTACATTTTTCGCGATTTTGTTAGCGATTTCCAGCGTTGGACTATCTAGGTTCACGTTGAAGGCTACCAATGGCATTCTAGCGCCCACAGCGGTTATACCAGCTGTAGGATGGATTTCCCCATTTCCAAAGTCAGGAGCCCACTCAGGAGCTTTTACCTTTTCTGCCATGCCTTCAAATTGTCCCTTTCGAACCGTTGCAAGGTTTTCTCTCTCCGGATTAGATGCTGCCTTCTCATAAAGGAATATCGGTAGGTTATACTTTTCCCAAGCTTCTTTTCCTACTTCCTTTGCCAGCTCAACTGCTTCTTCCATGGTCATATTTTTAATCGGTATGAAGGGTACAACGTCGATTGCGCCCATTCTAGGATGCTGTCCTTCGTGCTTTGTCATATCGATCTCCTCGATAGCGATTCTCATAGCTTCTATCACAGCATGCTTCACTGCTTCAGGCTCTCCTACTACAGTAACTACAGCTCTGTTGTGGTCGAAGTCTGTACTATAATCTAAAAGCTTAACGCCTTCTTTTCCCCTAAAAGGATTGATGATTCTTTCTACCTTGTCTAAGTCTCTTCCTTCACTAAAATTAGGTACACATTGAACTACTTTTTTTACATTGCTCATTTTGTCCACCCTTTCATTGTTTTGTATTTGAATATACTGCAACAAATATAATGTTTCTCATTTTGTACGAATTTTTTATATTCATATTCATAGGTTTATTTTTTATTGAAAGCAGCTTCAACTAAACCTTGAACCAATTCTGCTTTTGGTACATACGGTATGGTAATATGATCCGTACCTTCATTGTTTTTGTTATACTCCATACTGGTTGAAATAGAGTTCTCATTTCTTGCCCAAGCTCTTCTTGCAACGCCGCCCATGACGTCCCAAGGCATGGCAGAATTTAAGATTTTATCCACTCTTTCACTGCCATCCAGCACCATGCCAAATCCACCATTGATGGATTTTCCAATGCCTACACCGCCACCGTTATGTAAAGCGATTAAGCTCATACCCCTTGCAGCATTTCCTGCAAAGCATTGGGTTGCCATATCTGCCATTACATTACTTCCATCTTTAATGTTGGCTGTTTCTCTAAATGGAGAGTCCGTACCGCTAACGTCGTGGTGGTCTCTTCCCAACATAATCGGTCCTACTTCACCATTTCGCACCATCTCATTGAACTTCAGTGCGATTTTAGTTCTTCCCATCGCATCTTGGTAAAGGATTCTAGCTTGGGTTCCTACCACTAACTGATTCTTTTCTGCATCTCGAATCCATACATAGTTATCTCTGTCTTGGCCTCTTCTCGTCGGATCAATACAATCCATTGCGGCTTTGTCTGTTTTAATTAAATCCTCGTGATCTCCACTTAAGCAAACCCAGCGGAAAGGTCCATAGCCATAGTCGAAAAGCTCTGGTCCCATAATATCCTCCACATAGGATGGGAATATAAAGCCGTCTTTTTCATCGATGCCATTTTTAGAGATTTCTTTCACCCCTGCATCATAGATTGCCTTCATAAAAGAATTGCCGTAGTCAAAGAAATAGGTGCCTCTCTCTACTAATGTTTTAATCAAATTAAAATGGGTTCTTAGGGTTTCATCCACCCGTTTTTTAAACGCTCCTCGATCTTTTTTCAGCATTACAGTTCGCTCTTCAAAGGTCAATCCTTGCGGACAGTATCCGCCATCATATGCGGCATGACAAGACGTTTGATCGGACAATAGTTCTAGTTTGATATGATGATCTACAACATACTGCAATAAATCTACAATATTTCCATGGTAAGCAATGGACATTGGCTCTTTCTTCTCTATGTATTCTTTGGCAATATCAAACACTTCCTTTAAATCTGCTGAGTATCGCTTCACCCAACCTTGGTCGTATCTCGTTTTGATTCTAGAATAGTCCACTTCTGCCACAATACCTACACCACCTGCAATTTCAATGGCCTTAGGTTGTGCACCGCTCATACCGCCTAAACCTGAACTGATGAATAGCTTTCCTTTTAAATCTTCTTCCGGTCCCATACCGAACTTTAATCGACCTGCATTTAATAAGGTGTTAAATGTTCCATGAACAATTCCCTGCGGTCCAATGTACATCCATCCACCAGCAGTCATTTGTCCGTAGTTGGCTACACCCATTTGTTCTGCAATCTCCCAATCCTCTAAATTGTCAAACATACCAATCATGAGAGCATTGGTGATAATGACTCTTGGGCTATCTGGCTTGGATCTAAACAATCCCAATGGATGTCCTGATTCCAGAACCAATGTTTGATGGTCCGTCATAACCTCTAAATATTTTTTTACCAATCGATACTGCATCCAGTTTTGAAATACACTTCCTGTCTCCCCATAGGTTATTAACTCATATGGATATAGCGCTACATCAAAATCTAAATTGTTGTCGATCATTACTTGGAAGGCTTTTCCCTCTATGCAATTCCCTTGATACTCCTGTATCGGTTTTCCTTTGATCTGCCCCTCTGGTCTAAAACGATAACCATAAATTCTCCCCATAGTCATCAGTTCCTCTAGAAACTCTGGTGCTAAAGCTTCATGCAGTTCCTCTGGTATGTACCGCAATGCATTTTTCAGTGCAGTTTCTGTCTGTTCCTTCGTTAGCTTAAATCCCCTATCCGGTGCTCTTCGAATACCTTCAACAAAGGGAGGCATTTCTGGAAGTATATTATCCAATTTAATAGTCATTGCATTTGAAATATCAATATTATTAATCAAAAAAATCACTCCTTCCATACTATTAAGAATATTATATCAATTTTTCGTAGTGAAGGGCAAAATATTCTTAATTTTATAATAAAAAAAGAAAGCCCTAAAATGAGCTTTTCTTTGTATTTTACTTTATTTAATATAATTTTCTACAAAATATTAAATATTCTTAATTTTTTATTTTTCCTTCTTGTAATTTCGTGGCGATTTCATCAATTTTTCTCAGTCTATGATTTACACCAGATTTACCGATGGCTGGGCTGAGCATCTCCCCTAGCTCCTTCAGTGTTGCATCCTCATATTCCAATCTAATCTCCGCGATTTCCCTTAGGTTTTCTGGTAAATATCCTAACCCTACGGTATTTTTGATATATTCTATGTTTTCAATCTGCCTTATGGCCGCATCTACAGTTTTGCTTAAATTTGCTGTCTCACAATTAACGATCCGATTTACATCATTTCTCATCTGCTTATAGATCCGTACATTTTCCAGCTCCAACAAAGCACTATGAGCCTCCATAATATTCAATAAGTCCACGATCTGGTCTCCTTCTTTCAAATATACGACGTAGCTTCCCTTTCGCTCTACGATTTTTGAGGTTAACTGAAAGTCATTGATCAAATCCCTTAAAGATTCACTATGCTCATGGCTATGGGTAACAAATTCTAAGTGGTACGTTTTTTCGGGATCACTGACTGAGCCGCCCCCTAAAAAAGCACCTCTTAAATAAGCCCGTCTACAGCAACGATTCTGCAGTAACATTAAAGGTACACCATATGAAATATCGAAGGAATTCGCCTCTTTTTTTAGAATTTTAACCTTCTCTAAAATATCCGTACTCCCCATACCATGGGTCACAACCATTAAGTAATGATTGTTTTTTCTTAGCCTTGGATTTCGACGGATCATTACTTCGATATGAACACCAAATAAATCTTTAAAAAGCTTAAATAATTTTCTTGCAATTGCCGGATTTTCCGTAGTTAATTTAATATTTAGCTTTTGTGCACCTCCTACCAATTGAAGAGTACCGCACATTCTTATTAAAGCAGCTAGCTCTGCCAATTGGCAACATCTGTCTTTCGAATAAATTCTTGCAAGTTCGCCCTTTGTCACTGCTGAAAATGACATACTACCACAACCTTTATAATCTATTTTTAGGTACATTTTTCTTATGCATTAGAGGTTTTGTTATATTCTGCAATGGCCTTCGTTATAATTTCTTTTTCGTCATGATATTTCGCTAAATCTGCCGATCTATTCATGTGAATAAATTTAGCATCAATAAAGCCTTCTTCTCTTAAAGGAATACAATCCATGGTTCTAGATTGCATCAGAAACCAATGTACAGTTTTATTGATCAGATTATTATCCTCCCAATTATTTTTATAGGTATAGTGTATTTCACCAAGATATTTGATAACTTCTACTTTAACAGAGGCTTCTTCGTATACCTCTCTAATAGCAGTTTGTTCAAAGGTTTCGTCCAGTTCTACTTTTCCTTTTGGAAGTACCCAGTCTCCATTATATTTTTTTAAGAGCAATATGGTATTTCCAAAAACGACAACGCCTCCAGCACTTATTTCTTCACGCACAACCTCCACTCCTTTATGCTTCAACTGCTCTTTTGTATATTATATACCATATTTAGAATTCTGTTTTTATTATATTACTAAGTTACCATATTAAATCACAGTTTTCAATATTTAGTAACTACCGTATATATATTCAATACATTTTGTATTTTTAAAATTCATATAAATGAAATAACGCTGTCGCTGCGAAGTCACAATTCTATTCAATTTTTGTTAAGTTAGAACTGCTTATGTACTTAAATAAACAGTTTTATATATAATAAACAAATAGTTTCGCAAGTTCTCTTTAGATTTTGGTCATTATTTGACAAAGGATTATGTTCATAATACGGCGTATATCATTGTATATACGTATCTTCAAAATTAAATAGGGAGGAGGATCGTCCCATACTTTATGCGCTTATACAAATTGATTGATATCTAAAGGAGGAAATGTAAATGGGTAAAGTTAAAAAAGTACATAATGCTCCAATCGAAGACATTAGCTCCCTCGGTGCAATGAAAGGCTTAGCTCTAGGTCTTCAACATGTTTTTACACTTTTTGCTTCTACGGTATTAGTGCCTATATTAACGGGACTGGATATCGGTGTTGCTCTCATTATGTCTGGAATTGGTACTTTGATATTTCATTTTATTACACAAAGTAAAGTTCCTGCATATCTTGGCTCCTCATTCTCATTTATTGCACCTGTTATTCTGGCAGGGGAATTATATGGCTTAGAGTATGCAAGAGGAGGAATTATTGTCGCCGGCTTTATTTACATAATTTTTGCTTTATTGATTTCTATCTATGGTTCTGAAAAAATTCTAAAATATTTCCCTCCCATCGTTACAGGTCCTATTATTATTGTAATCAGCATGACCCTAGCTCCTAATGCAATTAACATGGCTTCTCAGGATTGGCTGTTATCCATGTTGACCTTAGTCACGATTATTGCCATATCTGTATTTGGAAAAGGTTTTCTTAGAATTGTTCCTGTTATCATTGGTCTAGGCGCAGGATATCTATTGGCATCCATCTTAGGCAGAGTAGATTATTCTCCAATTGCTCAAGCAGCTTGGTTTGGCATCCCAAACTTTTCACTACCTAAATTTAATTTGGGAGCAACGATGATTGTTGCACCAATTGCACTTACAACAGTGGTGGAGCATATTGGTGATGTTCTTGCAATGAGTGGCGTTGTGAAAAAAGACTTGGCTAAGGATCCAGGCCTTACACGTACACTCATAGGGGATGGCGTGGCTACTTCGGTCTCTGCTCTTTTTGGAGGTCCAGCAAATACAACGTATTCACAAAATACAGGAGTCGTAGCCCTAACCAAAGTGTGGGATCCCAAAGTCATGCGAATTGCTGCCGTTATAACCATACTCATCGGACTGATTCCAAAGCTGAATGCATTCACAAGTACGATTCCAAAGCCAGTTATCGGAGGCGCTGTCATTGTTTTATTTGGAATGATTGCTTCTATTGGCGCTCGAACACTGGTGGATAATAGGGTTGATTTCTCTAAATCTAGAAATATGATTATCATCGCGGTGATATTAGTATTTGGTCTCGGTGGCGCTACCATACCGATAAAATTAAGCTTTGTAGAAATAAAGCTTGTGGGCATGGCTCTAGCTGCCATTGTTGGTATTATATTAAATATCATCCTTCCATTTGAAGTAGATGATGAAGAAGAATCTCTTATGGAAGAAGCATAATTCCGTCAATCCTCCATCAAAAAAGCCCTTACGGGCTTTTATGATTTCTTCAATAATTCTCTTAAATAAAAATAATCGATAATACGACTCTTGTCACTGGCAACTTTATATTGGAGCACCAAATCAATAATCATCTTCGACAATTGAATGGCATCATGGCGCACATAGTCCTTTTTGATATCGATTAAATCTGCTGTGATCAGTTGAATCCCCATATGACTTAGGATTTCTCTATCGTATTCGGTTAGCTTTGTAACTTCCGATCCTTCTGTTTCATATTTTGAGCTGACAATATCACTGATGGTGCCCGTATTAGCAATTACATAATCCAGTCGTCCCTCTGGCCAATGGTTTAAAAGCCCCTTCACATAGGAGGAGACTGTATATCCATCGGTTTCTCCTGGCTGTGTCATCACATTGGTGATATACACTTTGATAGCCGTTGTTTTATTTAAGCTTTCCTTTATATTTTTTACAAGTAAATTCGGTACAACGCTGGTATATAAGCTGCCAGGACCCAATAGAACAATATCTGCATCTTCAATGGCACATAAGGCATCTTTAATGGTTTCAGCCTCCTTGGGCTTAATGAAAACCTTTTCGATAGGGCTTTTTTCTGCCTTACTTCTGATTGGTATGTTGGACTCTCCTTTAACGACAGTGCCATTTTGGAGCTTTGCATAGAGGGTAATATTTCTAAGGGTAACGGGCAGAACCTTTCCTGTCACAGCTAAAACGTCACATATTTTCTGAATGGCTTCCTCGAAATTACCACTGATATCATTCATAGAGGCGATGAGCAGATTACCAAAGCTCTGACCCTTCAGATCGCCTTCTTTGAATCGGTACTGCAATAGCTGCTCCATGGTAGGCTCCATATCGGCCAAAGCCAGTATGCAGTTTCTAATGTCTCCCGGTGGCAGCATCCCTAAGTCCTCTCTCAGCTTGCCTGATCCTCCACCATCATCTGCCACTGTAACAATTGCCGTAATATTCGACGTAAATAGCTTTAAACCTCTTAAAAGAACCGATAGCCCAGTACCTCCGCCGATGACCACCACCCTCGGTCCTCTTGCTAAGATTTTCTTATCATAAATCTTTTTATCTAATTTTCCATTATCCGTTTTCCCAGTCAAAGTCACTGGATAATATACAAACTCTAAAATAGAGACAATTCCACTTTTTAAAGAAAGAAATACAGTAATAAGACCGATTAGTCCTAGGAAGACGCTCATAAAAAAGCTCAATTTAAGATTCAGCTGATTCAGATAATTGGAAATTGCTATGGAAACAAGTACAATTCCTCCCAAGCCACAAATTATCCATCTCTTAATTTTTAATCCGGGTTTCAGCCAGTGGATCAATCTCATTGGTCTATCCTTTCCTTCCTATGGATAAATTGGAATCTCTATGATTCATTAGTACCCGATATCCTCTTTCCTTTAGATAGTTGTATAGGACGTGGGCGATGGTAACAGAGCGATGCATACCACCGGTACAGCCAATAGCAATTACCAATTGGTTTTTACCTTCTTCTATGTATTGTGGAATTAAAAAACTGATCATATCGTTAAGCTTGTTAGAAAATTCCACACTGATTGGAGCGTTCATAACGTAATCTCGCACTTTCTTGTCATTGCCTGTAAGCTCCTTTAAGTCCTCGATATAGAATGGATTCGGTAGAAACCTCACATCGAAAACCAAATCTGCATCTAAAGGAATCCCATGTTTAAATCCAAAGGATACAATGGATATGATTAAATTGTTCGATTGATTTCCTTCTACGTAAATATTATTCAATTCCTCTTTCAACTGGGCAGACCGAAGGTTTGTTGTATCGATAATATGTTTTGCCTTTTGCTTCAGCTCCTTCAGCTTTTCTCGCTCTAGGGCAATTCCTTCAGGAATTGAGCCATCTACGGACAGTGGATGGCTTCTTCTCGTTTCTTTGAAGCGCTTTATCAATGCTTTGTCACTGGCATCTAAAAATAAAATTTCATATTGGTATCCTGCCTCTGTCATACGCTCTAAGCTACTAAAGAGATCCTCAAAGAACATTCCGCCTCTAATATCGATCACTAAAGCAACCTTCGCCATGGGACCCTGAGATTGATAGCATAGCTCTGCAAACTTCGTGAGCAAAGTCGGTGGCAAATTATCAACGCAATAGTAACCAAAGTCTTCCATGTATTTAATCGCCTGACTTTTACCGGCACCAGATAGCCCTGTGATTATTACAAATTTCATACTTACCATCTCCTCTTATGTAGGCAAAGCTTCTCTTTATTCTTCTCCAACAATTCTTACTTCCGTTTCTAGCTGTACATGAAACGTTTCGTACACTCGATCTTTGATTAATTGTATGAGGTCTAAAACATCCTTCGCCGTGGCATCCCCCACATTCACAATGAAACCGCTGTGCAGTTCTGATACCTGTGCGCCACCCACACGCTGTCCTTTGAGTCCACTGTCCTGTATTAACTTACCTGCAAAATATCCTTCCGGTCTTTTAAAAACACTGCCTGCACTAGGTAAATGTAACGGCTGCTTTGTAGTTCTTCTTTCGGTTAAATCCCTGGTGATTTCTAATATTTCCTGATAATCGCCTTTTTCAAGAGCTAGTTCAACATCCAATGCAATATAGCCTTGTTTTTGGATGATACTCGTACGATACCCCAGTTCTAGCTCCTCTAGGGTAAAATATCGGACCTCTCCATTGTCATTCAATAGATGGGCACCTTTCACAACATCCTTCATCTCGCCTCCATAGGCACCTGCATTCATGGTGATTGCACCGCCTAGGGTTCCAGGGATACCGCTGGCAAATTCGAAGCCTTTTAGACTCTCTGCCATGATCTTCTTAGATAACTTGGATAGTAAAATACCAGCCTCTGCAATCACCGTATTGCCCTGAAAAGACACTTTACTAAACTGCTCTGCAATTTTAATGACGATACACCGCATCCCCTTATCTCTTACGATTAAATTGCTGCCATTTCCTATGATAAAATAAGGCATTTGATTTTCTTTACTAAGTTTAATTGCACTTTTCAGCTGATCGATGGTTTCTGGGATAACCATAATATCTGCTGGGCCACCGATTTTAAAGGATGTATGATTTTTCATCGGTTCATCCAATAAAACAAGGTCTTGAGGAATTACCTTAGTCAACGCTTTATATGCTTTTAATTTATCCACTCTGTTCACTCCTATATCTATGTCCATTGTCATATTTTTTCCAAATACTTTCATTTAAAGTATACCTTTTTTAAGGTCCTAGGTCAATTTTCAATACGATTCAACAGTATATGAATCTTCTCCTCTGCATCTTTTAAAACCTGCTCTGGACTTTTATTACCAAGAACTCCCTGCTGTATTTCTCTTTGTAGAATCTCATCGATTTCCTTCCAATAAGGATGATTAAATACAATATTTGCATTTTGTAGTTCTTCATAAATCATGGTCATATTGGTGTCATCGGTATAGATATTTCCTATAGACTTTCTAGCTGGAAAAACACCGAGTCTTATCAGGTCCTTCTGGTACTCTTCCTTTATTAAAAATTTTAAAAAGCTGATAATAACCTGTTTCTTTTCCTCACTTTCCTGATTTACCATACCATAGGACCCTACTGTGTTGTTTAAGGTAATGGATTTTCCCAAGTTTCCCTTTGGAAATCCAGCGATGCCGTAGTTGAGTCCAGTTCCTTCCTTCTGTAGATTATCCAATACGTTCAATGCCCATGTTCCCACAGGGTATACTGCTATGTTTTGATCCTTGTAAAAGTTCGTCCATGATTGATTTGAATTGTTCGTACCGAAATCTGGATGGGTAATGCCGTATTTCAATTTTAAATCCATCAGCTTCGTAAGTCCACTTAAAGCCTTATCGTCGTTAAAGCTGTACTGCATTTTTTCATTGAAAACCTTAGCACCATCACTCAGCAAAATTCCCCATGTATTATAATATCCCGGCTCTATAAAACTGTTAAAACCATACCGATCTATTTTATTATTTCCTTTACTGTCAAAAGTTAGTGATTCCATTTTACTGACAAATTCTTCATATGTCCACTGTCCATCAACTGGAGGTTCTACACCTCTTTCGTTGAATAAATCTAAGTTGAGAACCATGGTATAGGTGGTCATCATCCATGGGATGCCATAGATTTTATTTTGGTAGGTAACAGCTTTTAACGCATTCTCTCTAAAATCTTGTATTTCATCCCCCGTTAAATAAGGGTTCAGCTCTTCTAGCACACCCCGATTCATCAAACCGTAATCATTGCCAATAGGGACGATATCTGGTAGTCCTCCTAGCTTTGCCGCAGTATTTATTTTGATGGGGCCCTTTTCCCAGCTGAGCGGCGTAAACTTTATATAGACCCCTGGATTTGCTTTTTCGAAGGCTCTAATTTTTTCGTACATCCATCCAAAATTTGTTCCCGTCTTTTTATCTAATCTAGGATAATCCCATAAGGTTATAATCCCCTGCCACCCAGGCTCCTGTGCCTTATTTTTTTTACTATAATCCACACTATTTGGACGATAATTGATTAGATAATAAGGCCCTAGGACAATAAATACGACTAAAAATAGGCATAAAAAAATATGAAAAACCTTATATTCTCTTTTCTTCATGCGAATCCCCCCCATATATTTTATTCCAATGGGGGGGACATTATTCTTTCCTATTCCTTCATTGCATAAATTGGGTTATTTCGCAGTCTCACAACTCAAATTTGTTCACTTCCTCCGGTCGTGCAAATTTGGTGTTCGTTGCGTTTGACCTACCATCAATTTATTGCTTCCTTTGGTCGCATAAATTGGGTTATTTCGCAGTCTCACAACTCAAATTTGTTCACTTCCTCTGGTCGTGCAAATTTGGTGTTCGTTGCGTTTGACCTACCATCAATTTATTGCTTCCTTTGGTCGCATAAATTGGGTTAGGTCATAAAAAAACTAGGTGTTCAAAAACACCTAGTCTAAAATATGAATAGCATCCTCTTTTTTTACAAGTCCTTCTCGAATAATCGCTCCAAAGAAAACCTGTCGATTCACAAAGCAGGATGGATTAGACGCCTCTATGATTGGACACTCTAATAGACATGCCTTCCCTACCTGGATGATGCTTACGATGGTATCTCCTACCCGAAGCTGCATATCTACAACTAAGTCCTTGATCTCCATTTCCCTAACAACGAAGTTTGCCTTAAACCGTTGGTGACAAAATCCCTTCATTTCATCCTTAAGAAGTCGTTCTTGCCCTATCTGTGTAATGAAGCTGATTCTGCCCTTGCTCTCTTTCAACTTTGAGGCATCCAAATATAAGTGATTGCACTCCGTCCACCCGTTATTCTCCTTAAAGCTTATGCTCTTTACCTTTGCCATGACTAGCCTCCGATTTGAGACATTCCTCTATTGCTCTCTTCATGGCTGTCCGTAAGCAAATCATGCTTTTCTGGCTTACTCAGAATGGCAGAAGCTAAAACTTCCTGTATTTTTTCTGGATGATTTCGAACCGCATCTAAAATATCAATTTCATGGTTGCTGTGTAAGCATGGCTTTAATTTACCATCGGATGTCAATCGTACTCGATTACAGTCTCCACAGAAATGACTACTGATAGGATTAATTAGCCCTACTCTTCCCATGCCACCAGGAAGCTGATAGTATTTTGCCGGACTGGATTTTTCTGTTTCCATGGGCACTAAATTTTTAAACCGATGGACAATTTCTTCATTCGAAATAAATCGATCTTTTCCCCATTGGCTAGCTTCTCCAATAGGCATCAGTTCTATAAAGCGCACATCGATTGGCTTGTCCATGGTCAATTGAATAAAATCCTCAATTTCATCGTCATTATACCCACCGATGGCTACCACATTAAGCTTTACTGGAGTTAGACCCAATCGGATACATTCATTGATCCCTTCTAAGACCTTGGATAAATCCCCACCCCTTGTGATCTCTCTATATTTATCTGGGTTTAAGGAATCTATACTGATATTCACTCTTTTCAATCCAGCTTCCTTCAGAGCCTCTGCATATCTAGGCAGTAAAATTCCATTGGTGGTAATAGCGATATCCTTGATGCCGTCGATATTGGAGATCATTTGAATAAACTCTACAATCCCATTTCTTACCAAGGGCTCACCGCCAGTGATCCTTACTTTATCAATCCCTAGACCTACGCCAGCCTTTACAATATCTGTTATCTCTTCTAAGGTTAGTACCTCTTTATGATCTTTTTTGCAAATCCCCTCCGCAGGCATACAATATTGACATCTCAGATTACATAAATCTGTTATAGAAATCCTCATATAATTAATTCTTCTACTATATAAATCTTTCATATCTATTTCACGTCCTTTAAATTCTATAATAAAACTATTTTCTATTAATAACTCTTATTTTATCATATTTTAAAGGATTATAGGAATAAATAATGATATTTTAGTTATTTTATTGTCAAATTTTCCGTTCCATTATATATATTCATTCTATTTCCTCTAACAAAGCCGATCAGTGTCACATGGAACTGCTTCGCAATCTTTACAGAAAGATCCGTCGGTGCAGATCTTGACACAATCACAGGAATATTATTCTTTATAGTTTTAATGATCATCTCCGAAGAAATCCTACCACTGGTTATTAATATTTTATCATTCAAGTTTAGACCCGATAAAAGAGCCTCTCCAATAATTTTATCAACAGCATTGTGCCTCCCCACGTCCTCGTGAAATAAAATAATACGATCTTCATCGCATAGTGCACAGCTATGAACCCCTCCTGTTTCTTTAAAAAGCTGCGATTCTTCATTTAGTTTTCTGGAAAGCTCCAGTATTTTTTCACTTTCAATCTTTATAGGATGATTTATTTTTTTCGTTCCTAGAGAGTCCAGTACATTATAAAATACAGTTCCTTTGCCACATCCTGTAGTAATGGTTCTCTTTCCAAATAATTCTTCTGTAAATGCAGACTTATTCTTTAACTCTACATGAGCGTATCCTTTGTCTTGATCTATGGTAACCTTCTCTATCTGCTCTATATTTTTAATCATTCCCTCTGATACTAAAAACCCTACGGCCAAATATTCTAGCCCCTCTGGAGAACATAGCAATGTCACCAGTTCCTTTCCATTGATAAAAATAGTGAGGGGATATTCCGATATTACCGTGTCTTCTATACATTCCATTTCGCCATTCTTCAATCTAATCATATCGATGGTATTGGTCCGTTCCATGGAATCATCTCCTATGTCTAAATTTAAAAGTAAATTATGCTGCAACTACCCATAGATAGAAAAATAATTTAATCGTTCTACTTCTTCAGGAAGCTTCTCAACAATAATTTTAATATGACTCTCCTTTATCCCCAGTGAATCCATCAATTTATTGCTGAGTCCATGGTGGAGGTTTACACCCAAAAGCTTTTCATAATACATCGTGCTGATTACATCTGCAATATGTATGATCTTTAGTTCATCCGTAGTTTCCTTGGCTAAAAAAGGCGTATGGTGAAATTCGACAATATCCACAATATCCTGCCTTATGTTCCACTTTCTACAGAGCCATGCCCCTATTTCTGCATGGGTTATACCACTGAAGGCCAGTCGTTCTGCCACCACTTGATGCACCCCCGATTTCAACTTCTTCGTTACCTGGTCCAATAGCTCCGGTGTACAGGTATCTACAACCACTATGCCGATATCATGTATTAAGCCATAGGAAAACAACTTGTAGCGGTCGCCGA